>NZ_DASTBH010000084.1:0-4893 GCF_035712165.1 Actinophytocola sp. | reverse complement strand
CCGCCCGGGGCGGACCCGGACGTCCGCCTCGTCCAGCCTGCGCCAGTCTTCGCGCCGAGCCCGGCCCGTCACGTCCCCAGCATTCCTGCCCACATACCAGGGAAGTCGGGCATGGTTTTCGCGGTGGTGGCGATGTCGTCGACCAGGACGTCCGGCACCACCAGGCCGACGATCGCGCCCGCGGTGGCGATCCGGTGGTCGGCGTAGGCGTGCCACAGACCGCCGTGCAGACCGGCTGGCGTGATCTCCAGGCCGTCCGCCGTCTCGGTGACCGCGCCGCCGAGCCCGTTGAGCTCGGTCGCCAGTGCGGCCAGCCGGTCGGTCTCGTGCCCGCGCAGGTGGGCGATGCCGCGCAACACCGACGGCCCCTCGGCCAGCGCGGCCAGCGCGGCGACGGTCGGTGTCAGCTCACCGACATCGTGCAGGTCAAGGTCCACTCCGGACAGTTCGGGCGGCCCGGTGACGGTCAGCCCGTCATCGGAAAGCGTTACCGTGCAACCCATCGAGTGGAGAATCGAACGGATCGCATCACCCGCCTGGGTGGTCCGGTGCGGCCAGCCGGGCACGGTCACCGTGCCGCCGGTGGCCGCCGCGGCGGCGAGGAACGGCGTGGCGTTGGACAGATCCGGCTCGACGACCCAGTCCCGGGCGGAGATCCGGCCGGGCGCCACCTGCCAGGTGTTCGGTGTGCTGTCGTCCACCGCGACCCCTGCCTCACGGAGCATGGCCACGGTCATCTCGATGTGCGGCAACGACGGCACCGGTTTTCCGGCGTGCCGCACGGTCACCCCGCGCCGGTAGTGCGCGCCGGAGAGCAGCAGGCCGGAGACGAACTGCGAGGACTGCGACGCGTCGATGGTCACCTCGCCGCCCTCGACCGCGCCCGTGCCGTGCACGGTGAGCGGCAGGGCGTCGCCGTCGATGCGAACTCCCAAGGCGCGCAACGCTTCCAGCACCGTCCCCATGGGACGCTCGCGGGCCCGGGGGTCACCGTCGAACCGGATCTGCCCGTCGGCGAGGGCGGCGGCCGGCGGGACGAACCGCATGACGGTTCCTGCCAGGCCGCAGTCGATCGACGCCGGGCCGCGAAACCCTTCGTGCGCCCCGAAACGCGCCACCTCGCCGGCCACCGTCACCGGCACGCCGAGGGCGGCCAGCGCGTCCAGCATCAGGGTCGAGTCACGGCTGGCCGGCACCCCGCGCACGACGGTGTCGGCTCCGCTCAACGCGGCCAGCAGCACGGCCCGGTTGGTGATCGACTTCGATCCGGGGACGGATACCGTCGCCCGGACCGGTGCCGTCGCCATGGGTGCCGACCAATGCGTCATGGTTGTAGATGATCCCGCATTGCCGGCTCGCTTGTGTCGGTGGGACATGTCACGATCGCTCACGGAGGTGGTCGCAGTTGTGTGGACGTTATGCGGCGACGAAGGACCCGGCGACGCTGGCGGCGGAGTTCGACGCGGTTGACGAGACCGACTCCTACCAACCACGGGCCGACTACAACGTCGCTCCGACCAAGGAGGAGGTCACCGTCGTCCAGCGGCATCCCCGCGACGAGGAGGGCAACCCGGATCCGGACCGCACGGTGCGCAGCCTGCGGGTGATGCGCTGGGGCCTGGTGCCGTTCTGGGCCAAGGACAAGTCGATCGGCGCCAAGATGATCAACGCCCGGGTGGAGAGCGTGGCCAGCAAGCCGGCGTTCAAGTCCTCGCTGGCCAAGCGGCGCTGTCTGGTGCCGGCGGACGGCTGGTACGAATGGCGCAAGGACGGCGGGACCAAACAGCCGTACTTCATGACCACCACGAACGGCGCGAGCATCGCGTTCGCCGGGCTGTGGTCCACCTGGCGGGACAAGGCCGACGAGGAGGCCGAGCCGCTGGTCACCTACACGGTGCTGACCACCGACGCCCTCGGCCAGCTCAGCGACATCCACAACCGGATGCCGCTGATGCTGCCCCGCGAGTCGTGGGCGGACTGGCTCGACCCCGACCGGGAGGACGTCGAGGATCTGCTCACCTCGCCGTCGCTGGAACTGGTGTCGGCACTCGAGCTTCGCCCGGTGTCGAGCGCGGTGAACAGCGTGCGCAACAACGGTCCGGAACTGCTGGCCCGCTACGAGCCGGCGCCGGATCTCGATGATCCCGCGCTGTTCGACGTGGACGACTCGTCGCGCCGATGACCAGCACCGCGATCGAGACCGCATACGGCCCGGCCCGCGCCGAGTTGCACTGCGTTCCCGAGCCCCGGGCGGCGCTGCTGCTCGGGCACGGTGCGGGGGGCGGGATCGGCGCCCCGGACCTGGTCGCCGCGGCCCGGGGGGCCCGGGCGGCCGGAGTGCACGTGGCACTGGTCGAGCAGCCCTACCGGGTGGCCGGCCGGCGGGCGCCGGCCCCGGCCGCACAGCTCGACGCCGCCTGGCTCACCGTCGCCGAGGCGCTGGCCAAGGAGTTCTTCGCCGACCTGCCGCTGGTGTTCGGCGGACGGTCCTCGGGGGCCCGGGTGGCCTGCCGCACCTCGGCCGACGGCCAGGCGGTCGCGGTGGTGTGCCTGGCCTTTCCGGTGCATCCGCCGGGCCGGCCGGACAAGTCCCGGCAGCCGGAGCTGGACGCGGTGCAGGTGCCGACCCTGGTGGTGCAGGGCGAGAACGACCCGTTCGGCCGCCCGGAAACCGCCCACCACCGTGAGATCGTGTTCTTCCCCGGCGACCACTCGCTCAAGCGCGACGCCAGCGGCATCGCCCGGACCGTCGAGGAATGGCTGGACCGCATCCTGCGGCCGTTGGACTGAGCGGGCGCGGGGCCGCTAGTCGAACACAGCGATGGGCGCGAGCGTGGCGTCGAGCAGGCGGGTGAGGTCGGCCGGGGCCAACTCCACCTCCAGGCCGCGCCTGCCGGCCGAGCAGTACAGGGTGTCCAGCGCCGACGCCGAGTCGTCCAGCACGGTGCGCAGCCGCTTGCGCTGCCCGAGCGGGGAGATCCCGCCGGCCACGTACCCGGTCGCCCGCTCGGCGGCGCCGATCTCGGCCATCCTGGCCCGCTTGCCGCCCACCGCGGTGGCCAGTGCCTTGAGATCGAGCTGCGCGGCAACCGGAACGATTCCGACCACCAGCGAGCGGTCCACCTCGGCCAGCAGCGTCTTGAACACCCGTTCCGGCGGCACCCCGAGCGCCTGCGCCGCCTCCAGGCCGTAGGAGGCGTGCCGCGGGTCGTGGTCGTACTCGTGCACCGTGTGGGCGACCTTCTGCCTGGTCAGCAGCGCGGTCGCGGGCGTCGCCCTGCCTGCCATGCGGGTAACCCTAGGGAATGGCACGGGATCGGGCAGCGTTGCGTCCGGCGTGCCGATCACGCTGCCTTCCCGCCCGCACCCGCCGGCCGCCCGGCCCCGCCGCGTAAACTCGAAGAGATCCCATGCGTGTTCGAGCATGGAACTGTCGCTGGAAGGGAGCCGGGTGCCGAGCACCGATACCCAGGCCGACGTGATGCCCGAGAGCCCGGCGGAACGCGCCGAGCGGTTCGAGCGCGATGCCATGCCGCTGCTCGACCAGCTGTACTCCGCCGCGTTGCGGATGACCCGCAACCCGCCCGACGCCGAGGACCTCGTCCAGGAGACCTACCTCAAGGCCTACGCGGCGTTCGAGTCGTTCCGCGCCGGCACCAACCTCAAGGCGTGGCTGTACCGGATTCTCACCAACACCTACATCAACGGGTACCGCCGGCGGCAGCGCCAGCCCATCCAGCAGCCCACCGAGGAGATCACCGACTGGCAGCTGGCGCAGGCCGAGAGCCACACCTCGACCGGACTGCGCTCGGCCGAACTTGAGGCGATGGACCGGCTGCCGGACACCGACGTCAAGGAAGCCCTGCAGCAGCTCCCCGAGGAGTTCCGGCTGGCGGTGTACCTTGCCGATGTCGAAGGCTTCGCCTACAAGGAGATCGCCGAGATCATGGGCACGCCGATCGGCACCGTGATGTCCCGCCTGCACCGCGGCCGGCGGATGCTGCGAGACCTGCTGTCAGATGTGGCGCGAGAGCGTGGGTTCCTGCGCTCGGCCGAGCGAGAGGTGGCCGGGTCGTGAGCTGTGGTAAGCCCCATGAGACCGACTGCTCCGAGGTGCTGGCCGAGGTCTGGCTGTTTCTCGACCACGAGTGCAACCAGGCCCGCCGCGAGCTACTGGAGAAGCATCTCGACGAGTGCAGCCCCTGCCTGGAGCGGTACGGCCTGGACGAGCACCTGAAGGTGCTGCTGGCGAGCAAGTGCGGCGGCGAGCACGCCCCGGACGGGCTGAAGGAGCGGCTCCGCGCCAAGATCAGGAAGACGGTGCTGGAACACGGCGGCGCCGTGACCGTCGAGGCCACCAGCGTGACCGTCGAGGTCAGCGAGGACTAGCTGGGGTTCCGGTGGGTGACCCGGGAGACCAAGCCGCATGGCCTGCTGGCCGGCTCGAATGAAAGGTTGGGACGCGTGTGCGCGCCCCAACCCGCAGGTCAGCTGTGCGGCCGCTTGCCGTGGTTGGCCGAGCTCTTCTTGCGGTCCCGGCGCTTGCGAGCGCGCTTCGACATCGTCCGGTCTCCTCGGTGCTCCTGGCACGGTCTGTGCCGAACAATTTTGGCACGTAGCTCTTGTCGGCTGGCTCGCACCCACGCGTGGTTGGATGATCCTGAAGTCGCCGCGGCGGTGAGGAGGAGCGCTCGATGGCGGAGATCCACGCCGAGATAGTGGCCAACGTGCTCGAGGTGGTCGGCCACGAGGGTCAGGATGTGGCCGAGGGTGACACCGTGGTCATCCTGGAGTCGATGAAGATGGAGATCCCGGTGCTCACCGAGTACGCGGGCAGGCTCACCAAGATCGCCGTGAAGAAGGGCGACGTGGTGCAGGAGCACGACCTCATCG
>NZ_DASTBH010000083.1:0-25727 GCF_035712165.1 Actinophytocola sp. | reverse complement strand
TCACCCGCCCGGCCCAGGAGATCGGCCACCGCCTCAACCCTTTCCCGGCCGGCGCCGGGACCGGGCGGAGGGCGGCGTGATGGCGCGCGGGCGCGACACCGGCCCGGCCCGGGTCGGCCTGTTCGGCATCCTCGGCTCGGGGAACCTCGGCAACGACGGGTCGCTCGACGCGGTGGTCAACTACCTGCGCGAGCGCCATCCCGACGTGGAGCTGGACTTCATGTGCATGGGACCGGACCGGGTGATGGCCAGGTACGGCGCGCCGGCCACGCACCTGCAGTGGTACGAGGCCCGGGGCGAGTCGATCCGGTGGTTGCCGGCGCCCGCCGCGAAGATCATCGGCCGGCTGGTCGACCCGTTCCGGACGATGACCTGGGTGCGCCGGCAGGATGTCGTGATCGTGCCCGGCATGGGCGTGCTCGAGGCGACGGTTCCGTTGCGGCCGTGGAGTTTTCCGTACTCGCTGTTCTGGCTGACCCGGTGCGCCAAGGCGACCGGGACCCGGGTTGCGCTGGTCAGCGTCGGGGCCGACTTCATCAGCAAGCGGATGACCCGGTGGCTGGTCACCCACGCGGCCCGGATGGCGCACTACCGCTCGTTCCGGGACGCGCACTCGCGCAACGCCATGTGGGAGATGGGGGTGGACGCGGCCGGCGACGAGGTGTACCCGGACCTGGCGTTCGCCCTGCCGGCCCCGGTCGCCGGTCCGGCTACCGGCGCGGTCGGCGTCGGGGTGATGGACTACCACGGCGACAACGACGAGCGGGCGCATGCCGAGGAACTGCATCGCGCCTATCTGGGCAAGATCAAGGGGTTCGTCCGCTGGCTCACCGACAACGGTCGCGCGGTGCGGCTGTTCACCGGGGACAAGGCCGACGAGCCGGTTGTCGCCGAGATCCTCGCCGCCGGGCCGGCCGGACAGGTCAGCGCCGCCTCGGTGTCCAGTTTGGACGAGTTGATGCGGGAGATGGCGGCGGTCGACGCCGTGGTGGCCACCCGCTACCACAACGTGCTGTGCGCGTTGAAGGCCTGCACGCCGACCGTGTCGATCGGCTACGCCGCCAAGAACGACGTGCTGATGGCGTCCATGGGGCTCAACGAGTTCGTGCAGCAGGCCCGCTCGCTGGACCTCGACCGGCTGATCGCCCAGTTCACCGAGTTGGAACGGCGTTCGGGCGGACTGCAGAAGATCCTGGCCGAGCGCAACCTGGTGACCAGGCAACGGCTCGAGCGGCAGTTCGAGGCGTTGTCCGCGGCGTTGTTCCCGGCCCGCGCGGCCGTGGAGGTCCGATGAAGGCGATCCCGGTCCCGGCCATCGCCGGCGCGTACCTGTTCGAGCCCACGCCGCACGTCGACGAGCGCGGGTTCTTCTGCCGCACGTTCGACCGCGAGGTGGTGGCCGGGGTCGGCATCGACCCGGACGGCTTCGCCCAGGACAGCGTGTCCCGCTCGGTCCGGGGGGTGGTGCGCGGCATGCACCTGCGCTCCGGGGCCGGGGAGGCCAAGCTGGTGCGCTGCTCGTCCGGCGAGGTGTTCGACGTCGTGGTGGACCTGCGGCCGGACTCGCCGACGTTCCGAAACCGGGAGTTCTTCCTGCTGTCCGGCGAGACCCAGGTGACGCTCTACGTGCCGGCCGGCTGCGCGCACGGGTTCCAGGCGCTGACCGACCTGGCCGACGTGTCCTACCGGATCGACCGGCCGCACGACCCGGCCGAGGACTTGGCGATCGCCTTCGACGACCCGGAGTTGGCGATCCCGTGGCCGCTGCCGCCGACCCTGCTGTCCGAACGGGACCGCACGGCGCCACCGCTTTCGGCGGCCCTGACCCGGATCTCAGGGGTGATCGCATGAGCTCAGAGCTCTCGCTGGCGAAGTCCCAGGCGGCCAACGAGCGGCTGCACGCGGTGATCCCGGGCGGCGCGCACACCTATGCCAAGGGCGACGACCAGTACCCGGAGGGCATGGCACCGGTCATCTCGCACGGTCGCGGCGCGCACGTGTGGGACGTGGACGGCAACTCCTACATCGAGTACGGCTCCGGCCTGCGCGCGGTGAGCCTCGGGCACGCGCACCCGAGGGTGACCGAGGCGGTGCGCCGGGAACTGGACCGGGGCGCCAACTTCGTGCGGCCCAGCATCATCGAGCTGACCGCGGCCGAGCGGTTCCTGGCCGCGGTGCCGACCGCGGAGATGGTGAAGTTCACCAAGAACGGCTCGGACGCCACCACCGCGGCGATCCGGCTGGCCCGGGCGGCCACCGGCCGGCCACTGGTGGCCATGTGCGCGGACCAGCCGTTCTTCTCCACCGACGACTGGTTCATCGGGCCCACGCCGATGAACGCCGGGATTCCCCAGCAGCAGACGGTTTCCTTCCCGTACGGGGACCTGACCGCCGCCGAGCAGCTGCTTTCCGCGCACCCGGGCCAGATCGCCTGCCTGATCCTGGAGGCGGCGACCCAGCACGAGCCGCCGCCGGGCTACCTGGCGGGGCTGCGGGACCTGGCCCACCGGCACGGCGCCCTGCTGATCTTCGACGAGATGATCACCGGGCTGCGCTGGTCGGAGGCGGGCGCGCAGGGCGTGTACGGCGTCACCCCGGACCTGTCGACGTTCGGCAAGGCGCTCGGCAACGGGTTCGCGGTGTCCGCCCTCGCGGGCCGCCGGGACCTGATGGAGCAGGGCGGCGTGCGCGACCCGCGCGAGCGGGTGTTCCTGCTGTCCACCACGCACGGCGCGGAGACCCATTCGCTGGCCGCCGCGATGGCCGTGCTGGACACCTACGCGCAGGAGGGCATCGCCGCCCGGCTGCACGCGCTGGGCGACCGGCTCGCCGCCGGCGTCCGCGAGGTCGCCGCCGCCATGGGGGTCGGCGACCATGTGCTGGTCCGGGGCCGGGCCAGCAACCTCGTGTTCGCCACCCTGGACGCGAACCTGCGTCCGTCCCAGGAGTACCGCACGCTGTTCCTGCGGCAGCTGCTCACCAACGGCGTCATCGGACCTTCCTTCGTGGTCAGCAGCGCGCTGTCCGACGACGACATCGACCGCACGGTCGACGCCGTCGCGCAGGCCTGCGCGGTGTACCGCAAGGCGCTCGACGTGGATGATCCAGCTCCTTGGCTGGGCGGCCGGCCGGTGCGACCCGTCTTCCGGCGGTTCGCGTGAACGAAGGAAGTCAACTGAGCGGCAACCCCTCCCTCAAGGTTTCGATCCGGCGGATGGGCGGCAGGGGACGGGAGCTGCTGCTCCGTACCCTGGCCAGCGCCGGTTTCACCCAGTCCGAGTCGCAGATCTCGGCGCAGGCCCAGGAATACTGGACCGACACCGGCGTGACCCGCTGGAAGGCGGACTCGCACTGGCGCGACGCCAACGTTTTCGGTGACGGCGACCTGTGGTTCCAGCTCGGCAGGCGGCATCTGGAGCTGTTCGAGCGCGGCGCGCGCAAGGTGGAGTTCACCCGGCCCTGGCGCCGGGTCGTGGAATGGGGCTGCGGCGGCGGCGCCAACGCCGTGCATTTCGCGCCGCGCGCCGAGGAGTTCGTCGGGGTGGACATCTCGGCGGAGAGCCTGGCCGAATGCGGCCGGCAGGTGGCCGCGCAGTGCGACACCGCGTACCGCCCGGTGCTGGTCGAGGTCGCCGAACCGGAGCGCGCCGTCGCCGAGATCGGTGGCGAGTGCGACGTCTTCCTGTGCTGCTACGTCTTCGAGCTGATCCCCACCCCGGAGTACGGGGAGCGGCTGCTGCGGATCGCGGCCGAGGTGCTCGCACCCGGCGGGCTGGCGCTGATCCAGGTCAAGTACGACGACGGCCGGTTCTTCAGCCGGCCGCGGCGGCGCTCCTACCGCTCCGGCGTGGCCGAGATGACGACCTACCCGATCGCCGGGTTCTGGGAGCTCGCCGAGCGCTGCGGGCTGCGGCCGGAGTCGGTCGAACTGGTTCCCCGCAACGAGTTGGACTCCCGGTACGCCTACTTCCTGCTCAGCAAGGCCTGACCGGCGCCTGCCGGCCGGAGCCGGCCGGCCAGCCGGTCGATCGCCAGCGCGAGCAGCGGCACGATGGTCAGCGCCACGCAGTAGCCGCCGACGGTGTCGGTGAGGTAGTGCGCGGAGAGCATCGTCTGGGAGTAGGACATCGCGGCGGCGCCGACGGTTGCCAGGCCCAGCACGAACACCAGGCCCAACCGCCGGCCGGCGCCGGTCCGGTCGGCCAGCAGCAGGCCGGTCACGAACCCGACCACGGTCAGGGTTGCCGTGTGGCCACTGGGATAGGCCAGGTAGTCGACGTGGATCGGCCGCCCCACAACGGGTTTGAGCAGGGTGGTGATGGCGCCGCCGAGCCCGACGCCGGCCACGACGAGCACGGCCGCGCGGGGCCGGCGCAACAGCAGGGCGACGCCGACGAGCGCGCCGACGACCAGCACCACTCCCACCGGCTCGCCCAGGAAGTCCACCACCAGCGCGAAGGTCCGCCACGGCGGCTCGAAACCGTACAGCGGCATGGCCCGGCCGTCCCAGGGACCCAGCCGGCCGCCCGCGGCGTAGGTCACCCCGAGCGCGATGACCACCAGTGCGGCGATCATCGCGACGAGTAACAGGGGACGACGCAGTTCCGTTGGCAGGACTGGTCGTGCCGGCATGCGGTTCCCCTCGTCGGCGGGCGGCGGGCCCTCAGCCCCAGATGTCCCGGTGCACGTTGAAGATCACCCGGGAGCCGAGGGGCTCCAGCTTGATCGGAAGCTCGGTCATGGCGGCCAGCCGCTCCCGGACCACGCGCTGATTCTCCACCGGGCAGGTGACGAGCAGGAAGCCCCCGCCGCCGGCGCCGGTGACCTTCGCGCCGGTCGCGCCGGCGTCCAGCGCGGCCTGCACGGCGTCGTCGATCTGCTGGTTGGACACCCCGGTGGCCAGCGTGCGCTTGGCCTGCCAGCTCTTGCACAGCGCGGCGCCGACCGCGTCGGTGTCGCCGGCACGCAGCCCGTCGGCCGCCACGCCCGCCAGGTCGCGCAGCTCGTCGAGCTGCGGGATCCGGTTGGCGATGTTGGCGGTCTGCTCGCCGAGGATGTTGTCCGCCTTGCGGGTGATGCCGGTGTAGAACAGCAGCAGCTCGTCCTGGAACCGGCGGCGCAGCGGGGCGGTCAGGTCGATCTGGTCGACCACGACCCGGTCGCCGCGGCCGAACCGGATGTCGCAGATCCCGCCGAACGCGGCCGCGTACTGGTCCTGCTTGCCGATCGGCTTGCGGCACCGGTCGATCTCGATCGCGCAGGCCCGCTCGGCCAGCTCCTCGGCGGAGACCTGCCGGCCCTGGTAGGCGAACAGCGCGTGCAGCAGACCGACGGTCACCGAGGACGACGAGCCCAGCCCGGACCCGGCGGACGGGATGTCGGCCAGCGTGGTGATCTCCACGCCACCCCGGATCCCGGCCATGTGCAGGGCCTCGCGCACCAGTTCGTGCTGCAGGTCCTCCACCCGCGAGACGATCTCCTTGCGCGAGTAGTTGACGTAGATGTCGTCGTCGAAGCGCTGCTTGACGATGACGTAGACGAACTTGTCGATGGCGGCGTTGAGCACCCGCCCGCCGTGCTCGCGGTAGTAGTCGGGCAGGTCGGTTCCACCGCCGACCAGGCCGACCCGCAGCGGGGTCTGAGTGATGATCATTGCTGCCCCCTCCCTTCCCAGTCCGCCCGGGCTCGGTCCAGCGCGGCCGGGGTGCCGATGTCGATGAAGTAGCTGTCGCCCAACGGGATCGCCCGCGCCTGGCCGACCAGCCGGGGCAGCAGGTGGTGCCCGATGTCCCTGGGCACCGGCCCGGCGATCTCGTCCAGCACGGCCGGGGCGAACGCGTACATGCCGGCGTTGGCCAGGTTTCCGCGCGGCTGCTCGGGTTTCTCGGCGAAGCCGACCACCTGGCCGGCCACCACCTCGACGATGCCGCACTCGCTGGGCCGCGGCGCGGTGAACACCGTCAGGGTGGCCGGCGCGTCGGTCGCCCGGTGCGCGTCGATCAGCCGGGTCAGGTCGAAGTCGGTCAGGTTGTCCGCGTTGACCGCCAGGAACATCTCCTCGCCGGCCACCCAGTCCCGGTTGGCCAGCAGGGTTCCCGCGCTGCCCAGCAGTTCCGGCTCGGCGAACAGCCGCACGCGCGGCCCGCCGGTGCGGCCCGCGACGTGCGCGCGCACCAACTCGGAGAAGTGATGCAGGTTGACCAGCACCTCGGTCACGCCGGCCTTGCC
This sequence comes from Actinophytocola sp., assembly GCF_035712165.1. GTDB lineage: Bacteria > Actinomycetota > Actinomycetes > Mycobacteriales > Pseudonocardiaceae > DASYTH01. Next base: position 19,499 of record NZ_DASTBH010000083.1, on the reverse strand, counting down.
CAGCGCGTCCAGCCAGATGTCCAGCAACGGCCGGGAACCGATCCGCACCATGCACTTCGGCATCCGGTCGGTGATCGGCCGCAGCCGGGTGCCGAGCCCGGCGGCGAGCAGGAAAGCCTTCACCGTTGCGCCTTGCGCACGACGCCGAGGGCGCGCATCTTCGCGTTCGCCGCGGCCAGAATCTCGTCCAGGCCGGGCATTCCCTGCAGCCACTCGGCGTACTCGGCCACCGAGTCGGCCGGCGTGCGCTGCGGCGACCAGCCCAACTGCTTGAGTGCGTCGATGTCGGACAGGATGTGCCGGGTGTCGCCGAACCGGTACTCACCGGTGACCCGGCCGGGCGCCTCCGACCCGTACTGCCGGCGGACCACGTCGGCGAACTGCTCGGTGGTGTACCCGGTTCCGCCGCCGACGTTGAACACCCGGCCGGCGGCCCGGTCGTCGGTCAGCGCCAGCAGGTTCGCGTCCACCACGTCGTGGATGTTGACGTAGTCCCGGATCGCCTGGCCGTCCTCGTACAGCGTCGGTGCGCTGCCGAGCAGGTAGTGCAGGTTGAAGATGCGGCAGGCGCCGGAGTAGGCGTTGTAGACCGACTGCCGGGGACCCTGCACGATGCTGTAGCGCAGCGCGACGGTCGGGATCCCGTACCGGCGGCCGAGGTTCACCGCCACGGTCTCCTGGCCGTACTTGGACATCCCGTAGGCGTTCTGCGGGTTCGACACCCGCTCCGGGGTGGCGAGCATCTCGAGTGGGCCGCCGCAGACCGGGCAGCCCAGATCCCATTCGGACCGTTCCAGCGCCACCTCCGGACGCATGTCCGGGGTCTGCTCGCCGTGCTCGGCGCACCGGTAGAGGCCCTCGCCCATGGCCGCCTGCGACGAGGCCACCACGACCCGGGCCAACTCCAGCCGCTCGGCCACGATGATCTCGTACAGCAGCGCCGTCGAGGTCACGTTCACGTCGGTGAACGAGGCGAAGTCCGGAAGGTAGTCCTGGTAGGCGGCGAAGTGGTACACCGCGTCCACCCGGCGCAGCAGGTTGGCCAGCAGGTCGCGGTTGCGCACGTCGCCGACGAACAGGTCGGCGCCCGGGGTGAGGTGGTTGGGCTTGCCGTCCCGGTGCACCGGAGCGGTCAGCGCGTCCAGCACGATCACCTCGTGGCCCTGCGACACCAGCCGGTCGCAGGTGTGTGAGCCGATGAACCCGGCGCCGCCGGTGACCAGGACCCTCATCGGCGTCCCCCGGTCCGGGCGTACACCTCGCGGTAGACGGCCAGGGTCGCCTCGGCGGTGGCCGCCCAGCTGAACTCCTTGGCCCGCACCGGACCCGCCGCGCGCAGCCGGTCGTTGTCCGGGCCGCAGGCGGCCAGGATCGCGGCGGCGATGGCGTCGGGGTCCTTCGGGTCGGCCAGCAGCGCGGCACTGCCCGCGGTCTCCGGCATCGCGCTGGTGTCCGAGGTCACCACCGGGCAACCGGCGGCCATCGCCTCCAGGATGGGCAGGCCGAACGTCTCGTTGAACGACGGGTACACGAACACGTCGGCCGCGCGGTAGAAGTGCACCGTCTCCTCCAGCGGCACGCCGCCGACCCAGACGATGTCGTCGGCAACCCCGAGCGAGGCGGCCAGCGCGGTCAGTTCGGCCATGTGCTCGGTGTCCCGGCCGTGCCCGACCACGGCGAGCTTGCGCCCGCCCAACTCCGGCTTGGCCGCGGCGAACGCCCGGATCAGGCCGGCGCAGTTCTTGTACGGCCACAGCGAGGACACGAACAGCACGAACGGGTCCCGCACGCCGTAGCGCTGCGCCACGTGCCGCGCGGCCTCGTCCCGGTCACCCGGCCGGAACAGGTCGTGGTCCACCGCCTCCGGGATCAGGCGCAGCTTGGCCGGATCGACGTCGAGGTAGTGCAGCACCTCGGCGCGCAGGCTCTGCGAGTTGATGATGATCGCGTCGGCCATCCGCGCGGTCCGCGGGTAGTTCAGCCGCCGGTAGATGCGCGCGGTCGGCCGGATCGAGGCCGGCTGGGTGAACGCGTGCAGCGTCTTGAAGTGCACCACCAGCCCGGGCGCCGGCTTGACCAGCGGGGCCATCAGCGTGTTGAACACGTCGATCTTGGTGCGGGGCAACCGAACCGGCGCGTAGAGCAGCTCGGTCAGGGTGCGCAGCGGCGGGTGCTCGTTGGACCACGGGAACGTGATGTAGTCGGTGTTTTCGCCGTAGCCCTGGTGCATGGGCCTCGACTTCGGGCTCACCACGAGGTGGAACTCCTCGTCGGGGGTGAGCAACTTCGCCATCTCGGGGATGACCCGGGTCCAGAACCAGTGGGCGCCGGACGGGTTGGCCGGATTGTCGGTCAGCAGATTAATGGCTACACGCATGGCACTCAGAAGGTCTGGGAGACGACGGCATCCACCGTCATCCGGGACTGGCGGACATACTGGGCGAGCAGGTGCATACAGGCCTGATGGGTGTCCTCGACGATGCCGTAGTTGGTGGCGTCGACGTGGATCGCGGCGTTGGCCATCGCGCGGGCCGGACCACCCTCGAAGCCGGTCAGCGCGATCGTGCGCATTCCGTTGGCGCGGGCCCAGTCCAGGGCCCGGACGATGTTGGGCGAGCGGCCCGATGAGGACACCGCGAGCAGCACGTCACCCGGCCGCGCCATGGACTGCAGCTGGTACTCGAAGACCTGGTCGTATCCGAGGTCGTTGGCGATGGCGCTGAACAACTCCATGTTGGTGCTCAGGCTGAACACCCGGGTGGTCAGGTCGGTGCCGTTGCGCACTCCCTTCACGTGGTCGCACTGCAGGTGGTTGGCGATCGACGCGGAACCGCCGTTGCCGCAGGCGAACACGGCCGCGTCGCGCTGGTAGGCGTCGAGCAGGATCTCGGCGGCCTTGGCCACCTCGGTCAGGTCCACGCCGCCGAACGCGCGGTACAGCTCGCTGGCGTAGGCGCCGCCGTACTCGTCGGCCCGGTCGAACCGGTGGGCCGGGAACCGCCGCGGCACGGCGTGCGGACCGCCCGCGGTCGAAGCGTCCGGGTTGGCCAGGATGAACTCCACGGCGGCCGCGAGATCCGGGAACGAGGCCACGTCCGGGTCGGCGGAGTTGGGCGGTCCGACGTAGAGCGCGCGGGCGCCGACGGCCGCGGCGAGGCCGACGTCGGTGGCGCTGTCGCCGACCACCCAGGACCTGGCCAGATCCAGGTCGAGTGCCTGGGCGGCGGCCAACCCCATGCCAGGCCCCGGTTTGCGGTCGGCGCTGGCCCGGGCGAACGCCTTGACCACACCGTCCGGGTGGTACGGGCAGAACAGCCACAGGTCGATCCGGGCGCCGTGCCGGGCCAGTTCCTCGTCGATGTGCTTGTGCACCAGGTGCACGTCCTCGATGCCGTAGTAGCCGCGGGCCACTCCGGCCTGGTTGGTGACCACGGCCACCGGGATACCGGCCTCGTTGAGGGCCGCGATGGCCTCGACGGAACCGGGGATGAACTCCACCCGGTCGACCGATCCGACGTACCCGCGATCGACGATGATCGTCCCGTCCCGGTCTAGTAGAACGCCTGGTTTACTCACGGGTTGACCACCTCTCGCGCTGTCGACTTAGGGTCGCCGAGAACGCCATTTTCGTTACGGGGCTTGACTTTTCCGTCGCGCTGCGCACGGGTGAGCAAGGCAGCGGCCAGGGTCAGGTTCAACAGGTACGGGGAGGCGTCGCCGAGGCCGGCCTCGGTGTAGGACGCGATCAGGCAGTAGGTGATCAGGAACACCGCGCAGGCGCGTTGCACCGACGGCGGCCGCAGCGCGGCGACGAACAGCAGGGTGAGGATGGCGAAACCGACCAGCACCACGCCGACGTAGCCCTGCTCGAGGTAGACCGACAACCAGCTCGAGTCGATCGGCAACCCGTTGAAGGACTTGTTGGTCAGCCCGATGCCGAACAGTTCCTCGATGGTGCTGCGCTGCGCGTCCAGCAGCGCGTCCCAGACCTTCTGCCGGCCGGTGAGGTTGGCGAGGCTCTCCGCGTCCTGGCCGCGGCGCAGCCACGCCCCGACCACCGGGCCGAGCGCCACCGCGACGAAACCGGCGAGCATGGCGCCCCAACCGAACACCTTGCGGGCGCGGGCCGAGGTGAGGGTGAGCGACAGCACCGCCATCACCAGCGCGGCGACCAGGCCGATGGTCGCGGTCCTGGTGTGGCTGAGCAGCAGCATCACCAGCGCCGGCAGGATCACCAGCAGGGCGCTGCCGCGGTCGGTGCGCCGGCCGATCCACAGCAGCGCGGTGAGCCCGGCGACCACCGCCGAGTACTGCCCGACCTGCGGGGCGGTCAGCGGCCAGATCGCGCCGACCAGCCGGCCGTCGTAGTCCGCCGGCAGCGCGAGGCCCGGCGCGACGAGCAGTCCGGCGGCCACGGTGGCCAGCACGATGCCGAGCATCTTGATGTGGTTGCGGACGAACGTCAGCGCGTCGTCGAACCACGGGGTCAGCAACCACAGCGTGGCCACGAACAGGGTGAACCGGCCACTGCGGAAGATCGCGCCGGCGCCCACCTCGAACCGGGCGCTGGAAGCGAAGCTCACCACCACCAGCAGGCTCAGCAGCAACAGGTAGGCGTTGGGCCGGATCCGCAGCCGCGGGTTGATCAGCACGGCGATACCGAACGCGGCGGCCACCGCGCCCATGGTCAGCGCCTGCGTGACCGGCCGGGGCACCGGCAGGATCGTCACCGCGCCCTGGGAGCCGAGGGTGTTGAACACCAGCAACCCCCAGACCAGGCCGACCAGCCGGGGAGTCCGGTGCTGGTCGAGGAACTCCTGGTCCGGCCGGGTGTCGCCGGGCGGACGGATCAGCCGCACGGTCGCTCCGCGGTTCTGGCCCGCAGCACCACCCACAGGTGCCAGCCCATCCGGCGCTCGCCGGGCAGCCGCCGGATCGGCAGCGGCGGGGCGTGCATGTACCGCTTGAACGACTCGACCACCTCGAAGTCCGGGAACTCCGCGGCCACCTCCTCCGGGGTGTACACCCGGGCGTAGGGGTTGTGCGGCCCGTCGGTGTTGCGGTGCGTGAACGTGTCCAGGTCCAGGTAGCTGCGCAGGCCGACCCGCTCGGCGTTGCTCAGGTGCGCCCGCAGCGTCGCCGACTTCGGCAGCAGGTTCGCGTTGCGCAGCGGGTAGGCCGCGGCCAGCATCGCCCGGCGCACCAGCCGGATGCTCACCTGGTAGTTCAGCGAGTGCCGGGCGTAGAGCATCGCCACCAGCGTGCCGCCCGGTCGCAGCACCCGGCGGATCTCGGCCTGCGCGACGCGGATGTCCGGGATGTGGTGCAGCACACCGTGGCTGAACACCATGTCGAAGCTGTTGTCCGGCCACGGGATGGACAGCGCCGTGCCCTGCCGGAGGTCCTGGTACGGCAGGTCGCGCACGGACAGCCGGGCCCGGACCCGCTCGACCGACTCGGGGGTCAGGTCCAGACCGGACCACTTGGCCCCGCGGCGGATCAGCTGCTCGGACTCGGCGCCCTGGCCCAGCCCGATCTCCAGCACCTCGCGGCCGCTCCAGTCGATCCGGTCCAGGCAGGCCGGAATGTGGCTCTCCTGCCGGTAGCGCCACCGGTCGTAGGCGGTGAAGAAGCGCTCGTAGTTGTCCGCGAAGGCGCCATGCAGGCCGCCGACGATGTGGTCACCGCACGGGTTCGCGTTCCAGAAGGACTGGATGTCCGCCTCGTTCATCTGAAGGTGCTCCCCTTGTCCTGTCCGTACGGCGTGCCCTGCCACTGGCTGGACCGGACGTTCACGCTGGTGTCGAACGGCATGAACGTCCACGGGCCGACATAGGCGTTGTCGTGCCACCGGTTGTCCTGCTCGAAGGTGATCGACTTCTGCACCGCGTCGCCCTGGTAGGGCGACCAGTCCGGGAAGGTGCCCACATTGGACAGCACGGCCATCCGCCCGCACAGCACCTCGCAGCCGACCGCGCCCGGGTTCAGCGCGAACCGGTTGTGGTGGATGTCCACCCGCTGGGTGCGCCACCGGCAGTCCTGGTACAGCGGCGGATCCGCGATCGCCGGAGCCGCACAGGTGCCGGTCTCGGCGACCAGCCGGGTGCAGTGTCCGGTCGAGGTGTTGGCGGCGCTGTTGCAGAACCGGTCGGCGTTCTCCCACAGGGTGATGCCCGACCAGTTGTCCTCCATGGTGTTGCCGTAGATCTCGATCCGGTCGGTGCGGGCCTTGACCCGCGGCTCGCCGCCGGACTCGGAGAGGTAGATCGTGGCGACCGGGAAGTTGTCCCCCCGGTCGGCGAACGAGCGGCCGTCCACCCAGTTGTTGCGCCGCATGGTGTTGTTCCGGATGACGGCGTTGTAGCTGGTCTCGTAGATGATCGCGGCGCCGTCGTTGTCCTCGATGACGTTGTCCTCGAAGACGAAGTCGTTGTTGTTGGTGTCCGCCCACAGCCCGGTGCCGTGGTTGTGGTGCACCCAGTTGCCTCGGATGTCCGCGCTGCCCACCGCCCAGAACTTCACCCCGCCGGTGCAGCCGCAACCGGGGTTGGCGCGCTCCAGGTCGTCGGTGTGGTTGCCGGCGATCTCGTTGCCCTCCAGCACCAGACCGGTGATCCGGTCACCGTCCTGGTAGGCGTTCATGCCGTACTGGCCGTTGGCGCGCAGGCAGTTGCCGCGCACCTGCTGGCCGGCGCCGGCCATCAGCCCGGCGCCGCGGTTGTTCTGGATGGTGTTGTGCTCGATCACCCAGCCGTCGCCGGAGTCGTGGTTGACCACGCCCTCGTTCTGCGGCGGAACGAACCCCTGCACGGTGAGGTGCCGGATGGTCACGTTGGCCGAGGTGTAGACGAACGCGTACCGGTTGGCCCCGCGCCCGTCCAGGATCGCGCCCGGCGCCCCGAGGTAGACATCGCCGTCCTTGGGCGAGACCTGACCGAACTCGTTGCGCCCCAGGGTGTGCGTGCCGGGCGCGAGCCAGAACGTGGTGCCCGGCGGGTGCTGCTCGGTCTTGGCGGACAGGTCACCGTCCACACCGGGATCCACCGCCACCGCGCCGGCCGGTGCGGTGGCCGGCCCGGGCACGGTGTGGTCGCACACCGGGCGCGCCACCGGCGCGGCCGGCGTGTAGCCCTCGCCGGCCGGCTCCTCGGTACAGGCGGCCGCCAGCGCCACCGCCAGGGCCAGCAGCCCCAGCAGCAGCGCACCGAGGCGGCGTGATCGGGTGTTCACGAAAACTCCTCCCCGCCCGTCAGGAATCGAAGCGGAGTACGGAGATGAGGACGTCGCGCCGGCCGACGGTGCCGGTGCCGAGCAGCGTGGTGACCGGCTCCTTGCGCCCGAAGCCCTCCGAGTACCAGCCGAGCGGCTCACCGATCTCGCCGCGGTGCGCCCGCCAGGTCAGGTCCGGCGGCAGCTCGAGCACGGCGCTGTGCACCTTCTCGCCGTTGGTCCAGGCCAGGTTCGCGGTCTTGCCGACCAGGTCGACGTGCACCTTGGGACCGAGGTGGAAGGCCAGCCGGGCGTTGTGCCGGTACCGTCCGGTGATCTCGTCGAACACCACCAGCTCGCGCCGGGCGTTGTCCATCTCGACCGTGCGGCGGTGCATCGGCGCGCCGGGCAGGCTCGCGTAGCCGTCGTGCTCGGCGCACCAGTGGCCGGCGCCCATCTCGCCCTCGGCCGGCCGTGCGGCGATCAGCCGGGTGTTGGCGTGCTTGGTCCACATGAACGGGCCGCCCGAGACCGACTGGTCCCGGTCGTCCAGCTCCAGCGTGTTGTGCCCGATCGTGGACCGGAAGTAGCTCCGCCACTCCGGTTCGCCGTGGTAGCAGTACGTTCCCGGGTCGGCGAGCACGTCGACCCCGTCGTGCCGCACCTCGACCGACAGCGCGTCGGCGTGCGCGTGCGCGGCGATGGACAGGAAGCCGTGCGGGCCGCCGTCGCAGCGCACCCACACCTCGCCCCACTCCTTGCCGGCCGGCGTGACCGTGGTCGGCGCGCGCAGGATGGTCAGCCCGGCGTCGGGGAAGTGCGCCGGGTGCTGCAGCGGGCGGGACACGGTCGCGCAGGCGCCGGCGCCGGCTTCCCTGGCCAGTGCCGCCAGCAGCGGGGTGCGCACGTCGCCCGCGAAGGACAGCGGCCACCAGCGCATCCGCTCGAACAGCGCGTCCCCGGTGGCCAGCAGCGACGCCCACCGGCTGACGTCCGGGCCGTCCAGGATCAGGCCGTAGCCGTCGTCGGCGTCGCCCTGGCGCGGCGGCCGCAACTGGTTGTCCACCACGGCGGCCAGCGCGTCGGTCATCCGCATCAGCACCAGCCAGGTGGAGTCCGGCACCGGCATGCCGGCCGCGTCCGCCTCGATCGCGGCCGCCAGGCCGAGTTCGAGCACCAGGCCGTGGTACTCGGTGGCCAGCTCCCGGTTGATTCCGGACTCGAAGGTGTTGCGGTGCAACTGCTCGTCCAGCATCCGCATCGCGTCGGTGCGCCACCTCGGCGACTGCGGGAACCAGCCGAACGCGCAGGACGCGGCGAGCTGACCGGCGGCCTCGGCGATGACGTGGTTGTTGGCCGACGACCCGCGGCTGCGGAACGCCGAGAGGAACTTCTGGTGGTGCCAGATCTGGTGCAGCGCCTCGGGGTTCTCCTCGAACAGCGCGGCCGCGCCGGACCAGCCGTGCAGCAGCCGGCGCACCCACACCCAGGACAGCAGCCGGATGCCGAGCTCGATGCCGCTGACCCAGTGCACCCCGCGCATCGGCGGATTGGCCGCCCACCACGACTTCAGGTGTTCGGCCACCCGCTCCGCATAGCGCTCGTCCTGGGTCAGCGCGTACGCGGCGGCCAGCACGGTCAGGTGCTGATGCCGGGACGGCTCCCAGATCTGTTTGATGTCACCGACCGCGGACTCGTCCCGGTAGGGGATGTCGAAGGAGTACAGGTCGTTCGGCGCCCGGCGGCCGGTCTTCGGGTCCAGCGACCAGTCCGGGTTGACCATGTCCTTGCGGGCCACCCCGAAGTACTCGGCGTACCCGTCCATGAACCGGTTCGCGGCGCGGATCACGCTCTGCGCGGCGTCCTCGGGAACGGCGGCCAGGACCCCGTCCGGCAGCAGCGCGGTGAACCGTCGCTGGGCATGCCAGACGGTGCCGTTCGGCGCCTGCTCGTTGAGCAGGCCGCGGAACCGCCGCTTGCGCGCGACGTCGCTGACCCGTCCGCCGATCTCCTTGGGGCCCATGCGGGACAGCCGCCGTACGTACCAGCCGGCACTCGTCATCGCGTTCTCCCGTTCGTGCCGTCGCGAGACGGCACCTCGATCCGGACCGGCGCGCCGGTCACGAGGCTGGTGTGCACGGCGAGGGTGGCGAGCGTGGTGGCCACCAGTGACTCGACCGGCACCGGCATCGGCGCGCCGGAGCGCACCGCGTCGACGAAGGCGCCGACCTCGGCGGCCTGGCCCTTGTCCCGGCCGCGCGGCAGCCGCGGGCTGACCGACCGCTTGCGGTCGTACAGCGAGGCCCGCAGGAAGTCGTCGAACCGCAGCACCTTCCCGTCGGCGATCAGGTCGAGCGTCTCCTTCGGGAAGCCGGACGCGCCGCTGGTGACGTAGCTGATCACCGCGGTCGAGCCGTCCGGGTAGGTCAGCAGCACCTGCAGGTCGTCCTGGCTGGGCGTAGCCGTGGCGAACACCGAGGTCGGGTTCCCGTCCAGCAGCCAGGAAACGGTGTCCACGAAGTGGCCGCCCTCGCCGGCGAACCGGGTGCCCTCGGTGTCCTGCCGGTTGTACCAGCTGCCGTGCTCCAGCCGGCCGGCGTTGACCAGGTAGCGCACCGACGCCGGGCCGATCCGCCGGCCCAGCCGGCCCTTGGCCTGCCCGAGCAGCGGCGCGAACCGCCGGTTGAAGCCGACCTGCAGCCGGTCGTTGCCGGACTCCTCGATGGCCGACAGCACCCGGGCCAGCTCGTCCTCGGACAGCGCCAGCGGCTTCTCCACGAACACCGCCTTGCCGGCCAGCAGCGCCCGGCGGGTCAGCTCGGCGTGCGAGCTGTGCCGGGTGACCACGAACACCGCGTCCACGTCCGGGTCGGACAGCACCGCGTCCACGTCGGTGCCGGCGGTCTCGAAGCCGAACTTGCGTTTGGCGTTGGCCGCCGACAGCGCCGAGGTGGTGACCACGTTGCGCAGCACGACATCGTCGCGTTCGGCCAGGTGCGGCAGCAGCATCGAGGAGGCGTAGTTGCCGGCGCCGATGAACGCCGCGCGCAGCGCCGGGCCGGGCCGCGGGGTCCACACGTGCCCGGCGGCGGCCGGCAGCCGCACCGTGGACACCGCCGGCTTGGCCGGCTCGGGCTCGGTTTCCGCGCCCGGGTAGCTGAACAGCACCGCGACGGCCTTGAGCTCCCCGTCGCCGAGCGCCCGGTAGGTCTCCACCGCCGAGTCGAACGTGGCGACGTGCGAGACCAGCGGCTCGACGTCGATCCGGTCGCGGGCGGCCAGATCCAGGAAGCACTCCAGGTTGCGCCGCTCGGTCCAGCGCACGTAGCCGATCGGGTAGTCCCGGCCCTCCAGCTCGTAGCTCGGGTCGTATCGCCCCGGCCCGTAGGACCGGGAGAACCGAACGTTGAGCTCCTTCTCGTAGTAGGCGTTCCACGGCAGGTCGAGCTTGCACTTGCCGATGTCGACGACGGTGCCGCGGTCCCGGGCGAGCTTGGCGGCCAGCTCCACCGGAGCGTTGGTGTTGCCGCCGGCGGCCAGGTACACCTGGGCCACGCCGTGCCCGCCGGTGAGCTCGCCGACCGCGGTGTCCACCACGCCGGAGGCCGGGTCGGCGCAGACCAGCGCGCCGAGCCGCTCGGCGAGCTGGCAGCGCGACGGGTCGGGGTCCACGCCGAACACCCGGACGCCGGCCGCCACCAGCAGCTGCACGACCAGCTGGCCGATCAGGCCGAGGCCGATGACCAGGGCGACGTCGCCGAGTTGCGGCTCGCCCTGGCGCACCCCCTGCATGGCGATGGCGCCGACGGTGCCGAACGCGGCGTGCCGCGGGTCGACCCCGGCGGGCACCCGGGCGTAGAGGTTCTTGGGCACCCAGTTCAGCTCGGAGTGCAGCGCGTGCTCGTTGCCGGCACAGGCCACGATGTCCCCGACGGCGACGTCGTCGATGCCCGCGCCCACCTCCTCGACCACGCCGCACAGCGAGTAGCCGAGCGGGGTGTAGGAGTCGAGCTTGTTCATCGCCTTGCGGTAGGTGGCGGTCAGCCCGTTGGTGGCCACGCTCTGCATGACCTTGGCCACCTGGTCCGGGCGGGAGCGCGCCTTGCCCAGCATGGACATGCTGGCCTCGGTGACCTTCATCATCTCGGTGCCGGTGGAGATCAGTGAGTACATGGTGCGCACCAGCACGCCCCCGGGCTTGCACGCCGGCGCCGGGACGTCGAGGAGCGCGAGCTCCCCGCTCTTGTAGTTCTGCACTACCTGCTTCAACGAAACGCTCCTATGCGGCTTGAACTCGGTGGGCGGCCACCGCGCTGCGGTACCAGTACTCCAGGGTCAGCACATGCCAGAGGTGTTTGGACCGGTCCTGGGCGCCCGAGGCGTCCTCGGCGACGAGCCGCTGCAACGCCTCGCGCCGCAGGAAGCCGGACTTCACCAGCTCGCCCTCGTTCACCACCTCGCGCACCAGCGGCGCGAGATCCCGGCTCATCCAGGCCCGCAGCGGCGCGCTGAACAGACCCTTGGGCCGGTAGACGATCTCCTCCGGCAGGATCGCGGTCGCCGCGTTCTTCAGCGCCGCCTTCCCTTGCCGGCCAACGATCTTGCGGTTGCCGGGCAGCCGGAACGCGGCCTTGACCACCTCGACGTCCACGAACGGCACGCGCACCTCGGTGGAGGCGGCCATGCTGGACCGGTCGGTGTAGGCGAGGTTGAGGCCGGGCAGGAACATCCGCGCGTCGGCAAGGCACATCCGGTTGACGAAGTCGGACAGCGCGTTGTCGTGGTAGGTGTCGGCGTGCTCGGTCAGCACGTCCTGCACCGTCCCGGACAGGTCCGGGTTGACCAGCGCGCGCAGCTCGTCCGGGTCGTACATGGTGTAGCTGCGCCGGAACGCGGTCTCCTCGGGCAGTCCGGCGAAGGACAGGAACCGCTTGGCGAACCGGACCGACCGGTACCCGCGGCGCGAGCCGGCCACCGGCAGTTTGTCCACAAGGGACTCGACGGGGCGCCGCAGGAGTCCCGGAACCCGTTGGTAGCGCAGGGCGATCAGGTTGGCCAGGTGCTTGCGGTAGCCGGCGAACAGCTCGTCGGCGCCCATCCCGGACAGCATCACCTTGACCCCGGCCTCCCGGGCCGCGGTGCAGATCAGGAAGGTGTTGATCGCGGCCGGGTCGCCGATCGGCTCGTCCAGGGAGTAGGTCATGCGCGGCAACAGGTCCAGCACGTCGGGCGCGATCTCGATCTCGTTGAGCTGGACCCCGAACCGCTCGGCCACGATCCGGGCGTAGCGCAGATCGTCCGGCATGGCCTCGAACTTGGCGTCCTCGGCGCGGAACCCGATGGTGTAGGCGGAGATCCCGGGCTGGTGCTTGGCGGCCAGCGCGGTCAGGTAGCTGGAGTCCAGCCCACCGGACAGGAAGGTGGCCACCGGCACGTCGGCCAGCAGGTGCGCCCGGGTGGACTCCTCGACGATCTCGGCGAGGTCCACCGGGCCGGTGTACTCGGCGCCCTCGGCCGCCACGTCGCGCAGCGACCAGAAGGTGCCGCGCTCGGTCCGGCCGTCCGGCCGGACCCGCAGCCAGGATCCGGGCGGCAGCTTCTCCGCCTCCTGGAAGGCGCACCGGCTGTCCGGGATCCAGTAGTAGAGCAGGGATGCCACCAGCGCCGCGTCGTCGATCCGCAGCGAGGGGCCGAGCTCGCCGGCCAGCGCCTTGAGCTCCGAGGCGAACACCAGGCCCTCACCCCGGCGGACCAGGAACAGCGGCTTGATGCCGAGCTGGTCGCGGGCCAGCACCAGCTCGCCGGTGCGCTCGTCGAAGACGGCGAAGGCGAACATGCCGCGCAGCCGGTGCAGGCAGTCGGTGCCCCACCGCCGCCATGCCTCGAGCAGCACCTCGGTGTCGGAGGTGCCCCGGAACCGCACCCCGGCCGCGACCAGTTCGGCGCGCAGCTGCGGGGCGTTGTAGAGCTCGCCGTTGTAGGTGAGGGCGAGCCCGTCGGAGACCATGGGCTGGGCGCCGGTCTCCGACAGGTCGATGATGGACAGCCGGCGATGTCCCAGATGGACCTCGCCGGGACCGGCCCGGTGGGTGTACCGGCCGGCGCCGTCCGGACCCCGGTGCGCCAGGGTCTCGGTGAGGCGATCGGTGATCGGGCCGCCGTTCGGCCAGAGGTAGGTGCCTGCGATGCCACACATGGGGTGTCGTGGTCCTCCTCAGTCTTGAGTGCCGCGTCCGGCCGGGCGAACCGGCACGAACCGCACTGTGGGGACTTCGGCGCCGACGGGGGCGCCGTTGGCCGGACGGCCGTTGCTGGGCTGGGGAGCGGCGCTCGCGGCGGCGGTGATCGCCGGGGCGGTGACCGCCTCGACCCGGCCGCGCAGGGCGGTGTGCAGGCCGTCCCAGAGGGTGCCGTCGGACCGGTCCTTGCGGTCGGTGTCCACCAGCACCACGCCGATCACCGGGATCCGGAGGTCGGCCAGCTGGCGGGCGACGGTGTGCAGCCACAGGGTGGTGGCGTGGCCGGCGCGGACCACGAGCACGGTCTGCGCGCCCAGGTCCGCCACGTCGGTCCACGGGGTGCCCGGCGCCACCGAGCCGACGCCGAGGTGGTGCTCCTGCGGCCAGGCCGGCAGCGGCAGCGAGGTGCTGTCCAGCACCACGATCTCGCCGTCGGTCTCGGGCACGAGCGCGGCGAGGTCCTGCCCGGGCAGGTCGTCGACCACCTTCACCGGGCCGTCCGCGGCGAGGATCTCGGCCATGTCCATGGCCAGGGTCGCGGCCGCCACCGGCGCGCCGAGCTCCAGCAGGGACACCATCTTCGTCTCGCCGCGCACCATCCGGGCAACGGTCGCGGCGACCCGCTTGCGTTCGGCGACGGCGCGGGAGCGCCGCCACAGCCGGGCCGGTCCGCGGTGCGGCTGCGGCAGTTCGGCGATCACCGACGCGCCGAGGTGCGCGGAGACCTCGCGGCGCAGCACCGGGCGGTCGCGCACCACCCCGGCCACCGCGGCGAAGGTGAGCCCGAACGCCAGGCCGATGAGCAGCCCGCCGCCGGCATAGGTGGCCACCGTCTTGGGCAGCGACACCGGCACCGCGTGCGGCGGGTCGACGATCTGGGTGCCGGAGGTGATCCGGGGCAGGCCGGCGCCGGCCTCCTGGGCCCGGCCGGCCAGGTCGGCGATCTGCCCGGCCAGCTCGGAGCGGCGGGCGAACAGGCTCTCCAGCGTGCTGTTCGTGGCGTTGTTGTTGGTGCTGCGCGGCGTCGCCGCGATCGTGGCGTCCACCTCGGTCAGCTCGGCCTGCGCCTGTTTGCTCCGCTCGTCCAGCGCGGCCACCTCGGCGTCGACCGCGGCCTTGCTCCGCTCGAGGTGGTCGGCGATGAACACCTCGGCCAGGGCCTGGGCCCGGGCGGTCGCGTCGGTCTCGGTGGGCGCGCTGACCGTCAGCTCGATGATGTTGTTGGTCAGGCCGACGCTCTCGTAGCTCTTCAGGAACACCTCGGCGCGCTCGCCGAGCTTGAGCTTGTCCACGACGGCCTGGGCGATCCGGGTGGTCTGCAGCACCGCGACGTCGGTCTTGACCAGCCCGCCGCTGTCCGTGGCCTGGTCGCCTTCGTGCACCACGAGCAGCATGGCGACCGCGGTCGGCTTGGGCGGCAGCAGCACGGCCAGCAGCGTCCCGGCGATCATGCCGAGCACGCCGACGGCCAGCCACAGCCGGCGGCGCCGGCGGATTCCGGTGCCGAGTCGCTGCAGATCGAGCAGGGGCTCGGTGGACGGCCCGGTCATTTGGCACCGACCAGGTCGCGTTCCGGCTGCGTCTTGGCCGCGCCGGTGAGCCGGACCCGGCGGGTGACCACCACGCCGGCCAGCGGCTTACCGCTGTCCGCGCAGGCCTCGGCGATGCCGACCAGCTCCCAGGGGGTGCGCAGGCCGCTGGTGACCACCGCGACCACGCTGCCGGCGGTCGTCTCGGCGGGCAGGGTCGGGCGGCCGGCGGCCAGCTCGACGACGCGCAGGCCGGGGTCTGTCTCGGCCAGCCGGGTCGCGGCGCGCCGAGCCGGGCCGTCGTCCTCGGCGACCAGCACGAGCAGGTTCGCGGTGCGCCCGGCACGCTGCCGCAGCTTGGCGAGTACCCGCTGGTAGCGGACGTTCTGCTGGTCCTGCGTGGTGGCCGGCAGCCGGGGCAGGTCCAGCGGCGCGCCGTTGTGCGCGAGCCAGCGCAGCGGGCCGCGGCCGGTGCGGTCGGCGGGGTCCTCGGGCACGTCGATCCCGCCCAGCCCGGGCGCGCCGAGGGCGGCGGCGATCTCCGCCTCGTCCCGCAGCCGGCGGTCCGCGCGAGCGGCGATCAGGTATCCGAACAGGGCCAGCAGGAAGAACGCGAGCGCGCCGCCGATGGCGAGCTGCGGCCCGGTCGGCGCGGCCGGGTCGGTCGGCCGCTCCGCGGCGCCCATCACCACGACGCCTTCCCGGGTGGAGGTGGTGCCGGCGGTGTCCAGCGCCTTGGCCGCCTCGTTCAGCGCGCCGCGCAGCGACTCGAGCTCGGTCTCCAGCTTGGCGGCATCGGCCTGGCCGGCCTTGGACAGCTGACCGTGCAGCTCGGTGATCCGGTTGTTGGCCTGCTCGACCTGCTGGCGCAGCTGCTCGCGCTTCTCCTGCAGCACCTGGGTGGAGGCGCCGGAGGAGCTGGTGAGCAGCTGGGCGTAGTAGGCCACGTACTCCTGGGCGACCCGGTCGGCGATCTGGGCGGCCCGCTCCGGGGTCGCGGCGGTGGCCACGATGTCGATCACATTGCCGTCGACGACCTCGGCGATCACCGTGTCCCGCAGGTCGGCCTCGGTGGTGCCGAGCGACCCGGCGGCCCGGTCCAGCACCACCGTGCTGGTCGCCACCTTGGTCTCGGTCACCAGCTCGTCGGGTTCGCGCGGGCCCTGCAGCAGGATGCTGGTCGAGGTCCGGTAGCCCGGAGACAGCACAAGCGAGGCGGCCGCGCCCACGAGCGCACCCACGATCGCGATGACGGTGAGTAGCCGCCAGCGACCGCGGAGAATCTGCCCAATCATGGACAGGCGCACGGCGTCGTCGGTCAAAGAAGTCTCCCTCGATCCCTTTCACAGCAGGTCGCAGCTGTATCCGTGTTGGTTACAGATCGGCGGGAGGAAAGTGGAAATGACGGTTTTCTCACTAGCCTGGTGCACGAGAGGGTGAGATGGTAATCACACTGCGTGTTCATGGTTGGGTTGCCGCGTAGGCGGCGAGGAGAGCCTTGCTGGAGTTCTCCCACGACAGCGGCCCACGGATGCGCTCCTGGCCGAGTCGACCCATCCGGGCCCGCTCGTCCGGGTCGTCCAGCAGCCGGGCGATCAGCTTGGCGAACTCCAGCTCGTCGTTGGCCGGGGCGTAGACCGCCGCGTCGCCCGCCGAGACCCGGGCCTCGCGCAGGTCGAACGACACGATCGGCCGGCCCATGGCCATGTACTCCATGATCTTGTTCATGGTGGACACGTCGTTGAGGGGGTTCATCGGGTCCGGGGCCAGGCACACGTCGGCGGTGGACAGGTAGCGGACCAGGTCGGAGTCCGGGATCCGGCCGGTGAACTCCACCCGGTCGGCCAGGCCGAGCTCCCGGGACAGCTCCACCATCGCGTCGAAGGTGTCCCCCGCGCCGACGAACACCGCGTGCCAGTCGGTCCGGTCCAGCTCGTCGCGCAGCTTGGCGATCGACCGCAGCGCGTAGTCCACGCCGTCCTGCGGGCCCATCACCCCGAGGTAGCAGAGCAGGTGCGGCTTGCCCCGCTTGAGCTCCGGCTCGGCCGGGACCGGCCGGAACCGGTCCACCGCGGGCGCGCTGCGCACCACGAACACCTGCTCCGGCGCCAGACCACCCCGGGACAGGGCCGCCGCGCGGTAGCTCTCGTTGGTGGCGATGACCACGTCGGCCGCCTTGTAGGTGGCCCGCTCCAGCCGGCACACCGCCCGGTAGAGGAAGTCCTCGCCCCGGTCGAACCGGGACAGGTACAGCTCGGGCACCAGGTCGTGCTGGTCGAAGACGAACTTCGCGCCCTGCCGCTTGAGCATCTTGGCCACCAGGTACAGCAGGTCCGGCGGGTTGCAGGCGTGCACGACGTCGATCGGGCCCGCTGTCCGCAGCACCTTGCGGGCCAAGCGGAACGTGTGCCACAGCGCGGAGCCGTACTCCTTGGCGTAGCCGGCCGGGCCGCCGGTGGCCGCCGTGAGCGGGTAGCGGTGGATCCGCACGCCGTCGATCACGGCCTCCGGCTCGGTGTCCCGCTTGGTGCCCTGCGGGCAGATGACGTGCACCTCCCAGCCGGCGTCGCGCAGCGTGGTGCATTCCTGCCACACCCGCCGGTCGAACGGCACGGAGAGGTTCTCGACGAGGACGAGTGCGCGTTTACCAGCCAAGGCCGACATACCCCTCGTGCGCCCGCCGCTGTTCGGCGTCGGGAAGGCGGACCAGATCGATGATCGTGCGGTCACCGGCGCGGTCGAGCGCCTCGGTGACGGCCGGGTCGGTGCTGCCGATCACGCACACCTCGGCGTGCGCCAGCACGTCGTCGACCGAGCTGGACAGCAGGTCGCCCAGGTGCGGCAGCCGGCTCTCGATGTAGTCCCGGTTCGCCCCCATCAGCCGGGAGAGCTGCACGTTCGCGTCGTAGATGCGCACCTTGTAGCCCTTGCCGATGAGCCGCTCGGCCAGCTCGACCAGCGGGCTCTCGCGCAGGTCGTCGGTGCCCGGCTTGAACGACAGCCCGAACAGGCCCACCTTGCGCTTGCCGGTGGCGGCCACCAGCTCGAACGCCCGCTTCAGGTGCTCCTCGTTGGACGGCAGGATGTGCTCGAGGATCGGCACCGACACGTCGGCCCGGCGCGCGGCGTAGACCAGGCCGCGCAGGTCCTTGGGCAGGCACGAGCCGCCGAAGGCGAACCCGGGCCGCAGGTAGGCCGGGCTGATGTTGAGCTTGTGGTCGGCCAGGAAGACGTCCATCACCCGGTGCGAGTCCAGCCCGATGGCCCGGGCGATCGAGCCCAGCTCGTTGGCGAACCCGATCTTGAGAGCGTGGAAGCAGTTGTCGGCGTACTTGGTCATCTCGGCGACCGGGATCGGCACCCGGAACACCTCGCCGGGCAGCCCCTCGTAGAGCTCGGCCACCACCGCGCCGCTGGTCTCGTCCAGCTCGCCGATGACGGTCTTCGGCGGCTCGAAGAAGTCCCGCACGCTGGTGCCCTCGCGCAGGAACTCCGGGTTGACCGCGACGCCGATGTCCACCCCGGCGGTCTTGCCGGAGGCCTTCTCCAGGATCGGAACCAGCAGGTCCAAGCAGGTGCCGGGGAGCATCGTGCTGCGGAACACCACGGTGTGCCGGCGGTCGGTGCCGGCCAGCGCCTGCCCGATCTGCTCGGTGACCCGCTCGAGGTAGGTGGTGGACAGGCTGCCGTTGGGCGCCGAGGGGGTGCCGACGCAGATCAGCGAGATCTCGGTCGCGGCGATGGCCTCGGCGACGTCGGTGGTGGCCCGCAGCGCACCGGAGGCGACGACCTCGGCGGTCAGCTCGCCGATCCGCTCCTCGACCACCGGGGCCTTGCCGCCGGCGATCAGGTCGACCTTGACCGGGTTGACGTCGACCCCGACCACCTCGTGGCCGCGCGCGGCCAGACACGCCGCCGATACGCACCCGACGTAGCCGAGCCCGAACACACTGATCTTCATCCTGACGAGGCCTCCCACGCACACACCTACCGACGTGTGAGGGTCGAACAGGATCGACGGATCGTTACCGCCGGATGTCCCTCGTCACTTAGGTAAAACGGTGAAATCCACGTGAACAAGTGCCTGGTCGTCGTGCCTTTTCGGCCTCGGCCAGCGGATCCCGTCGGGGTCCGCGCGTTCGGCCGCCCTTATGGTCTCCAGCACACTGAGTAGTCCACTCTCGACGGTTTGGCGGAGCACCATAGCCCAATCGGGGAACACCCGATAGTCGTCCACCCCGCAGGACACGCCGTCGGTGGCGACCAGCGCGGCCCGCACCGCCGGCCGCGGCCACCGGGCGGTGCGCGCCTGGTAGGCCGCGGCGGGGTCGGCCTCCGCGACCCAGAACCCGCCCGCCCGGTTGCGCCAGCGGTCCATCGCCGCCCCGCCGGCGCGCAGCGCCCGCAGGTGACCGGGGCCGTACCCGCCGCCGGACCGCAACCGCTCCCGGAACCCCCCGGCCGGCCGGGGCCGGGCCGCCACCCGGTCGTCGGCCAGCACCTCCGGGCCGGTCGCGCCGAA
>NZ_DASTBH010000082.1:0-9979 GCF_035712165.1 Actinophytocola sp. | reverse complement strand
CTTGGTCGCCTAGCGCCGCCATGACCTGACTCTGGCGACACGGCCTGGGTACGGCCTGATCATGAACATGGCCGTCATCCGGAGTCAGGTCACGATCGTTGATCTAGCCCCTGAGCAGGTGACGGGCCATCACCAGGCGCTGGATCTGGTTGGTGCCCTCGTAGATCTGGGTGATCTTGGCGTCGCGCATCATGCGTTCCACGGGGAAGTCGACCGTGTAGCCGGCGCCGCCGAAGAGTTGGACGGCGTCGGTGGTGACGGACATCGCGGTGTCGGAGGCGAACGTCTTGGCGGCGCTGGACATGAACGACGAGTTGCGGGTGCCGCGTTCGACGGCGGCGGCCGCGGCGTAGACCAGGTGCCGGGCGGCCTCGATGCGCATGGCCATGTCGGCGAGCATGAACTGGATGCCTTGGAACTCGCCGACCGGACGGCCGAACTGCTTGCGGTCCTTGACATACGCGACGCTGGCGTCGAGCGCGCCCTGGGCGATGCCGAGGGCCTGGGCGCCGATGGTGTGGCGGGTGTGGTCGAGGGTGGCGAACGCCAGGCGCAGGCCCTGGCCGGGGTCGCCGATGATGCGGTCGGCCGGGATGGTGCAGTTCTCGAAGTAGATCTCGCGGGTGGGCGAGCCCTTGATGCCGAGTTTGCGTTCCTTGGGACCAACCGTGAAGCCCGGGTCGTCGGCGCGGACCATGAACGCCGAGATACCGTCGGCGGGCTTGGCGGCGTTCGGGTCGCTGACCGCCATCACGGTGTACCACAGCGACTCACCGGCGTTGGTGATCCAGCACTTGGTGCCGTTGAGCACCCAGTGGTCGCCGTCGAGCGCCGCCCTCGTGCGCATGGACGCGGGGTCCGAACCGGCCTCCCGTTCGGACAGCGCGTAGGACGCGAGCTCGCCGCCGGCGATGCTGGGCAGCACCTCCTTCTTGAGCGCCTCGGAGCCGCCCAGGATGAGGTTCATGGTGCCGAGCTTGTTGGCCGCCGGGATCAGCGACGAGGACGCGCAGACCCGCGCCACCTCTTCGACCACGATGTTCGCCGCGACCGCGTCGGCCCCCTGACCGTCGAACTCCTCGGCGATGTGCGGGGCGTTGAAACCGGCCCGGGCGAGCGCCTGCCGCGCCTCGATCGGGAACCGCGCCTGCTCGTCCACATCGGCCGCGTGCGGCGCGATCTCCTTCTCGGCGAGCGC
Source organism: Actinophytocola sp. (assembly GCF_035712165.1). Taxonomy (GTDB): domain Bacteria; phylum Actinomycetota; class Actinomycetes; order Mycobacteriales; family Pseudonocardiaceae; genus DASYTH01. Next base: position 8,781 of record NZ_DASTBH010000082.1, on the reverse strand, counting down.
CCGAACCGCCTCACGCAGGGCCTCGTGCTCCTCGCTGAGCTGGTACAACTCGTATCCCGCGTCCATGGCTCCATGTTAGGAGCCGTTTACTTCCCCGATCGAGTGACGTCTAGCACCTCACCCGTCCAGGCTCGACCGCAGCGCGGCGTCCTTCTCCAGCACGAGTTGTTCCAGCTCGGCCTGAAACCGCTCCATCCGGCCCCGCAACGCCTCGTCCGACGTGCCGAGCACGCGCACCGCGAGCAGTCCGGCGTTGCGCGCACCGCCGACCGACACCGTGGCGACGGGGACCCCGGCGGGCATCTGGACGATGGACAGCAGCGAGTCCAACCCGTCCAGGTGACGCAGCGGCACCGGCACGCCGATCACCGGCAGCGCGGTCGCGGCGGCCACCATGCCGGGCAGGTGCGCGGCCCCGCCGGCGCCCGCGATGATCACCCGCAGGCCCCGCCCGGCGGCCTGCCGCGCGTAGTCCAGCATCCGGTCCGGGGTGCGGTGCGCGGACACCACGCCCACCTCGTAGGGCACGCCGAACTCGGCCAGTGCCTCGGCCGCCCCGCTCATCACCGGCCAGTCCGAGTCGCTGCCCATGATCACGCCGACCACCGGCGTCTCAGTGGATGTCATAACCGTCCAGCCATTCGCCGTGGGAGAGCCAGTGCGCGGCCAGCCGGGCGCGCTCACGCAGCGGCGCGGGCGCCGCGCCGAGCATGGTCACGTGCCCGATCTTGCGCCCCGGCCGCTCCGGTTTGCCGTAGAGGTGCACGTGCGCGTCGCGGTACCGGGCCAGCAGGTGGTGCAGCCGCTCGTCGGCGCCCATCCCCGGCGGGGTCGCCGCGCCGAGCACATTGGCCATCACCACGGCCGGGGCCAGGGCGTCGGTCGCGCCGAGCGGGTAGTCCAGCACCGCCCGGAGATGCTGCTCGAACTGCGAGGTCCGGGCGCCCTCGATGGTCCAGTGCCCGGAGTTGTGCGGCCGCATGGCCAGCTCGTTGACCACCAGCCCGGCGTCGGTGTCGAACAGTTCCACCGCCAGCACCCCGACCACGTCCAGCGCCGCGGCCACCCGCAGGGCCAGCTCCTGCGCCCGCTCCGCGCGCTCCTCGGACAGCCCCGGAGCCGGCGCGAGCACCTCCACACAGATGCCGTCGGACTGCACGGTCTCCACCAGCGGCCAGCACGCCCCCTGACCGAACGGCGACCGGGCGACCAGCGCGGCGAGCTCGCGGCGCATCACCACCCGCTGCTCCACCAGCAGCGGCGTGCCCGCGTCGAGCAGCGTGGCCACCTGCGCCCGGGCCGCGTCCGGGTCGGCGAGCAACCACACCCCGCGGCCGTCGTAGCCGCCCCGGCTGGCCTTGAGCACGCACGGCCAGCCGTGCTCGTCGCCGAACTTCACCGCGTCGGCCACCTCGGTGACGGGGGCGAACGGCGGCACCGGCACGCCCAGCCCGGCCAGCCGGGTTCGCATCACCAGCTTGTCCTGCGCGTGCACCAGCGCGTCCGGTCCCGGATGTACGGTCACGCCCTCCGCGACCAGCACCCGCAGGTGCTCGGCCGGCACGTGCTCGTGGTCGAAGGTCAGCACGTCGCAGCTGTCGGCGAAGGTGCGCAGCGCGTCCAGGTCGGTGTGCTGGCCGAACATCACCGACGGGCTGACCTGCGCGGCCGGGTCGTCCGGTGACACGGCCAGCACGGACAGCGACTGGCCGAGCGCGATCGCCGCCTGGTGGGTCATCCGGGCCAGCTGCCCGCCGCCGACCATGCCCACGATGGGGAAACCGGTCCGAGGGTCCACGATCAGCGCACTCTAGTGAGTCGGGCCAGCAGGAACCCGCCCGCCACCACGGGCACCAGCAGGTAGGCGCTGCCGATCACGAACTCCGGTGGCAGCCAGTCCAGCTCGCGGGCCAGCCCGTTGCGCATGATCAGCAGCACGCAGCTGGCGAACACCAGCACCACGGCGCCGACCCCGGCCAGCGCCCGCACCCGGTCGCGGCCCGCGGGCAGCGGGTCGGGCAGCCGGGAGAGCAGGTAGACCACCAGCGGCACCGCCCAGACCCAGTGGTGCGACCAGGACACCGGGCTGACCAGCAGCCCGAAGAACGCGGTCACCAGCAGCGCCGGGACCGGCTCGGCCATCCGGTGCAGCCTGCGGACCAGCAGCGCGGCCGGGACCGCCAGCACCGCGCCGATGCCCAGCGCCACCGCCAGCGACCACGGCGCCAGGTCGGACAGGCGCAGCACCAGCCCGTTGAGCGACTGGTTGCCGGCCCAGTAGATCGGCCCGGTGCGCGCCGGGTCGGTCACCGCGTACCCCCAGAACCGGGTGAAGTCGTGCGGCACCAGCAGGAACATCAGGCCCTGCAGGACGACGAAGGTGCCGGCCGCCCGCGCGGCGTCGGCCCGCCTGCCGGTCAGCAGCAGGTGCGGAATGAAGACCAGAGGGGTGAGCTTCACCGCGGCGGCCACGCCGATGAGCACCCCGCCGAACCGTCGCGCCCGGCCGAGCACCAGCACGTCCACCACGATCATCGCCATCAGGATCAGGTTGATCTGGCCGAGGAACAGCGTGCGCCAGACCGGCTCGATGGCCAGCGCGAGCAACGTCAGCGGCAGCGTGGCGCCGGCCGGGGTGAGCCAGCCCGGGCGGTCCGGCAGTGCCGTGATGCACACCCGGATCACCACGGCCAGGCCGAGCACCGACAGCGCGCCGAGCAGACCCCAGGACACCTGGGTCGGGAACAGCGCGAGCGGCGTGAACAGCGCCGCGGCGGTCGGCGGGTAGGTGAACGGCAGCCGCGCCCAGGGTGGTTCGGCGGACAGTGACATGGCGTCGTAGAGCGGTTCGCCGTGCAGCAGGGCGAGCGCGCCGGACCGGTACACGGCGCTGTCCACGCCCAGCCGCCAGTCGATCAGCCAACTGATCACACCCGCGACGACCAGACCCGCCGGCACCGCGAACAACCACGGGTTTACCCGGGTCGGGACGGCGGTCTCGGTCACGCCCAACAGATAACCATGGTGGTACCGCGCGACGGAGCCCGGCCCGCGACGCGGTCTGTGCGACGCTCCGTGAGGAGGCTCGGTAGACTATGGTCCTATGGCCTTGATCGAGACCACGTTGAACCGGATTCCGGAGCCGCTGCGCTCGGTGCTGTTCAAGCACCGCGAGCTGCTCAAGTTCGCCGTGGTCGGCGGGATCTGCTTCGTGGTCACCAACGTCGTGAACTACGCGCTGAAGTTCACGATCCTCAACGAGAAGCCGGTCACCGCGCTGGCCATCGCGGTGCTGATCGCGACGATCGTGTCCTACGTCCTGAACCGCGAGTGGTCGTTCCGGACCCGGGGCGGCCGGGAGCGCCATCACGAGGCGGCCCTGTTCTTCCTGATCAGCGGCATCGGCCTGGCGCTGAACTCGTTGCCGCTGTGGGTGTCGCGGTACATGCTGCACCTGGAGGTGCCGCAGGTCACGCTGCTGGTCCAGGAGGTGTCGGACTTCGTCGCCGGCATCATCATCGGCACCCTGCTGGCGATGGCGTTCCGGCTGTGGGCGTTCAAGAAGTGGGTGTTCCCGCAGGCCGGCGCCCGGCCCCGGGTGGTCCGGGGAGAGCGCCGGGCGCTGCGCCGTGCGGCGCGCGGCGACACCGAACGCGCCGCCTGACTCTTGCCCTCGTCCCGTTCCATGGGTGAAGCTCGACCATTCACTCGAGGACGGGACGGTGCACCATGTCCACAGTGGACTTACGGGCCCGCACGGTCGCGGAGACGGTGTTCGTCGCCGCCAAGCGAGACCCTGATCACATAGCGCTGCGCTACCGCGCCGGTGGGCAGTGGCGGGACGAGACGGCCGAGTCGCTGGCCGAGACCGTCCGGGCGCTCACCGCGGGCCTGGTGAGCACCGGGCTCCAGCCCGGTGACCGGGTCTGCATCCTGGCCGACACCCGCCGCGAGTGGACCTACGCCTGCCTGGCCGTGCTGGCGGCCGGCGCGGTGGTGGTGCCGATCTACCCGTCCAGCTCGGTCGAGGACTGCGCCTGGGTGATCGGCGACTCCGGCGCGGACCTTGTGGTGTGCGCCACCGCGAGCCAGCACGCCAAGGTCGTGGCGGCCGGCGCGGCGGACGTGGTGACCATGGAGCCGGCGCCCGGCGCGGCCCGCACCCTGGCCGACCTGGTGGAGCTGGGCCGCTCCGCGCTCGCCGAGTCCGACGCGGTCGCCTACGAGCTGCGCGAGCGGCTGGACGCGATCACCCCGGACGACCTGGCCGTGATCATCTACACCTCCGGCACGACCGGCCCGCCGAAGGGCTGCGTGCTGACCCACCGCAACTGGCTGACCCTGATCGCCATCAACGACGAGCTGGCCTACGTCACCGGCGCCGACGTGGTCTACCTGTTCCTGCCGCTGGCGCACGTGTTCGCGCAGCTGGAGCAGTTCGCCTGCCTGTCCTGCGGGGCGACGCTGGTGTACTTCGGCGGCGACGTCAAGCAGGTGGTGGCCGAACTGGCCGAGGTCAGGCCGACGTTCCTGCCGTCGGTGCCGCGCATCTTCGAGAAGCTCTACACCGCGATCACCGGCACGCTGGACGAGGAGACCGTACGCACCGCGGTGCGGGTCGGCGTGGAGTACCGCCGCCGGGAGCGCGCCGGCGAGCCGGTTCCGGCGGAGCTGGCGGCCGGGTTCGAGCGGCTGGAACCGCTGTACGCCAAGGTGCGCGGCGCGTTCGGCGGGCGGCTGCGGCAGGCGCTGTCCGGCGCCGCGCCGATCGCCCCGGAGGTGCTGGAGTTCTTCCACGCGGCCGGGGTTCCGGTGCTGGAGGGCTACGGGATGACCGAGACCACCGGCGTCGGCACGGTGAACACGCTGGACGCCTTCAAGATCGGCACCGTCGGGCGGCCGGCGCCGGGCGTCGAGGTGCGCGTCGCCGACGACGGTGAGCTGCTGATGCGCGGGCCGCAGCTGTTCGGCGGCTACTGGCGCAACGAGCCGGCCACCGCCGCGACCGTCGACGCCGAGGGCTGGCTGCACACCGGCGATCTCGGCAGCATGGACGCCGAGGGCTACGTCACGATCACCGGGCGGAAGAAGGACATCATCATCACCGCCGGCGGCAAGAACATCGCGCCGGCCAACCTGGAGAACGAGCTGCGCCAGTCCCGGTGGATCTCCCACGCGGTGATGATCGGCGACCGGCGGCCCTACCCGGTAGCGCTGATCACCCTGGACGAGGACGAGATCCTGCCGTGGGCCCGGGACCACGGCCTGCCGGCGGACCTCCCGGCGCTGGCCGCGCACCCGGAGGTGCACGCGCTGGTGCAGGGGGTGCTGGACGGGGTCAACGCCCGGCACGCCACCACCGAGCAGATCAAGAGGTTCGCCGTCCTGGACCGGGACCTGTCCATCGACGGCGGCGAGCTGACCCCGTCGCTCAAGGTGAAACGCGCCACGGTGCTCGCCAACCACGCCGACACGGTGGCGGCGCTGTACCGCTGACCCGTCGGATGGCAACGTCACATTGCCTCCGCACGGGAACGGATCTTGGAGTGCTCCCGTCGTAGGGGCCGTGATCGTGCTTTGGGCCGCCGCCGTCGAGGTCTGCCTCGCCGCAGTGCTGCTCTACTGGCTGCGCAGCGCGGGCGCCGCCCGCCGGATGGTGTTCGGCCGGGCGGGCTCGATCGCGGTCCTGGTTGCCGGGATGGCGCTGACCGCCGCCAACGCCGCACTGCACCTGAGCGCGGCCGGGCGGTCGGAGACGCTGTTCTGGTTTCTGGCGTTCCCGCTGTTCCTGGTCGTCTCGGCAACCGTGCCGCTCGCGGCCGGCAGCCTGTTCGGTCCCGCGAACGCCGCCGACGTCGGCGCCGGCCTGCTGCTGGCCATCGGCACGGCCGGGATGTTCGTGGTCGCGTGGCAGATATTCGGCTGACGGACGGGATGGGTGATGAACGAGGACATCGTTGCGGAGCTGAACCGGTTCCAGCACCGCGTCGCGCGGTTGCAGAACCTGATCACCGACGCGGAGGACCAGGCGCCGGACACCGCCGAGGGGTCGGACGAGTCCGGCACCGTGCACGTGGTCCTCGGCCCGGACGGCCTACCGGCCTCGTTCCGGGTGGACACCGACTTCGACCGCGAGCTCAAGCCGGAGGAGTTCGGCGACGCGGTGCTGCGGGCGTTCCAGGCGGCGATGGGCGCCCGGCTGGCCGGCTGGTCGCAGACCCTGCGCGCGGACGGGTGGCCGGACCGGTTGGGCGAGCTGAGGTCCGACCCGGCCGACCCGGCGCCGCCGGTCTTCCGGCCGCCGCCGGCTCCGGCACGGCAGCGCGGGCTGGGTGAGCTCACCGAGGACATGATCAAGGCATTCGACAACGTGGACCGGCTGGCGGCCCGCCCGGCGCCCGTGCTGGCGACCGGGTCCAGCGGCCGGCTCGAGCTCACGCTGTCCCAGCAGGGCCTGGTGTCCTGCGTCGCCGACCCGGGCTGGGTGTCCGACCAGACCGCGGCCCGGCTGATGAACGCGCTGGCCGAGGCGCTCGCCGAAGCCAAGGCCGAGCTCACCGAGTGGGCCGAGGAGCCGGCACCGGCCCGGCCGTTGGACCGGCTGCTCGGCGAGGCGCTGGCCCTGCTCACCGATCCCCGGCGGCTGGCCGGGTCCTGAAGGGAACACGACGTTGGCACCCACGAAGCAGGAGTTACAGGTCGCCACCGACGCGCTGCGCGCCGAGGCCGGGGTCTGGGACGGACAGAGCACGACCATGGGCGAGGTCGCCGCGAAGGCCGAGGGCCTGCGGCTGAGCCGGATCGAGGCGGGCATCTTCCAGTTGATCGTCGGCCCGTACGACGCGGCCGCCGACCAGGTCACCAACCGGTGCCGGGAGGGCGAGCAGCGGATGGCCGAGGTCGCCGACACGCTGCGCCAGGTCGCCGACACCTATGACGCCGAGGAAGCCCGCAACGAGCACCAGCTCCGCAACCTGTACTGACGAGCCAAGGAGGTCGGCATGACGTTCAGCGAGGCGCAGTTCCAGGCCGCCGTCGACAAGATCAACAATGGCATGACGGACCTGTCGGCGAAGATGGGCCAGATCATGCCCGCCGCGCAGGCCGGCGTGAACCACTGGTACATCCCCGACTTCGTCAGGGAAGCCGTCCTGGCCCTTGCCGAGGAGGCGCTGGATCTCGCGAAGTGGTTGTGGGACAAGTTCGTCGAGCTGCTCAAGGGTGTCGGCGCGCCGGTGATGTTCTTCAAGTACGCCTACGACTGGTCCGACGTGCGCGGTATGGCGACCGGCGTGGCCGGCGTGCTCAAGCCGGAGGCGCTCACCGTCGACGAGCACTGGAAGGGCACCGCCGCCGACCGGTACAACACCGCGATCAAGCCGCAGTCCGAGGCCGCCGACAAGATCGGCACGATCTCCGAGAAGCTCACGATCGCCCTGGGCATCCTGGCCGCCGCCGGGCTGACGTTCTACGTGGCGCTCGGGGTGATCATCGTGCAGTTCATCGTGGCCATGGTCGGTGTGGTCGCCGCGCTCGGCTCGGTGGCCTTCTCCTGGGCCGGGGTCGCTCTCGCGGTCGGCGAGGCCGGGTTCAGCAGCGCGGCCATCGCCACCGCGGTCGGTGCGCTGGTGGCGATCCTGGGCGTGCAGGCGCAGCAGATGTCCACCCTCAACGGCGAGGCCCAGGACGCCGGCAAGTTCCCCGGCGGGCACTGGCCGGACCCGGTCACCGGCAACTACAGCGACGCCACCGTCACCGACAACGACGCCGACTGGGCCTTCGAGAGCTGACGCGCCGGAACGTGACGACCGCATTGAAATCCGGAGAGGCGGCCAGCTAGCGCGGTCCGCGTTCGGCGGGCCAGCGCACGCCGCGGACGTCGGCGGCGCGGGGCACGGGCAGGAACATGGTGAAGGTCGGCGGGCGGGCGGTGGACAGTTCCAGCCGGCCGCCGTCGGAGTCGACCAGCGCCCGGGCCAGGGCCAGGCCGAGACCGGTGGAGCCGCTGCCGGAGACGCCGCGTTCGAAGATGTGCGCGGCCAGTTCGTCGGGCACGCCGGAGCCGGCGTCGGCGACCTCGACCACCACGGTGTCGGCGCCCGGGATCGCCTCCCCGCCGCGCGCGGTCAGGCTGACCGTGCCGCCGCCATGCCGCAGCGCGTTGTCCAGCAGCACACCCACCGCCTCGCGCAGCCGGGCCGGTGACACCTTGGCCAGCAGCCCCTGCGGGACGCGCAGCCGCAGCGACCGGCCGGCGGCGCGCAGCGGCGGCCGCCACTCGTCGGCGATCATCGTCAGCTCCCGGCTGAGGTCCACCGGGCCGGCGCCGGCGGCCCGCGCCTCCCGGGTCGCGGCCAGCATGTCGCCGAGCACGTCGGCCAGCCGCTCGGCCTGTTCCAGCGCCGCCCGCGCCTCGGCCGCCGTCTCCCCCTCGCCCATCGACACCAGGGCCTCCAGCCGCAGCTGCAACGCGGTCAGCCGGCTGCGCAGCTGATGGGAGACGTCGCCGACCAGCTCCCGCTCCCGCTGCACCAGCTGGGCCAGCGCGAGCGCCGAGTTGTCCAGCGCCTCGGCCACCATGTCCAGCTCGGGCACCTCGTAGCGGGCCTTGTCCAGCCGGAAGTCGCCGGCGCCCAGCCGGGACGCCCGGTCCGCGACATGCCGCAACGGGCTCGCCAGCCGCCGCGCGGTGATCACCGCGACCAGCGTGCCGATCCCGACCGTGGCGAACACGACCAGCCCCACCAGCGCGGCGACCTGCGCCTGCCGGGTGTGCATCGG
>NZ_DASTBH010000081.1:0-3403 GCF_035712165.1 Actinophytocola sp. | reverse complement strand
CGGCCTGCGACCGGTACTGCTGACCGGCGACAACGAGCGTGCAGCCCGGGCCGTCGCCGCCAAGGTCGGCATCGACGAGGTCATCGCCGAGGTGCTCCCCGCCGAGAAGGTCGACGTGATCCGTCGCCTGCAGGACGAGGGACGAGTCGTCGCCATGGTCGGCGACGGCGTCAACGACGCCGCCGCTCTCGCCCAGGCCGACCTCGGTCTGGCGATGGGCACCGGCACAGACGTCGCCATCGAAGCCAGCGACCTCACGCTCGTCCGCGGCGACCTGCGCGCCGCGGCCGACGCCATCCGGCTGTCCCGCCGCACCCTCGCCACGATCAAGGGCAACCTGTTCTGGGCGTTCGCCTACAACGTCGCCGCCCTCCCGCTGGCCGCGCTCGGCCTGCTCAACCCGATGATCGCTGGCGCCGCGATGGCCTTCTCCTCGGTGTTCGTGGTCACCAACAGCCTGCGGCTGCGCCGTTTCCGCAGCGCCAACGCCGGCGATAGGTGAGCTCACCTTCGCCGGCGGGAAGGTCCTGTGGTCGTGCCAACCGGGCAGCCTCATTACTATCGTCGATAGTCGACCGGTATCACTCGAACGGGCGAGCACGGTGTGTGCATGCCCGGCTCCGCTCAGTGGTACGGTCCGTGGCGATGTTGATCCGGCCACAGTGGACGCATTACCGCACCGTGGGGGTCACGGTGGCGGCGCTGGTGCTGGTCTCTTTCCTGGTATCGCAGCACACCCTGTGCCCCACCAGCCATCACACGGAGCACCGGCACACCGAGTCCGTGTCCGAGGCATCCGCGGACGAGCACGGATGCGGCACTCACCACCAGCGCGGGTCCGACGTCCGCGCGGACCGGACCTATGCGGTGTCCCGCGGTGTCGCTGGCCTCGTGGTCCTCCCGACCGCCAAACCCGGCGCGTGGGCTGCCGTCGCGGCCACCATCGGTCGCACCGAAAGCCCCCAGCACGGGCGACATCGATGGCGCCCGGGACGAATCCTGTTGGCCGATCTCTGCGTGGCGCGGTCCTGACCCGGCACCTGTCAGGCCCCCGTCAACCTGCGCCGCTGCCGTGGCGCACGAAACCGAGAGATCCACAGGCATGAACGCACAGCTCACCACGCCCATTTCGGGCCGCTCACCAGCCGGTGCGGTCGGCAACACGCCGGTCCTCTGGATCGGCGAGCCGTTCGTCGCGGCCGGCCGCGGCTTCTGGGCCAAGCTTGAGGGCTTCAACCCCGGCGGTATGAAGGACCGGCCCGCCCTGCACATGGTGGCCACCGCACGCGACCGGGGCGAACTCGCCCCCGGCGCGATGATCGTCGAGTCCACCAGCGGCACCCTGGGCCTGGGCCTGGCCCTGGCCGGGATCGTCTACGGCCACCCGATCACGGTGGTCACCGACCCCGGCATGGAACCGATCGTGCGGCGGATGCTGGCCGCCCACCGGGCACGCGTCGAACTGGTCTCCGATCCGCATCCCAGCGGCGGCTGGCAGCAGGCGCGCCGCGACCGGGTCGAGGATCTGCTGGCCCGCCACCCCGGCGCCTGGTGCCCGGACCAGTATCACAACCCGGACAACGTGGCCGCCTACGCCGCCCTGACCCTCGAACTGGTCACCCAACTCGGCCGCATCGACGTGCTGGTCTGTTCGGTCGGCACCGGCGGACACTCGGCCGGAGTCTCCCGGACACTGCGCGAGTTCTTCCCGGCCCTGCGGTTGATCGGGGTGGACGCGGTCGGCTCGACGATCTTCGGACAGCCGGCACGAACCCGGTTGATGCGCGGCCTGGGCTCCAGCATCTACCCCCGCAACGTCGACTACGACGCGTTCGACGAGATCCACTGGGTGGCGCCGGCGGAGGCGGTCTGGGCCTGCCGCCGGCTCGCGGCCACCCACCACGCCACCGGCGGATGGAGCGTGGGCGCGGTGGCCCTCGTCGCCGCCTGGGCGGCCCGCGCCTACCACCCTGGCCTGCGGATCGCGGCCGTGTTCCCCGACGGGCCGCACCGCTACTTCGACACGGTCTACAACGACGAATACTGCCGCACACACGGCTTGTTGGACGTCGCGCCACCGATCGAACCTGACACCATCCCCCATGCCTCGGCACGGGTGGTGGATCGCTGGACCCGGTGCACCACGGTGACCACTCCCGTGGGGGCCGGCCGGTGAAACAGGTCCTGACCCAGTTCCGCTCGTTCGACCGGCCCAGCCAGTTGTTGATGGTCAACCAGTTCACCATCAACGTCGGCTTCTACATGCTCATGCCCTACCTGGCCGGCTACCTGGCCGGCCCGCTGGCCCTGGCCGGCTGGGCGATCGGGCTGGTGCTCGGAATCCGCAACTTCTCCCAGCAGGGCATGTTCCTCATCGGCGGCACGCTGGCCGACCGGCTCGGCTACAAACCCCTGATCGTCGCCGGATGCGTGCTGCGCACCGCCGGCTTCGCCCTGCTCGCCGTCGTCGAGTCGGTGCCCGCGCTGGTGATCGCGTCCGCGGCGACCGGGTTCGCCGGGGCACTGTTCAACCCGGCGGTGCGGGCCTACCTGGCCGCGGACGCCGGGGGACGCCGGATTGAAGCCTTCGCCGTGTTCAACGTCTTCTACCAGGCCGGAATCCTGCTCGGCCCGCTCATCGGACTCGCCCTGACCGCGACCGACTTCCGGCTCACCTGCCTGGTGGCCGCCGCCGTGTTCGCCGGCCTCGCGGTGCTCCAGATCCGCGCACTGCCGACCCGGGTGCACGACCGGCGCGGAGGGTCGCTGGGGCAGGACTGGCGAATCGTCGCGACCAACCGCCCGTTCCTACTGTTTTCCCTGGTCATGATCGGTTTCTACGTGCTGTCGTTCCAGGTCTACCTGGCCCTGCCGCTGCACGCCCGGGTGGTGGCCGGATCACAGAGCGCCGCGACCGTGCTGGTGACCGTCCTGTTCGCGGTGTCGGGTGCGGTGGCCGTGGCTGGTCAGCTGCGGGTCACGGCGTGGCTGCATCGCCGGTGGGATCCCGGGCGGTGCCTGACGGTCGGGATGGCCCTGATCGCCGCGGCGTTCCTGCCCCCGCTGCTCGCCGCCGGCCGCGGCGCCGGCGGCGTGGCCGCCCTCCTGCTGGCCGCCACGCTGCTGGCATTGGGCACCGTGGCCGTCTACCCGTTCGAGATGGACACGATCGTGCGGCTATCCGGTGAGCGCCTGGTGGCCACCCACTACGGCTTCTACAACACCGTGGTCGGAATCGGAATCCTGCTCGGAAACCTGTCCACCGGCACCGTGTTCGACGTGGCCCGCGACGCCGGGTGGCCGCAGCTGCCATGGGCGGGCCTCACCCTGCTCGGCGCCCTGTGCGCGCTCGGGCTGCACCTGCTCGACCGAACGGAAACGAGCCGAGTGGGTGCGAGCGTTC
>NZ_DASTBH010000080.1:0-12807 GCF_035712165.1 Actinophytocola sp. | reverse complement strand
GATCCCCGAGCGCCACCGCCACCCACCGCCGCGGCGACCCGGGTAGCCGCGCGGGCCGATACCACCGGTCGGCGCGGCGAGGCGTTCGCCGTCCGGCGGCCTTCTCCTAGCGCCGCCGCGCAGCACGCCTGCCACAAACGGCCGCGCCTCCGCCAACTCGGCGACGGCCCGCACCAGCGACTCGGGATCATCCTCCAGCCGCCTGGGGATGCCCGCGTTGACCACCAGGTGATGCCAGGTCGCCCGGAACCCGTACGGGCCGAAGCACAGAACGCATTCCCGCAACGCGGCGGGGAAGCTTGTCACGGGTTGTTCTGGGCGCTCACCGAGACGGTCTTGGAGACGTTCTTGATGCCGGCGGGCCAGACCGTGTAGGTGTGCGTCGTGGTGCCCGGGGCGGTGTCGCAGCCGAAGCCGAGGGAGAGCTGGCCGGACGCGGCGTACATGCCGTAGGCGGCGTAGCGGGTCGGGTCGTCGACGGCGAGCGCGGCGCCGCTGGCGCCGGTCACCTTCCACTCGATGATCACGTCGGTACCGGGCGAGGAGAACGGGGCGTCCGGGGTGCCGCGCACCGGGCAGGTCGGTTGCCGCACGACGGCGACGCTCACGGTGGCCGCGGGCGCGCTCGGCGGCGGTGCGCCGGTGCTGGCCTTGCTGGCCGGCGGGCGGCTGACCGGCCCGGGCCTTCCGGCAGGCGTCGCGGCCTTGCCCGGCGCGCTGCTCGGCGCGGTCGTGGGGCTGGCCGGCTGGCTGGTCGCCTGCAGCGGCTTGGTCCTGGCGCTGGACGCCGGGGTGGCGCAGCCGGCCAGGCCGGCGCCCACACCGATGAGTGCCACCAGGCCGAGGATTCTGTGTGCGGTTCCGGCGCGCATCCGTGCCCCCATTTTCGTCGTTGTCCGCAGATGACCTCGGCGGGCGGCCGGAAACGTGACGTCCTGCCGGGAAAGATCCACGTTCGGCGAGCGGCCGGTCGCGGGCGGTGAGCGCGCCCTAGACGCCCAGCCAGTCGGCGAACTGGACCAGGCGCAGCCGGCTGGTGATGCCGAGCCAGCGGAGGGGTTCGGGTTCCCAGGCGGGGGAGCGGTGGCCGACCCACGGCAGGGTGGTCAGTTCGGTGCCGGCGCCGGTGATCAGGTCGGCCAGGGTGCGTCCGGCGAGGTTGCTCAGGCTGACGCCGTCGCCGAGGTAGCCGCCGGCCCAGGCCAGGCCGCGAGCGCGGTCGAGGCCGACCGACGCGACCAGGTCCCGTGCCGCGGCGACGGCGCCGCCCCAGCTGTGGGTGATCTCGACGCCGTCGAGGGCGGGGAACAGGCCGGTCAGGATGGCGGTCAGCTTCGCGGTCAGCCGGGGCCGCCGGTCGTAGTCCGGCCGGATCCCCGAGCCGAGGTGGTAGGTGCCCCGGCCGCCGAAGGCGAGCCGGTCGTCCGCGGTGCGCTGGCCGTAGACGACCAGGCGCCGGTAGTCGCTGAAGGTCTCCCGGCCGGCGAGTCCGGCGGCCCGCCAGAACGCCTCCGGCAGCGGCGCGGTGAGGATCATCTGGGAGTACAGCGGAGCGAGGCTGCGGCGCCGGCCGGGCAGCGCGGCGCCGAACGCCTCGGTGGCCAGGACCACCACCTCGGCCCGAACCGTCCCCTGTGGACATTCGGCCCGGCCCGGATGGATGGCGGTGACCGGACTTCGCTCATAGATCCGCACGCCCCGGCGTTGCACGGCCTGGGCGAGGCCGTGCACAAGGCGGGCCGGATGGATGGTGGCGCAGTGCGGCGTGTAGGTCGCGCCGAGGACGCCGGACGCCGCGCAGCGGGACCTGGCCTCGCTTGCCGGCAGCAGCGTGAGATCGTCCGGGCCGAGACCGAACTCCCTGGCCTCGGCGACGGCGGCGTGCGCCCGGCGCAGTTGCACCCGGTCGCGGGCGACCATCAGGGTGCCGCTCTTGACGTAGTGACAGTCGATGCGCTCGGCCGCGGCGACCCGCCCGACCTCGTCCACCGCGTGCCGCAGCGCGCGGTGCAGCGCCACCACCGGCGCCTGCCCGAACCGGGTCGCGAGCCGGTGCGGCGCCGCCGGGAACAACGCCGAGCACCATCCGCCGTTGCGGCCGGACGCGCCATATCCGGCGATCTCCGCTTCCAGCACCGCGATCCGCAGTCCCGGATCGGCGCCGGCCAGGTAGTAGGCGGTCCACAGCCCGGTGTATCCCGCGCCCACGATCGCGATGTCGACCTCGACGTCGCCGGGCACGCTCGGTCGCGGCGTCAACTCCGCACCGGAGTCGGCCAGCCACCACGAAACGGTCCGGTAGTCACGATCCATCTCGCGCCGAGTCCTACCCGACCGGCTGGGGGGTGAAGACGTAGGGCACCGTGGTGCTGAGTCGGGCGAAGCCGAGCCGGGCCAGGATCGGCGCGCTCGCCGGCTGTGCGTCCACCCGCAGGTACCGATAGCCGCGCTCGGCCGCCAGGCGGGCCCGGTAGGCGACCATGGCTGAGTAGATTCCCTTGCCCCGCCAGGATTCCAGGGTGCCGCCGCCCCACAGGCTGGCGAACTCGGTGCCCTCGTGGAAGTCGATCCGGGCTCCGCACACCGCGACGTCGCCGGCCATGGCGAGCACCGGGACGACCGTGCCCGTGCCGAGTTGGTCGGCCATGGTGGCGCCGTAGGCGGCGAAGCTCTCGCCGAACACGTCTTCGTGCACCCGGGTCAACCGCGCCACCCCGTCCGGGTCGGTCACCGGGACCAGCGCGACGCCCTCCGGCGGTGCCGGATCCGTGCGGAGGTCGGCGATGTCGGCCACCATCAGGGCTTCCGCCGGTTCCGGCGCGAAGCCGACGCGGCGCAGCCGGTCGGGCAGGTCGCCGGGACTGTCATGGGTGTAGTACTTCCACTCGAACCACCGGCCGAGCCCGGCGAAGTACCGCACCTGAGCGGCGATGACCTCGTCGGCGCAGCGCTCGTCCAGATCCGACCAGTCCACGCCGGACCAGTCGTCCGGCGTGGCGCCCACGCAGCGAACCACCCGGCCGTCCCGCTCGACCAGCCCACCCGCCAGGCTGAACCTCTGGTCGCGGCGAAGTTGCCGGTCGAACGCCGCCAGCACGGCCTCGGTGTCCATGCGGCCATTCTCCACCGGCGGTGACCGGCCCCGCGGCCTACTCGAACCGGGACGGGTCGCCCGCGCCCTTGCGGATGATCTCCGGCTGGTCGCGGGAGAAGTCGATCACCGTGGTCGGCTCGATGCCGCCCTGGCCCGAGTCGAGCACGGCGTCGATGACGCTGTCGAGCTGCTCCTTGATCTCCCAGCCCTGCGTCAGCGGAAGCGTCTGGCCGGGCAGTTGCAGGGAGCTCGACACCAGCGGCTCACCGAGCTCGGCGAGCAGGGCGCGGGCGACGACGTGGTCCGGGATGCGTACGCCGACGGTGCGCTTGCGGGGATGCTGGAGCCGGCGGGGCACCTCGTCCGTCGCGCGGACGATGAACGTGTAGCTGCCCGGCGTGGCCGCCTTGATCGCGCGGAACACGGTGTTGTTCAGGTACACCAGCTGACCGAGCTGCGCGAAGTCGTTGCACAGGAGGGTGAAGTGGTGCCCTGCGTCCAGCGCCCGGATGGTGCGGATGCGATCCATCCCCGCCCGGTTGCCCAACCGGCAACCCAGCGCGTAGGTCGAGTCGGTCGGGTAGGCGATGACTCCGCCATCCCGCACGATCTCCGCCGCCTGACCGATCGCCCGTGGCTGCGGGTTGTCCGGGTGCACTTCCAAGTACGTCGCCATGGCTGAGAGCTTAGGAGACGAACCCGGTGACCTCAGCCGCCGGCTTCCCGAACCGCCCGCCGCGCCTGCTGCCAGTGTTCGCGGAGACGATCGAGGTAGGCGCGGGCCTGCGGGCCGGGCTGCCGGCCCCTGGCGAACCTGAGCATGTTGCGCGCGCCGGCGTTGTAGCCCATCGCGAGCAGCTCGTCACGGGTGAAGGAGGTGCTGGTCGGGTGGGGAAGTCGCGCGTGCAGGTCGTGCAGGTGCCAGGCCGCCGCCTGCACGGCCAGCTCCGGGTCGTCGGGCAGCTCGGTCCAGCCCCGCCCGGCGAACGGGCGGCCGGACCGGGTGCGCTCGTAGGTGCGGCGGTGCATGTTGGCCACGCCGAAGGCCGAGTCCCGGTGCAGCAGCTGCCAGACCCGCTCCAGCAGCGCGCCGTGCGGCTTGTAGGACTCGTTGTACAGGATCGCCATCAGCAGCACCTCGTTCACGCCGGCTGCCTCGGCGTGGGCGCGCACCTCGGCCGCGAGCCGGGCCGGGTCCCTGCTCGGCGTCTGCGGGGTGAGCCCCGCGACGCCCATGGTGTGTGCGCGGGCCGCGCCCCACCGCAGCAGCCAGCCGCCCAGCGCCACCACGGACAGTGCGCCGGCAAGCACGGCCGCGCGCCGGAGCCGACCCATCACGTTCCTCCCACCGAGTTTTGCCCACCCGACCCTCGAACGCCCGACACCCTACGTCGCCACGCCGGTCGGCGCAGGTTCGCGCGACTCACGGTTCGGCGCACGGCGAGGGCGGGGCGCCTGCGGGGCCGGTGGCCCAGGTGGCCTGCGCCGGGTCATCGGTGAGGTCGAAGGTCAGGGTGGCGCCTGCGGTGAGTGGCGCGTGGTCGATCCAGGCCCGGTCGTGCCGCTCGCCGTCGACGGTGAGGCCCTTGACGTACCGCAGCGTGGCGGGATCCGCGCCGGGCGCCCGGAGCACCACGTCGCGCCCGTTCTCCAGATGGATGACGGCCTCGCCGAACCGGGGCGCGTGCAGCAGGAACTGACCGGTGCCGGCCACGGCGGGGTACAGGCCCAGCGCGCTGAACAGGTACCACGCCGACATGGTGCCCAGGTCGTCGTTGCCGGTGACCCCGTTGGGCGCGTTGACGAACAGCGTCTGCGCCGCGTGCACGACGGCCGAGGTCTTCCACGGCTGGCCGAACAGGGTGTACATCCACGGCGCGTGCAGATCGGGCTCGTTGTTGGGGTTGTAGGTGTGCTGTTCGTAGTAGGCGTAGGGGCCGACGACCCAGCGCTCCCGCGCGGCCCGGGCCGGGTCGGCCACCAACTCGTCGTAGGCGAAGAAGTCGTCCAGCCGCCGCAGCGCCTCGTCCGCCCCACCCAGCAGTCCGAGCAGACCCGGAACGTCCTGCTGGGCCAGCCACTGGTACTGCCACGCCGTGCCCTCGTGGAAACCGCCGGAGCGCCGCGGGGTGTACCGGCGGAACAGCGGCGCGTACCACCGGCCGCTGCGCCGTTTCGGGCGGGGAAAGCCGGTGAACCCGCGATCGGTGACGCGGGAGTCCCAGAGCAGCCGGTAGTTGCGGCCGCGCAGGCGCAGGGCGGCCGCGTCCCCGGACCGGCCGAGCGCCTCCGCCATGATCGACAGGGCGCCGTCGGCGAGGGCGTACTCCAGGGTGGCCGAGGCACCGTGCCGGGGATCGGCGTCGTGTCCCTTGAGCCGCAACAGCTTGAACAACGGGTTGTGCTGGACGAACCCCTTGGCCAGGTAGTTCGGGTTGCCCGCCCGGCCCTCGAACGGCGAGTCCGCGGGCGGCACCTCGTTCGCGTTCTGCCACAGGGCCGCGTACGCCCGCTCCGCGTCGCCGGCCAGGGCGCCGAACCGCCACAGGTCGACCAGGAACGGGGTGACCGGATCACCGGTCATCGTGTTGGTCTCCTGGTTGGCGTACGCCCACCGGGGCAGCCAGCCGCCCTGCTCGTGGATGGCCAGCACGGACCTGGCGATGTCGGCCGAGCGCTTCGGCCGCAACAGCGCCAACAGTTGGTTCTGCGTCCGGTAGGTGTCCCACAGCGACCAGAACTCGTGGTAGGTCCAGCCGTCCGCGCGGTGCACCCGGTTGTCGAAACCGAGATACCGGCCGTCCACGTCGTTGCCGGTCAGCGGCTGCAGCAGCGCGTGGTACAGCGAGGTGTAGAACACCGTGCGGTCGTCGGCGGACCCGCCCGAGACGTCCACACTGGACAGCTCGGTCCGCCACGCCTGGCGCGCGCGGTCCCGCAACTCGTCGAAGGACAGTAACCGGCCATCCGGCCGCACCTCCGCGTCGAGGTTGCCCATGGCGCCCGCGTAGTCCACATGGGAGATCGCGGTGTAGGCGGTGACCTGACCCGTCCCGCCGGAGTCGGCGAAGGTGACCCAGGCGCCGCGCAGTCCTCTGCCCCCGGCCGAGTCCCGTTCGCCCGGAGCGGCGACCCGCGGTCCCCAGGTGCCGAACCCGTCGAACGGCCGGTCGAACGTGGTGACGAAGTAGGTCCGGTACGGACCGCCCCCACAGAACGCCTGAGCGACGACGCATCCGGAGACGGTTCGGTCGTCGAGCACGCGCACGGTGCTGGCGAACACCGGCTCCTTGTCGTTGGCCTGGCCCACGTTGATGAGCACGTTGCGCGGGCCGCCCGCCGCGAAGGTGAACCGCTCCACGCCGGCCCGCATCGTCGCGGTGCACTCCACGGTGATCCCGCCGTAGCCGGTGAGCCGGAGCCGGAGGTAGCCCGGCTCGCCGGCCTCGCCGTCGTGGGTGAACGGGGAGGCGTACCGGCGGTGGTCGAACGACCGGCCCGGCCCGACCTCTCCGGTGGTCGGCAGGATCGAGACCAACCCGCCCTGCTGGGCGCATCCCGCGCCGGACAGGAAGAAATGACCGAACCCACGGATCACCGGCTCGTCGTAGCGCCAGCCGGAGTAGTGCGCGCCGATCGGGCTGGACTGCGCCATCCCGAACGGCATCGAGGCGCCGGGGAACGTGTTGCCGTCGTCCCTGGTGCCGATGAACGTGTTGACCGAGTCCACCGGGTCCGCGGGCGACATTCCCGAGATCGTACGGACCGGTTCGGGCAGGCGGCGCCGGCCATGCCGGCACGAGTACCCTGAGCTGCCCTTTGCCGGTCGGCGACAGTTCCAGGAGGCGATCATGAGTATGGGCGCGACCCAGGACGCGCCGGGGTTCGCCGATCTCGCGTTGCGGCCGGAGCTGCTGCAGGCCCTGTCCGGCCTCGGCTACGAGGAGCCCACGCCGATCCAGCGCGAGGCGATCCCGCCGCTGCTGGCCGGAAGCGACCTGCTCGGCCAGGCCGCGACGGGCACCGGCAAGACGGCCGCGTTCGCCCTGCCGGTGCTGCAGCGGTTGGCCGAAGCCGGTCGCGACGCCGGGCCGGCGGCGCTGGTGCTGGTGCCGACCCGGGAGCTGGCCGTGCAGGTCGCCCAGGCGTTTCACCGGTACGGTCGCGACCTCGGCGTGCGGGTGCTGCCGATCTACGGCGGGCAGCCGATCGGCCGTCAGTTGCAGGTGCTGCAGCGTGGGGTCGACGTCGTGGTCGCCACGCCAGGACGCGCGCTCGACCACATCAACCGGGGCACGCTGCGCCTCGGCGACGTGCGCACGGTCGTGCTGGACGAGGCGGACGAGATGCTCGACATGGGGTTCGTCGAGGACATCGAGGAGATCCTGGAGAAGACCCCGCCGGAGCGGCAGACCGTGCTGTTCTCCGCGACCATGCCCGCGCGGGTGGACGGGATCGCTCGCCGGCATCTGCGCGACCCGGTCCGGATCGAGATGGGCCGCGCCGCGGAGCAGGAGCCGAGCGAGGGCCCGTTGGTGCGGCAGAGCGCCTACGTGGTCGCCCGCGCGCACAAGCCCGCGGCGCTCGGGCGGGTCCTGGACCTGGAGTCACCCACGGCCGGGATCGTCTTCTGCCGCACCCGGGAGGAGGTCGACGAGCTCACCGAGACGTTGACCGGCCGGGGCTACCGCGCCGAGGCGTTGCACGGCGGCAAGAGCCAGGAGCAACGGGACCGGGTGATGGGACGGCTGCGCGGGGGCACCGTGGACCTGCTCATCGCCACCGACGTGGCCGCCCGCGGGCTCGATGTCGAGCAGCTCACCCACATCGTCAACTACAACGTTCCGGCGGCGCCCGAGGCCTACGTGCACCGCATCGGGCGGGTCGGCCGGGCCGGCCGCCAGGGCGTCGCTATCACCCTGGCCGAGCCGCGCGAACACCGGATGCTCAAGGCGATCGAGCGGATGACCAACCAGCGGATCGTGGTCGAGAAGGTGCCGACGACCGCCGATCTGCGGGCGCGCCGGCTGGAGTTGACCCGCGCGGCGCTGCGGGAAAGCCTGCTCGCCGACGACCTGGACCGCTTCCGGGTCGTCGTGGAGACGCTGTCCGACGAGTTCGACGTGGTGGACGTGGCCCTCGCGGCGGTGAAGCTGGCGCACGAGGCCGGCGGGGTGACCACCGACGACGACGAGGACATCCCCGAGGTCGCCGCGGTCAGCGCCCGGACCAGAGCGCCGGGCCGCGTCACCGGTGGGCGCGGCCGGACCGCGGACGGCGACGTGACGCGGATCTTCCTCGGTGTCGGCCGCAGTGCCGGGATCCGCCCCCAGGATCTGGTCGGCGCGATCGCCGGCGAGTCCAGCCTGCGCGGCCGCGACATCGGTGGGATCGAGATCGCCGATCGCTTCTCGCTCGTCGAGGTGCCGGAGTCCGCCGTCGACGAGGTGATCGCGGCCCTGCGGCGCACCACCATCAAGGGACGCAAGCCCACCGTGCGCCGGGAGCGCGACAAGCCGAACCGGGGCGCCGGCAAGCGCAGGTGAGCCGCGCGGGCCGGTCAGCGCTGGTCGAGCAGGTCGAGAAACGCCTCGGCGACGAGGGCGACGGTGTGGTCGTCGTCGTGGGTCAGGGGGCGCAGGATGTCCTGTGCGGTGCCGCCCGGCAGTTCGACCAGCGCCTGCATCAGGCGGATCCGAACGGCGGGTTCGGTGCTGTGGCCGGCGAGCTCGCCGGCCAGTGCGGTCATGATCTGCTCCGCGCGTCCGGGGTCTGCCGACAGCGTGGCCAGGGCCTCGGCCGCTTCGACGTCGCTGGCGCCCTCGACCACCATGGCGATGAGGGTCGGCACGGCCGTGGCCACGCCGCGTCTGCCCAACGCCAGCGCGGCCTGCCGGCGCACGGCCGGGTCCGGGTCGGCGAGCGCGTCGGTGAGCGCCGTGGTCGCCTCCGGGGTCTCGGGCAGCTCGGCGATCGCCCGCACCGCGCGCCGCCGGATGTCGACGTCGGGTGCGTGCGCGCCCGCGGCGAGCTTGGCCATGGCGTCGCCGCCGGACCGGGTCAGCGCCCAGCGCAGGGCGCCGGCGACGTTGGGGTCGGGCTCGGCCAGGACCGCCCCGGCCAGCAGGTCGGCGGGCATCGACTCGGCGTGCGGCCGGGTCAGCACGGCCTGCTGCCGGCGCGCGGCGCTGGTCGAGGTGAGGCCCTGCATGAGCTCGACGATGCGCAGCACACCCTGCCAGCCGGTGGGCGCCGAGGCATCGATCGCGCGGAGCCGTTCGAGCAGTTCGGTCTCCCGTTCCAGGCGTTGTTCTGTCCACTGGATGAGGTCGCTGACCAGGGCGGCCGGCGTGAACGTCGGGTCGGCCAGCGCGCGGGCGATCTGCTTGAGCGAGAGCCCGAGGGACCGCAGGCTCTCCACGTGGAAGATCCGGCGGATGTCCTCGGCGGAGTACTCGCGGTAGCCCCCGGCGGTGCGACCGGTCGGCCGCACCAGGCCGAGGGCGTCGTAGTGCCGCAGCATCCGGGTGCTCACCCCCGAGTGGCGAGCCACATCGCCGATCAGCAAGCCGCGGCCTCCTCGCCGGCCGCCTCCGGCTCCGTCAGGACCGCCTTGGCCGCCACCGCCGCGGCGGCGGCCGCGGCTCGTTCCGGCCCGAGCAGGACGACGCGCCTGGCCTCCTCGAGCGCCGCGTCGAAACCGGCCTCCGGGTCGTGCAGGAGCAGCCCGGTGGCCCGGGCGTGCGCGGCCACCGCCGGGTCGGGGCTGGTCGCGGCCTCGGCCAGGGCGGGCTCGATCACCTCGCCCAGGTCGACCAGAGCCCGGCTCAGGCTCAACCGCACCGCGCGCTCGCCCCGGCCCAGCTGCGTGACCAGTTCGGCGACGAGGCCGGGCTTGTCCTCCTCGGGCACCAGGACGACCGCGACCCGCCACGCGGTCCGGGCGACCTCGTCGTCGGGGTCGCGCAGCAGCTCGCGCGTGATCCAGGGCCACGCGCTCCGGTCGCCGATCTTGGACAGCGTGTGCAACGCCTGGCTGCGGGCCTGCGAGCGCTCCGAGGCCAGTTCCCGGCGGATCCGGGGCAGGGTGACCTGCGGCGGCAGGCGCAGCAGCGCCCAGGACAGCATGTCGCGCACGAAGAAGTCCGGCTCGACCGCGCACCGCTCGACCAGCGTCTCCAGCAGGCCGGGGTCGGGGTTGGTGCCCACGGCGAGCGCGGCCTGGAGCCGAACCGAGGAGTCGGCGGCGTGCAGCGCCTGCGCCAGGTGCGGGGTTGCGGGTGTCGGGTTGATCGGGACCACCTCCTGCGACCCAGTAGACACCTTGACATCGTGTCAAGGTCAACCCTCTGACCGGCCTCGCCGAACCCGATGTAAACGGATCATCTTCGGTCGGAGTCTGTAGCGGTGATGGCTGACTACGAGAACTTCGTCCGGGCGCACCTGCCGAGGTTGCTGCGCTACGCGACGATGCTCACCGGAGAGCGGGAGCAGGCCGCCGATCTGGTACAGGACGTCCTGGTCAAGGTCTACCGTCGCTGGTCGCGGATCAGCGACGCGGACCACCCGGACCGCTACGTGTTGCGCATGGTCACCAACGGCTACCTGTCCTGGCGGCGCACCAGGCCGGGTCGAACGATCGCCGCCGGTGACCTCGCCGACGAGATGCGGCCGGGCGACTTCGCCACGGAACACGCGCTACGCGAGGACATGTGGCAGCGCCTGGCGCGGTTGCCGCGGCGCCAGCGCGCCGTGGTGGTGCTGCGGTACTACGAGCGGATGGCCGACGCCGAGATCGCCGACCTGCTCGGCTGTGCCAAACCCACCGTGCGCGCCCATGCCCATCGGGCACTGACGACACTGCGAAACGGCCTGGCCATCGAGCAGCTGGCCGAGGCGAGGGAGAGCTGATGGACATCGAGAAACTGATCACGCAGACCTTCACCGCGCACGAGCACGTCGCACCCGACGGCGAGCGGGTGCTCACCGACGCCCGGCGGCGCATCGACCGCGGCCGGGTGCTGAGCCGGCCCGTCGCGGTCGCCGCCGGGGTGGCCGTGCTGACCCTGGGCGCGGTCACCGTCGTGGCGCTGAACCGGCCGGACGCGCAGGAGACCCAGGCCGCCGGCCCGGCCGGCGAGGTCACGGTCGCCGGCCCGGCGCCGGCCGTCGCGGCGCTGCCGATGCCGTACTCGCTCGACTGGCTGCCGCCCGGTTCGGTCGAGTACCTGGCCCGCCGGATCAACGTCGGATCCACCGCCAAGGAACCGAAAGCGCCGCTGTTCGGCGGCGAGTACCTGATGAACGTCACGGCCAACGGTCAGGTCCTCATGGTCGACGTCCAGGAGTTCAAGATGTTCCCGGTGGACCAGGCGGCGTTCAAGTCCGGCCCTGGCCAGCCGGTGACGATCAACGGGCAGCACGGTGTGGAGAGTGCGAACTCCGCCGGACCGGCTGGTTACGAGCTGTACCTGACGCACGGCGACGGGGCGATGTATGTGGGCGTGGCCGCCGAACCCGGCAGCACCGCGCCGGCGCAGCAGCTGATCGAGACCGGCCGGCGGATCGCGCAGAACATCCGCTTCCCGGGAGCGACCACGGTCACCCCGGCGTTCGGGTTGCGCGACCTGCCGAACGGGATGCGGATCTGCGCCTTCGAGGTGGGCCGGGCCGACGGCCCGCTTCGGACGGACGGTTCGACCGGATCGCAGCCCACCACGCGGTACTCACTGGGCACCTGCACCACGATGCCGCCGGTCATCGTCGGCACCAACAGCGTGGACCGGCCGGGCGGCACCCCGGGTGAGCCGGTGCAGGGCCACGCCACCCGCCATGTCGACGAGAACGGGTACCGCACGCTGCTGGTCCTCGACGCGGTCGACGCAGCCCCGGTCACCATCGCCGGCGCCGTGCCCCTGACCGACCTGTACGACATCGCCAACCGCCTGGTCCTGCCGAACTGACCAGCTCCGCCATGCCGCCACGCGCATTACCGTGGCGGCATGGCGGAGACCCAGCGCGAACCCGTGCCCCGCATCGACTCGGGTGAGCTCGACACGGCGTTGGCGTTCCTGTCCTTCGCCCGGCACTGCGTGCTGAAGAAGGCCGACGGCCTGTCCGACGAGCAACTGCGCCGGGTCCTGGTCGGCAGCGGCACCTGCATCCTCGGTCTGGTCCAGCACCTGGCGGAGGTGGAGCGGTACTGGTTCGGTCACCACCTCATCGGATCCGACTGGGACGCCGGCCGGGAACACGGCATGACCGTCCCGGCCGACCGCGGCGCCGCCGAGGTGCTGCGGGACTACCGGGCGGCGATCGAGGACAGCGACCGCGCGATCCGCGGCGTGGGCGACCCGGACGCCCGCTTCACCATCCCGGTCGACGGCACCCGGCACACCCTGCGCTGGGTCCTGGCCCACATGACCAGCGAGACCGCCCGCCACGCCGGGCACGCCGACATCCTCCGCGAACAACTCGACGGCACCACCGGCCGATAGCTCGACGGTCCGCCGATTCCTTTGCGCGGTGGCCGAGGTCTACCTGTCGACCGAGCGGCCGGCCGGCCGCGATGCGACAGGAGAGTTGGTTGCCGTGAGTGTTCCCACCCGGATGCGTGCCCTGCAGCAGACCTCGCTGGAGGGTCCGCGGGACCTGCGTTTGATCACCGACGCGCCGGTGCCGAGCCCCGGCCGGGGGGAGGTGCTGATCCGGGT
>NZ_DASTBH010000079.1:0-3305 GCF_035712165.1 Actinophytocola sp. | reverse complement strand
TCCCAGCGGTTGCCCAGGCCCCAGTAGCGGCCGGCGTAGAGCGCGGCCAGGGTGAGCAGGACCAGGGCGTAGATGATGTGGTCGTCGAGCAGGGGGTTGGTGGAGCGGGTCAGCTCGCCGGTGGCGGTGTGCTGGGCCAGCGGCCATTCGGCGGCCCACATCAGCAGCAGCATCAGTGAGCCGCTGACCGCGGCGATGCGCAGTCCGACGCCGGTCAGCAGGGCGAGGCCGATGCCGGCCAGGCCGAGCATGAACAGCCAGTTGGCCCAGGTGTCACCGGCCCAGCTGTTGAACAGGGACTGGAACGGTCCGTGGTCGACCCCGCCGAGGAAGCCCTTGGTGGGGGACCCGCCGTTGATCCAGGCGCCCTTTTCCGGGGTGGCGTAGCCCAGTCCGAACAGCTTGTCGACGAATGCCCAGGCGAAGATGAAGCCGAGGGCGATCCGGGTGAGGGCGAGCAGCTTGCCCGCGGTCGGGCTGATCGTGGCCCGCGGGGTGACGGTGTCCGGGATGGTCTGCACCGGAACCCGCGTGGTCTTGGTGGGCCTTTCCTTGATGCTCATCGGTTTCTCCTTTCAACTGCCACAAGTCTGGGTTCACTCGAACGAGTTGATCTGGAGTCGAAAGTCCTCGGATCGGGGGGCCTTCGTCGCTGACTCGGCGCGGTGTTGACGGCAACGCTAGGGAGTGCAGACATGTCTGGTTGGAAAGGAGCACGCCATGACTACGGCATCACCGATCGTCGTCGGCGTGGACGGATCGGACTCCGCGCTGAACGCCGTGCGTTGGGCGGCAAGGGAAGCCGAGCTGCGCAACGCGCCGCTGCGGTTGGTGCACGTGTGCACCGTTGTGCCGCCGGGATATGTGGATCTGGCCGGGCACGGCGACGTCATCGTCGACCGGTGCCGGCAGTGGCTGTGCCAGGCGGCTGACGCCGCCCGCGCGGTCGCCGATCCGGTGGAGATCGTCACCGAGTTGCGAGCCGGTGTGATCGCCAAGGGTCTGATCGACGAGTCCGCCGGGGCGCGGATGGTGGTCCTGGGTTCCCGTGGGTTGGGTGGCTTCGCCGAGTTGCTGGTCGGTCCCATCGCGGTGACCGTGGCCGCCCACGCGCACAGCCCGGTCGCGGTCGTCCGCCCGCCGGGTGAGCAGGCGTCGCCCCGGACCGGTCCGGTCGTGGTCGGCGTGGACGGCTCACCGACCTCTGAGGCCGCCATGGCGTTCGCGTTCGAGGCCGCGGCGATCCGGGGCGTACCGCTGCTGGCCGTGCACACCTGGCTGGACGTCGACAGCGCTGAAACCTGGGTCGCCCTGCCGTCTCAGGTGGATTGGGCGGCGGTGCAAGCCGAGGCGGAGCGTCTGCTCGCTGACCGGCTGGCCGCCTGGCAGGAGAAGTACCCGACCGTCGAGGTGCGCCGGATCGTCGAGAAGGACCGGCCGGCCCGCGCCCTGCTCGCCCACGCCACCGACGCGCAACTGATCGTGGTCGGCTCCCGCGGCCGCGGGGCATGGACCGGCCTGAGTCTCGGCTCGGTCAGCCAGTCCTTGCTGCACCGCGCGCCCTGCCCGGTCGCGGTCATCCGGCCGGAGCGGAGCTGACCCTTGGCCGGGACGGAGGTCCCGGGGTGTGGGTTCGTCGGACTCTGCCGTCCTGGGCGGGGTGGGCGACACCGTTGAGCCGGCGACGACAACGGAGGTTGTCATGGGGTATGTGCCCGACGTGGTCGGCGTGGCCCGGGCCGCGGTCGCCGCTGCCGAACGGCGCCTGCTGCTCGACGGCGCCTTGCGCACCACCTGACGCGGAAAGGAGAACCGCCATGCGTGCCCGCGACATCATGACCACTCCGGTGGTGACGGTCCGGCCGGACACCACCGTCAAGGCGGCCGCCGCCCTGCTGGCCGAACGCGGCTTCACCGCACTGCCCGTGGTCGACGACGATGAGGCGCTGGTCGGGATCGTCACCGAAGCCGACCTGATCCACCAACGCATCCCGCCCGACCCCCGAGTCCGCGCGCGGCACACCACACCACGCGCCACCAGCAGCACCGTCGCGGAGGTGATGAGCTCGCCCGCGGTCGCCGCAGGCCCCGGCGCTGACCTCACCGAGCTGACCGCGGCCCTGCTCAAAGCCCGGCACCGCAGCGTGCCCATCGTCGACGGCTCCCGCCTGGTCGGCATCATCACCCGCCGCGACCTGCTGCGTGTCCTCGCCCGCTCGGACACCGACATCGCTCGGGACGTCCGGCACCGGCTGGAGATCTACGGTGGCCCCGGCCGCTGGGCCGTCCAGGTGCACGACGGTGTGGTCACCGTCGCCGACGAGTACCACGACGTCACCGATGACCACGTGGCCGTCGTGCTCGCCGAAGCCGTTCCCGGTGTCGTGCGGGCCGAGGTGTCCGGCCCCGCCGAGTGAAGGACGGGAGATCACGATGGCGACCGCTCCGAATCGCTCCGAATCGCCGCGCTGGCAACGGCATCACGCGGCCCGGGTGGTGGCCGGTGCGGTCCGCGACGCCGCCGAACTCACCGAACTACTCGCCATGCTGGGTCTCACCGCGGCGGAAGGAAGGCAACCACCCGTCACTGTCCATGGTGAACAGATGCCTGCCCCACGGCACGCGTCGCCGGCCGAACGGGATCTCGCCGCCACACTACTGGCCGACGTGACCGACGCCATCCGATAGCTGGGCAGGGACCTCGCGGTGCCGGGCCTTCGGGTCCGGCACCGCGGCACTTTGTCGTTAGTGGAACCGGCAGAGCGCGCCGATGTCCTCGGCAGGAGCGCCTGCCGTGTGCGGGTCGAGGACGTGCACGTGGGCGCCGGTGAGCAGGGTGGCGCGGATCGCGAGATCCGTTAGCGGTCCGCGGTGGTGCCGTTGCCATGATTCCGGTGGGTTCTGGGTGGCAGGAAGGATTTGCCGCGGGTTGGCGCCGAACCACGCGGTTCGGGTGTCGTTCGGGTCGGGGGCGGCGAGCAGGTCGCCGACCCGGCCTTCGGCAAGGGCTTCCAGCGTGGCCAGCTCGCCGTCCACGGCCAGTCCGCGCGGGGCGAGCTGCTCGGCGAACCGGGCCAGCAGCTCGGCTGTCCAGGCCCCGGCCACGGACCGGGCCACCTCGGCGACCACATCGGCTCGGTGTGGTTGGGAGCCGTCCGGGCTGCGGCCGCCGGTGATGTGCCGGATGGTGGTCTCCCCGTGGACCCAGGCGGGCAGCCGCTCTTCGAGTAGCTGCACGGCGCGGACATCACCGGAGATCACCAGCAACTTCGCACCAGTGGTGCGCAGCGCCTGTTCGCAGGCGT
>NZ_DASTBH010000078.1:0-2871 GCF_035712165.1 Actinophytocola sp. | reverse complement strand
CTGCGCAACAGCGTGCGCGACTTCGGCCAGACCATCGTCATGGTCACCCACGACCCCAACGCCGCCAGCTACGCCGACCGCGTCATCTTCCTCGGCGACGGCCAGGTCGTGGACGAGCTGACCAGCCCCACCGCCGAGTCCGTGCTCGACACCATGAAGCGCCTCGACGTGCTCGCCACGGATCGCGGCGTGGGGGCGGTGGCCTGATGCTGCGCGCGACCCTGAAGAGCGTGCTGGCCCGCAAGCTGCGGCTGGTGCTCTCCGGCCTGGCCGTGGTGCTGGGGGTGATGTTCGTGGCGGGGGCGTTCGTGCTCACCGACACGCTGGGCCGCTCGTTCGACGCGATGTTCGCCAGCGCGTACTCGGAGACCGACGTCAACGTCGCCGGCAAGCCGAAGATCGAGATGTCGGAACTCGACGGCGAGGAGGTCCCCGCCCTGGTGCCGGCCGAGGTCCGGGACCGGGTGGCGAAGGTCCCCGGCGTCGCCGAGGCCACCGGGGACGTGTTGGCCGACGGCGCGCGGGTGATCGGGCCCAACGGCAAGGTCGTCAGCACCGCCGGGGCGCCCCGGTTCGGCGAGAACTGGAACGGCGAGTCGGACCTGGTGCGACTGCGCGAGGGCCGCGGCCCGACCGCGCCAGACGAGATCGCGGTCAACGCCGCCACGGCGGAGGCGGCGAAGCTCAAGGTCGGCGACCGGGTCGGCGTGCTGACCCTCCAGCCGAAGCGGATGTTCACGGTCGTCGGCGTCTACGGCTACAGCGGCGACCGGGACAGCCTGGGCGGCACCCTGTCGGTGTCGTTCACCGAGCCGGTGGCGCAGGAGCTGATGCTCGGCGAGCCCGGCGTGTACAGCAGCGTGAGCGTGCGGGCCGCCGCCGGCGTCGACCCGGTCGCGCTGCGCGACGACATCCGGGCGGCGCTGGGCACCACCTACGAGGTGAAGACCGGGGCCGAGCTGGCCAAGCAGCAGACCGACGAGTTCCAGCAGGGCCTGAGCTTCTTCAACAACATCCTGCTCGGCTTCGCCGGGGTGGCCCTGTTCGTCGGGATCTTCCTGATCCTCAACACCTTCTCGATCATCATCGCCCAGCGCACCAGGGAACTGGCCCTGATGCGGGCGGTCGGCGCGAGCCGGCGCCAGATGATCGGCTCGGTGATGGTCGAGGCCGCCGTGATCGGCCTGGTCGCGTCCGCCCTCGGCCTCGGCGCCGGCATCGGCGTCGGCGCGCTGCTGGCCTCGGTGTTCGCCGGGTTCGGCGACCTGGACCTGGCCGGCGTCGGCGTGCCCGCGACCGCGGTGATCAGTTCGTTCGTGGTGGGCCTGCTGGTGACCCTGGTCGCCGCCGTGCTGCCGGCCGTGCGGGCGTCGCGCATCCCGCCGGTGGCGGCTATGCAGGACGTCGGTACGCCGGACCGGCCGCTCACCCGGCTCACGGTCGCCGGGGCGATCGTCGGCGCGGCCGGCGGGGGGCTGCTCGCGTGGGGGCTGTCCGGCGAGGCGGGCGACGGCACGCTGTGGACGATCCTGGCCGGCGTGCTGGTCTCGTTCGTCGGCGTCGCGCTGCTCACGCCGCTGCTGAGCCGGCCGGTCGTGTCGCTGCTCGGGCGGCTGTTCTCCTGGTCGGTGCCGGGCAAGCTGGGTCGGCTCAACTCCGGGCGCAACCCGCGCCGCACGGCGATCACGGCGGCCGCGCTGATGGTCGGCATCGCCCTGATCACCGGTGTCAGCGTGATCCTGGACTCCACGAAGAGCAGCTTCACCAAGCTGGCCGACGAGCAGGTGAAGGCGGAGATCTTCATCGACGGCGAGCAGTCCGGGGACCGGCCGCCGAGCTTCGACCCGAAGGTGCTGGAGGACACCGCCGCCCTGCCGGGCGTGGCCCGCTCCGCCGGCGTCTACTCCGACCTCGCGCTGGTGGACGGCAAGCGCGAGTGGGTGGTCGCCACCGAGGACGTGCCGGACCTGGCCGCGATCTTCAGCGTGGTGCCGGAGCAGGGTGCCGTGGGGCCGCTGCGCGACGACCAGTTCATCCTCGACACGGGTACGGCCGCGGACCTGGGCGGGCTCAAGGCGGGTGACACGGTGCCGTTCCAGTTCTCCCGCGGCGAGGCGCGGCCGTTCACGGTGGCCGCGGTCTACACCGAGTCCGACCTCTACAGCGGCATCGTGCTGCCGGAAAGCGCGGCGAAGGACTTCGGGGTCCCGCAGCCGGTCGAGGCGTACGTGCAGCTGGCGGCGGGTACCGCGGTCGGCCCGGTGCTGGACCGGATGAACGCCCTGCTGGCGGACAACCCGGAGTTCTCGGCGGTCGACCGGGCGGCGTTTATGGCGGACCAGACCGACGACCTGGACACGTTGCTCCTGATGATCCAGATGCTGCTGGGCCTGGCCATCCTCATCGCCGTGCTCGGCATCATCAACACCCTGGCGCTGTCCGTGATCGAGCGGACAAGGGAGCTGGGCCTGCTGCGCGCGATCGGCATGCGGCGGGCACAGACGATGCGGATGATCACGGTCGAGGCGGTCGTGATCTCGGTGTTCGGCGCGCTGCTCGGCCTGGCGGTCGGCAGCGGGCTGGGCGCCTCGGTGGTCCGGGCGCTCAAGTCGGAGGGCATCACCGAGCTGGTCCTGCCCTGGCAGCAGATGGGCGTCTACCTGGTGCTGGCCGCCGTCGTCGGCGTGGTCGCGGCGGTGCTGCCGGCCATCCGGGCGGCCCGGCTGAACGTGCTCGGCGCCATCGCACACGAGTAGGCACGCACCGATCGGGGGTCAGGACCCCCGCGATCTTGGACTTGTCAGGCCCGGATGCCGGGAATGTCCCCTTACAACCCCCAGATCGCGGGGGTCTCGGGGTCGGTGAGGCTGG
>NZ_DASTBH010000077.1:0-39673 GCF_035712165.1 Actinophytocola sp. | reverse complement strand
GTCAAGGACCTGGCTCAGGAGACCGCCAAGGCCACCGAGGACATCTCCACCCGGGTGGGCGCGATCCAGGCCGACACCGCCAACGCGGTGCACGCCATCGGTGAGATCAGCGTGGTGATCGGCCGGATCAACGACATCCAGACCAGCATCGCCGCGGCGATCGAGCAGCAGAGCTCGACCACCAACGAGATGAACCGCAACGTCACCCACGCCGCCGACGGCTCCAAGGCGATCGCGGACAACATCGCCGGGCTGGCCGAGAACGCTCAGCAGACCAACGCCCGGCTGGAGGACGCCCAGAGCGCCGCCGCCGAGTTGGCCCGGATGAGCACCGAACTACAGAGCGCCCTGGCCAACTTCAAGCTCTGAACCAGACCCCGGGCGGCGTGCCGTGCACCGGCGCACAGCACGTCGCCCGGCATCAACCGGCACGGTGTCAGGGTCGCAAGACGATCTTGCCTCGGGTGCGGCGGCGTTCCAGGTCGCGGAAGGCGGCCTGGACCTCGTCCAGGGGGTATACCCGGGCGATGGGGATCTCCAGGATCCCCTTGTCGATGCGGGCGACGAGCTCCGCGAGCACGTCGGCGGTGGCGGCCGCGGCGTTGCCCTCGGCCCTGACACCGTGCTTCTCCACCGCGGCGAAGTCGATGATCGTGTTGATCCGCGCGGGCGCGACCCCCAGCTCCAGCGCCAGCTCGACGTAGCCGGAGCCGAACGTGTCGATGAACGCGTCCACCCGGCCACCGGACGCGGCCCGGATCCGCTCGGCGGTCCCCGCGCCGTACTCGACCGGAAGGACGCCGTGCCCGGTCAGCCACGGGTGGTTCGCCGCGCTGGCCAGACCGATCACGGTGGCGCCGGTTTCGCGGGCCAACTGCACCGCGATCGATCCGACGCCCCCCGCCGCCCCGGACACCACGACCGTCTCCCCCTCGGCCGGCCGCACCGCGCGCACCGCGGCGTAGGCCGAGGTGCCCGCCACGTACAGCCCGCCGGCCGCCTCCCAGGAGACGCCGGCCGGCTTGCCGACCAGGTTGGCCGCCTCGACCACCACCAGCTCGGCGTGGCTCGCCCGGCCGTCGGTGAACCCGACCACCTCGTCTCCGGTGCGCCACCCCGGCGCCTCCGGACCCACTTCGGCCACCACCCCGGCCAGGTCGCTGCCCTGCCCGGAGGGGAACACCGAGGGCCACCGATCCGCGAACACGCCCTCGCGGATCGCGGCCTCGCCCGGGTTGATCCCGGCCGCCCGAACCTCGACCAGCACCTGGCCCGGCCCGGGCCGCGGCCGGGGCACCTCGACCACCTCCAGAACGTCGACCCCACCGAACCGCTGGTACCGCACGGCGCGAGACATGTCCCGTACTCCCCTCGTGTTGATCACCTTGATGTCGTCCACGCTGGCACGCCGGGCCCGCGGCGCACATCGGACCGCACTGCCTAGGATCGGCGATCCTTGGCTGGCCCGACGGCGAAAGGTGATGCTGGGGTGATGAACCGCGCTGAGCTGGCGGACTTTCTCCGCCGCCGCCGGGACCGGCTGCGCCCGCAGGAGGTCGGGCTGCCGCCGGGCGCCCGGCGACGCACGCCGGGCCTGCGCCGCGAGGAGGTGGCTCAGCTCGCCGGCATGTCCACCGACTACTACATGCGGTTGGAACAGGCCCGCAGCCCGCAGCCGTCCACCCAGCTGGTCGCCGCGCTGGCCCGGGCGCTGCGGCTCACCCAGGACGAGCGCGACCACCTGTACCTGCTCACCGGCCACGAGCCGCCGGCCGACCCGGGCGCCAGCCGGCACATCGCGCCCGGGCTGCTGTACCTGCTGGACCGGCTGACCACGACACCCGCCCAGGTGCTCGGCGATCTCGGCGACCTGCTGGCGCAGAACACCATGGCGGAGGCCCTGTTCGGCTGTGTCTGCTCGGTGCGCGAGCCGGACCGCAACATCGTCTGGCGCTGGTTCGCCGATCCGGCCGTGCGCCGGGCGTATCCCGAGGACGAATGGGAGTACTACAGCCGGTTGCACGTGGCCGATCTGCGCGCCGCGGTGACCCGGCGGACCGCACGCGGCCGGGATGACGCCGTGGACCGGTTGCTCGACCGGCTGCGCGGTGCGAGCCCGGAGTTCACCGCGTTGTGGGAGCGCCACGAGGTGGCCGTGCGGCGAACCAGCCGGATGCGCGTGCTGCATCCGCTGATCGGGCCGGTGGAGCTGGACTGCCAGGCGCTGCTGACCCCGGCCGCGGACCAACGGCTGCTCATCTTCACCCCGCCGCCGGGAACTCCGACCATCGAGTACTTCGATCTGCTCCGGGTGCTGGACCACGAGCAGTTCCCGGTTCCGGGCGACCGGTCGTCATGATTGCGCGGCACGCGGCGATGTGTTGGGCGGGGCACGGCGCGTGAGGAGCAGGACGATGATGGAAGCGGTTGAGATCTTCTGGACGCCTGCGGGCGTCACGATGTCGGCGAGCGGAACGCGGGCACTGGTCGACATCACCGACGGGGACACCCCGAACATCCGGATGCCGGTGCGGATGCTGTCGGTGGACACGCCCGAGGTGACCGCCCGCACCGACGCCCGGGCCGGCGCGATCGACCAGGAGTTCGCGCAGTTGGCCGAATGGATCGAGGCCGGCCGGGCGCCGATCTCCCGGGCGCTGGGCGAGTTCCTGTTGCCGAAGCTGGCCACCGGCCGGGCCGGGACGCTGCAGTTCAAGCAGGGCAAGGAAGCCTCCGCGTTCGCCAAGCAGAACGTCGAGCAGCGGCTGACCCGCCCGGACGGCAGCAAGCGCAGCCTGTTCATCCGGATGGACGGGCACAGCCCGTTCGACGACAACGGCCGGTTACTGGCCTACGTCGCGCCGAACTACTCGGCCACCGAACGCGGGAACCTGAGCCGGGAAGAGCGTTCCACGTTCAACCTCGACATGGTGCGGAAGGGCTGGGCGGCGCCGTTCGTGATCTACCCGGCCGTTCCCGGCGAGTTGGACCTGCCCCTGCTGCTGGCCGACGCGGACGCCGCGATCAGTGCGCCGCGTGGCATCTGGACCGAGCCGGACACCCTGCTCGCCTACGAATACCGTGGACTGGAACGGCTTTTCCAGATCACCAAGAAGATCGTCGGCGGGGCCGAGGTGAGCGCGGCGGACCGGCACTCCTGGCGGGAGCGGTACTGCGTGGACATGCGCACCCGCGTCCTGCACGGGCCGGAGGACTACTTCACGGTCGCCCCCGCCTACCGCCTGTGGCTGTGGCCGCGCGACGTCCAGGAAGCCGTCGGCCGGCTCAACCTGGTGCCGTCCCGCAAGCTCGCCGGCGCCGCCTGACCGGTCGCCGGACGTCCTGCCTACAATGCCGACCGGTCGGTATGGCAGGAGGTTCGGCATGGGTTTCTTCGGCACCTACGTCTACGACGGCGACGACTGGGCGGACCAGGATCCGGACAGCACGCCGATGCTGCCGGGACCCTGGCTGATGGTGGACATTCACGACGGGGACATCACGACGGTGACCTACCATCCGCCCGGCCCCGGCACCGGTGTCGCCTATCTCGGCTACACGCCGCGGGTGTACTTCGAGAACGACAGGGCGTCCGCCCCGACCGACGTCGCCCGCGAGGCGGCCGGGCTCGCCGCCTGGTGGGCCGGTCAGCAGGGCGATGCCGACCCGGCGCGCCTGCCGGCGAAGGAAGGCGAGCTTCGCTCCTACCTCGCCACCGACGACGAGGACGCCGAGCTGGACGAGGACCTGGAGACCATCACCACCCGGTTCCTCCGCGCGCTCGACCTTCCCGTCCCGGCGGACCTTGCCGAGTTCGCCGGCTGACCACCTGTTCAGGCCTGTGGCACCCGCAGGACCTCGCCCGGGTTGATCAGGTTGGGGTTGGTGATGGTCTGCGGGTTGGCGGCGACCAGGCGGTGGTAGTGGTTGCCGGATCCGTAGTACTTCACCGAGATTCCCCACAGCGTGTCCCCCGGCACGACGACGTGTTCCAGGTAGACGCGGTAACCGGGGACGATCAACCGGCCGAGCAGCACCGGCACGATCACCTTGCCCAGTTCGGTGCCGTCCTGCGGCGAGACGTGGAACACCTCGACATACAACTGCTGCAGCGTGAACGAGGCGCCGGAAACGTTGGCGGTCAACTGGAACTGGCCGTGACCGCCGGCACCGTCGCCGGCCATGAAGTTGCCGGTGACCTCGTCGTGTCCCTCGTGGATCCGGTAGTTGAAGTTGGCCTCGAACGCCCCGCCCGCCACACCGCCAATCTGGATGTGGTCGGTCACCAGGTCATAGGGCCGCGGTTGTTGCACATCGATCGACATGGCGTACGTCTTATCACGTGCCGGCCAGCGCACCCAGTACCGCGGCCACGGTTTCCGGGCCGGCCTGTTCCGGGGTGCCGGACCGGAACGGGGGTTGCGGGTCGTACTCCAGCGCCAGCTGGAGCGCCTGGGCGACCGGGTCGCCCCACAGGGTCGCGGCCAGGGTCAGCGCCAGGTCGATACCGGCGGACACCCCGGCGCCGGTGATCACGTCGCCGTCGATGACGACCCGTTCGGCGCACGGCACCGCACCGTAGCCGGCCAGGGTGTCCCGGACCGCCCAGTGCGATGTGGCCCGCCGGCCGGTGAGGATGCCGGCCCTGCCCAGCAACGTGGATCCGGTGCACACCGAGGCGGTCCAGGTGGCCGCCGGATGCGCCGCGGCCAGCCAGCCGATCAACTCGTCGTCCGCGAGCGCGGCGCGCCAGCGCGAACTGCCCGGCACGACGATCAGGTCCGGATCCGGTGCCCCGGCGAAGGAAACATCGGCCCGCAGCGTGAGTCCGTTGTCGCACCGGACATCCCCGGGCCGGGCGGCCGCGAAGTGCGGCGTCACAGCGGGATGCGCGGCCAGCACCTCGTAGGGCCCGATCAGGTCGAGCGCGGTCATGTTCTCGTACAGGACGAAGACGGTGTCCATGACGGCAAGCTCCGATCTCATCTGGCGGCGCTGGTGAACCGGTCTCGGTAGGCGCTCGGCGAAACGCCCCGCTCGCGCAGGAAAGCCCGGCGCATGGTTTCGGCGGTGCCGAAGCCGCACCGCCGGGCGATGGTGTCCACCCCGTCCGCGCCGTTCTCCAGCAGGGTTCGGGCCGCCTCCACCCGGATCCGCTCGACGTAGCGAGCCGGGCTCATCCCGACCTCGCGGGCGAACACCCGGGTGACGTGCCGCGGACTGATCGACAGCCGTTCGGCGATCGCCGGCACCGACAGGTCGGCCGCCGGGTCGGCCGCGATGTCGCCGAGCAGCCGGCAGAGCGCCTCGTCGCCGGGCACCCGGGTCTGCGACCAGATGCTGAACTGGGACTGCCCGCCGGGCCGCTGCAGGAACAGCACCAGCCATTTGGCGATCAGCCGGGCCAACTCCGCGCCGTGGTCCTCCTCGACCAGCGCCAGCGCCAGATCCAACCCCGCGCTCACCCCGGCCGCGGTGACCACCGGACCGTCCCGCACGAAGATCGCATCCGGGTCCACCCGCACCCGGGGGTAGTCCCGGGCCAGGTCCGCGCAGGCCGCCCAGTGGGTCGTGGCTGCCCGCCCGTCCAGCAGACCGGCCTCGGCGAGCAGGAACGCCCCGGTGCACACCGAGGTGACCCGGCGGGCCCGGGCCGCCAGCCGGGCGATGCCGGCGACCAGTCCGGGCTCGGCGACACCCCCGGCGTAGCCCCAGCCACCCGCCACGACCACGGTGTCCGGATCCTCGGGCACCTCGGCCACGTCGAGCGCCACACCGAGCCGCACTCCCGAGGAGGCCACGACGTCTCG
Source organism: Actinophytocola sp. (assembly GCF_035712165.1). GTDB lineage: Bacteria > Actinomycetota > Actinomycetes > Mycobacteriales > Pseudonocardiaceae > DASYTH01. The sequence goes on along the minus strand of NZ_DASTBH010000077.1, from coordinate 33,863 downwards.
CCCGCCGACCGAGGCCAGCCGTACCCGGTAGGCGTCCTCGACCGCGTGCCGCGCGCCGTCGAACACCTCCAGCGGTCCGGCCACATCCAGCACCGCGATGCCGTCGTAGACCACGACGACCACGTCTCGCCTCGTCACGTCGACCAGTCTGCGGACCCGGTCCGGATGGCCGCAACGACCAGTACCCCACGAATCAGGACATGCTCAGCGGCCCTGCAGGTTGGCGACGTTGTCGCCGAAGGTCCAGTTGCGCGAGCCGTCCCAGTTCACCGACCAGGTCATCAGGCCCTTGAGCGAGGTGCCGAAGCTGCGCCAGGCCTGGCCGACCAGGCTCGGCGACAGGTAGCCGCCGCCCGCGCCCGGTTGGGCCGGCAGTCCCGGTGCCTGCCGGTCGAACGGAACCCGGATCGTGGTGCCCTGCACGACCAGGCCCCGGTTGAGGCAGTTGGTCTGCGCGACGAAGCCCTGCACGGTGCCGGCGGAGTAGGAGTCGCCGCTGCAGCCGTACATGCTTCCGTTGTAGTACTGCATGTTCAGCCACCACAGCCGGCCGTTGTCGGCGTACTTCTTGATGACCGGCAGGTAGGCGCCCCAGATCGAGCCGTAGACGATGCTGCCGCCGGTCACGTAGGCGGTCTCCGGCGCCATGGTGAGCCCGAAGTTGGCCGGCAGCTGGGCGAGCACGCCGTCGATGATCCGGATCAGGTTGGCCTGCGAGGGGGACAGCGTGTTGATGTTGCCGCTGCCGACCAGGCCGGTCTCGATGTCGATGTCGATACCGTCGAAGTTGAAGGTGCGCAGGATCGGCACCACGGTCCGGACGAACTGGTCGGCGACGGTGCGCGAGCTCAGGTCGATTCCGGCGGTGGCGCCGCCGATCGACAGCAGGATGGTCTGCCCGGCGGCTTTGGCCTGGCACATCTCCGCCGGGGTGGGCACCCGGACGGTCGCGTCCATCCCGTTCTCCCACAGCACGGTGCCGTCCGAGCGGATCACCGGGAACGCCGCGTTGATCACGTTGTAGCCGTGCTGGCGGATCCTGCTGTCGGTGATCGGGATCCAGCCCAGCGGCGGATGCACGCCGTTGGCCGCGCCGTCCCAGTTCTCCCAGTAGCCCTGCAGAATTTTGCCCGCAGGCCGGGATTTCACCGCGCAGGTCACATCTGCCGCCGCGTTCGTCGCGGCGACCGGCAACGGGACGGCCAGCGCGACGACGAGTCCCATTCCCACCAGACGTGCAGTTCGACGAACCACCCCGCGCTCCTTCCGTGCGATCCCGGCCCAAACAAAAATAGGTCTAGACCTATTTGTGGACAACCGGCGATCGGCCGGACACGAATGTCGGCGGGGTTGGTGACCTGAATCAGCGTCCGGCGCCGGCGATGGGCGCGGCGAGGCCGCCGGTGGACTGTGCGCAAGCCGGGCACAATCCCCAGAACACCACCTCGGCCTCGTCGATCACGAAGCCGAGCGCGCTGGACGGCTCCAGGCAGGGTGCGAACCCGACCACGCAGTCGATGTCCTCGGTGCGGTCACAGCCGCGGCAGACCAGGTGGTGGTGGTTGTCGGAGGTGCGGGTCTCGAACCGGGCGGGGTGCCCGGCGGGTTCGATCCGGCGCAGCAGGTTCGCGTGCGTGCACGCGTTGAGCACGTCGTAGATCGCCTGGGTGGACACCGAGTCCAGCCGCTCCCGCACCCCCGCGGCGACCTGGTCCGCGGTCGCGTGCGGGTGCGTGGTCAGCCACTCGAGCACCGCCAGCCGTGGCGCGGTCACCCGCAGCCCCACCGCTCGCAACTGCTCCCGGGCTTCCCCGGGGCCTACACCGTGCACACTCATTCGCTCGTCACCCCTGCCAGGTTTCTGGAATCAGACAAGAAACGCTGGATGGATCAATCCCGAATGCCAGCATAACCCGCTATTGCCACTAGATGGCACCTAGGGACCACTTTCCGTGTTGTCGATCGCCCTTGGGCGCAAGGCAGATGTTCCCCGTCCTCGGCCGCCTACCCGCGATAATTCCGGAAACCGGCGAACATGCCTCCGGCATACCCATGGGTATAGGCCAATCGGGGGTGACCCAGCTCACGCCCGGTCGGGCCGTCCCACCTATGTACGCCCGGCGGCCAGCTGGACCGGCCAGGCGACCCCACCGCGATCGGTTGCCCGCAACGCGGGCGCCCTTGCGGTGGGGGCACACCGGAACATTTCCGGTTGACCGGCCCGGTACCCGGCATTCTTCGCGGGTAACCTGATCGGCTGCCGCTCGTTACCTGGTAGTAGGCGTCGAGGTCGGGCGGTCGGGAATGGGCGTCGGGACGCAGGCGAACAGCGCGGTTCGCGGGCTCGCGCAGGTGGGCCGGCTGACCTCGCTCGCCGTCGAGGTGGGGCGGCTGACCTTCCGCCGGCCGTTCCAGGTGCGCGAACTGGTCCAGCAGTGCTGGTTCTTCGCCAGCGTCACGATCCTGCCGACCGCGCTGGTCGCGATCCCGTTCGGCGCCGTGATCGCGCTGCAGCTGGGCTCGCTCATCCAGCAGATCGGCGCCCAGTCGTTCACCGGTGCGGCCAGCGCGCTCGCCATCGTGCAGCAGGCCAGTCCGCTGATCACCGCCCTGCTGGTGGCCGGCGCCGGCGGCTCGGCGATGTGCGCGGACATCGGCGCGCGGCGGATCCGGGAGGAGATCGACGCGATGGCGGTGCTGGGGGTCAACCCGGTGCAGCGCCTGATCGTGCCGAGGGTGCTGGCCGCGATGATCGTCGCGGTGCTGCTCAACGGCCTGGTGAGCGTGGTCGGCGTGGTCGGCGGCTACTACTTCAACGTGGTCCTGCAGGGCGGCACGCCGGGCGCCTACCTGGCCAGTTTCAACGCCCTGGCCCAGGTTCCGGACCTGTGGATCAGCGAGATCAAGGCGGCGCTGTTCGGCTTCGTGGCCGGCATCGTCGCGGCCTACCGCGGCCTGAACCCGGCGCCCGGACCGAAAGGAGTCGGCGACGCGGTCAACCAGACCGTGGTGATCACCTTCCTGCTGCTGTTCCTGATCAACGTGGTGCTCACCGCCATCTACCTCAACCTCGTGCCGCCCAAGGGGATGTGACCGGCATGGCGACGGTGGTGCTGGCGCCGCAACGGGGACTGGCCACGCTGGGCCAGGCGCTCGCCTTCTGCGGCCAGGTGCTCGCCACGACGCCGCGCACGATCGCCCGCTACCCCAGGGAGATCCTGCGGCTGCTGTCCGAGGTGTTCTTCGGCAGCGGCGCGCTCGCGGTGATCGGCGGCACGCTCGGCGTCATGATCGGCATGACCGCGTTCACCGGCCTGATCGTCGGTCTGCAGGGCTACTCGGCGCTCAACCAACTCGGCACATCCGCGCTGACCGGGTTCATCGCCGCGTACTTCGACACCAGGGAGGTCGCCCCGCTGGCCGCCGGGCTCGCCCTGTCGGCGACGGTCGGCTGCGGCTTCACCGCGCAGCTCGGCGCCATGCGGATCTCCGAGGAGATCGACGCCCTGGAGGTGATGGCGGTGCCGAGCGTGCCGTACCTGGTGACCACCCGGGTGCTGGCCGGGCTCGGCGCGGTCGTCCCGCTCTACCTGGTGGGACTGGTGTGCTCCTACGCGGCGTCCCGCCAGATCACCGTGTGGTTCTACGGCCAGTCCGCGGGCACCTACGACCACTACTTCCACCTGTTCCTGCCCCCGCAGGACGTGCTCTGGTCGTTCCTGAAGGTGATCGTCTTCAGCGTGGTGGTGATCATGGTGCACTGCTACTACGGGTACACCGCCACCGGCGGCCCGGCCGGGGTCGGCGTCGCGGTGGGCCGGGCGGTGCGCGCCGCCATCGTGCTGCAGATGCTGCTCGACTTCTTTCTCAGCCTCGCGATCTGGGGTGCCACGACCACCGTCCGGATCGCCGGATGAACCCCGCCGAGCGCCCCGCGCTGCGCCACCAGCTGGCCGGGCTGGTGTTCCTGGTGCTCGCCGGGCTGCTGGTCGCGCTGTCGATCGCGGTCTACCGCAAGGCTTTCACCCCCGTCGTGCCGGTCCGGCTGGAAACCGCGACGGCCGGCAGCCAACTGCGCGTGCACGCCGACGTGAAGCTGCGCGGCCTGGTGGTGGGCGAGGTGCGGGCGATCCGCGCCGAGCGCGGCCGCGCGGTGCTCGACCTGGCGCTCGATCCGGCCCTGGTCGCGCGGATCCCGGCGAACGTCACCGCCCGGCTGCTGCCGAAGACCCTGTTCGGCGAACGCTACGTGGCCCTGAGCACGCCGGACCGGCCGGACCGGCCGATCGCCGCCGGGGACGTGATCAGCCAGGACCGCACCGCCGCGGCGACCGAGATCGACACCGTCCTCGACGACCTGCTGCCGGTGCTGCGCGCGGTCCGACCGGCCGAGCTCGCCGCGACGCTGGACGCGATGGCCGTCGCCCTGACCGGTCGCGGGCAACAACTCGGCACCACCCTGGTGGCCCTGAACAGCTACCTCGACCGGCTCGGCCCGGCGCTGCCCGACCTGCGGGCGGACATCGAGCGGCTGGCCACGGTGGCCGACACCTATGCCGACGCGGCGCCGGACCTGTTGCAGGCGTTGCGCGAGCTCACCACCACCAGCCAAACCCTGGCCCAGCAACAGAACGGCGTACGCACCCTGGTCGGGTCGCTGACCACGGCCGCCGTCGACCTCACCGACTTCCTGGCCGCCAACCGCGACAACCTGATCAGCCTCAGCACGACCGCCGAGCCCACGCTGGCGGTGCTGGCCAGGTACGCGCCCGAATATCCGTGCCTGCTGCGGCAGCTGGTGGACGCCATTCCGGCCGCCGACGCCGCGTTCGGCAAGGGCACCGCGCATCCCAACGTGTCGCGGGTGACCATCGAGATCACCGCCAGTCGCGGCAAGTACCTGCCCGGCGTGGACACCCCGCGCTACGACGACAAGCGCGGACCCCGGTGTTATCCGGTGGCCAAGCCGCCGAACCGGTTCCCGCAGTACCCGCCAGGCGGGCCGCTGCGGGACGGCTCGACCAAGCCGCCACCGCCGCGATCGGACCGGCCCCAGGACTTCCAGCCGACCGCCGCGCCGGTGCTGGCCAACACCCCGCCGGAACGGGACCTGATCGCCGCCCTGGTCGCGCCGTCGCTGCAGGTGATGCCGGCCGACGTCCCGGGCTGGGGCGCCCTGCTGCTCGGCCCGTTGCTGCGCGGAACGGAGGTGACGGTGCGGTGATTCACCACCCCGGGGGACGAGTTGGCCAGCGGCAGCCGCGGGCGCACAGAGGCCGTGCCGGTGAGCACAGTCTGGGGGCACCGCTGGTGAAGCTGACCGTGTTCGCGATGGTCACGGTCGGCCTGACCGTGCTGTTGGGGCTGACCATCGCGGGCGGGGGCACCGGCGAGGTGTCCGGCTACGCGGCCCGGTTCACCGACGCCACCGGGCTCGGCGTCGGCGACGACGTGCGGATGTCGGGTGTCCGCATCGGACAGGTCAGCTCGATCGCCGTGGTGGACAACCGCTTCGCCGAGGTCGGTTTCGAGGTGGCGGCGTCCCGCCGGCTGCCGGCGTCGGTCACCGCGACCATCAAGTACCGCAACCTGATCGGCCAGCGCTACCTGGCCCTGGCGGTCGGCACCGGCGACCCCAACGCGCTGCTGCGGCCCGGGACGGCCATTCCGCTGGAGCGCACCGCCCCCGCGCTCAACCTCACCGTGCTGTTCAACGGTTTCCGGCCGCTGTTCCAGGCACTCGACCCGGCCGAGGTCAACCGGGTGGCCGGTGAGCTGATCCAGGTGCTGCAGGGCGAGGGCGGCACGATCGACAGCCTGCTAGCCCATACCGCCTCGCTCACCACGGCGATCGCCGGCAAGGACCAGGTGATCGGCCAGGTGATCGACAACCTGAACACCGTGCTGGACACGGTCAACGGCCGCACCGCCGAGTTGACCGGGTTGATCGACACCATGCAGCGGCTGGCCACCGGGCTGGCCGAGCAGCGGCGGCCGATCGGGGACGCGGTCGCGGCGCTGGGCGCGCTGACCGAGTCGACCGCCGGTCTGCTGAGCGCCGTCCGCCCGCCGCTGAAGGGGGACATCGCCGCGCTCGGCGCGCTGTCGGCCAACCTGGCCGCCAGCGGCGACGTCGTGGACCACTTCCTGGCCACGTTGCCGCACAAGGTCGAGTCGATCAACCGGGTGGCCAGCTACGGCGGCTGGTTCAACTACTTCCTGTGCAGCGCCTCGGGCCGGGTCGGCATCTCCGGTCTCGGGATCGTGGTCGACATTCCGGCCCTCCCGGCGCCGGGGACACCGATGGCGCCGAGGTGCGGGCCGTGAGCCCGGCCGTGGACCGCGCCGCGCGGCGTGGCGCGATGACGCTGGTGCTGCTCGCACTCGCGGCGTTGGCCGCGTTCAACCTGGACGACCTGCCGATCATCGGCGGCGGAACCACCTACACCGCCGAGTTCACCGAGTCCGCCGAGTTGCGACCCGGCAACGAGGTCCGGCTGGCCGGCGTGAAGGTCGGCGAGGTGCGCCGGGTGCAGCTGGCCGGAAACCGGGTGCTGGTCGACTTCCGGGTGCACGACGTGACGATCGGCGACCGCAGCACGATCTCCATCGAGATCCGGACCCTGCTCGGCGACAAGTTCCTGGCCATCCGGCCGGACGGCGCGACCGCCCAGGATCCGAACGACGTGATTCCCCGCGCCCGCACGGTTGCCCCGTTCGACATCGTGCCCGCGGTCAGCGAGCTGTCCCGGACTGTGGACCGGATCGACACCGCGGCACTGGCCCGCAGCTTCCAGGTGCTCGCGGAAACCTTCGCGCACAGCCCGGCGCACGTGCGCGACGCCCTCACCGGGCTGTCCCGGCTCGCCACCACACTGTCCACTCGGGATGGTGCGCTGGCCCGGCTGCTCGCCAACACCTCGGCGCTGAGCGCGACCGTGGCGGACTGGGACGGTCAGCTCCGGACCCTGTTCACCGACGCCGCGCTGCTGCTCGACGAGCTGTCCCGGCGCCGGGAGGCGGTCCGCGCGCTGCTGACCGGAACCCGGAGCCTGGCCGACCAGTTGCGCGGGCTGGTGGCCGACAACCAGCAGCGGCTGCGGCCGGCGCTGGACGAGCTGACCAGGGTGACCACGATCCTGCAACGCAACCAGGACAACCTGAGCCAGGGCCTGCACGACCTCGCGCCGTTCGTGCGGATGTTCAACAACGTGGTCGGCAACGGCCGCTGGTTCGAGGGCTACATCTGCGGCCTGGTGCCGCCACCGACCAAGGTCGGCGTGCTGGACATCAACCCGCAGGGCTGTGCCGTCCCGCTGACCCCGGGAGGTGGGCGATGAGAGTGCGGGTGCTCGCCGCCTGGTGCGTGGCACTGCTGCTCCTCGCGGCCGCGGCCTGGAACTGGCCGTGGCAGCGCGGGCTGACGGTCACCGCCTACTTCGCCAAGGCGGTCGGCGTGTACCCCGGCTCGGCCGTCAAGGTGCTCGGCGTCGCCGTCGGCCGCATCGATCGCGTTGTCCCGCAAGGCGACACCGTCCGGGTGGAGTTGACCGTCGAGTCCGGCGTGCCGGTTCCGGCCGGCGCGCACGCGGTGGTGGTGGCGCCCAGCCTGGTCAGCGACCGCTACGTCCAACTGGCCCCGGCCTACGAGTCCGGGCCGCTGCTGGCCGACGGCGCGGTGATTCCCGTTGAGCGCACCCAGGTTCCGGTCGAGCTGGACGACCTGGTGGCCGGCGTGACCGAGTTGTCCACCGCACTCGGCCCGGACGGGGCCAACGCGAACGGCGCGCTGACCGGCGCGCTGGAGACCGCCGCCGCCAACCTGGACGGCAACGGCGCGCTGCTCGGGGACACCGTGCGGCGGCTCAGCCAGGCGGCGACCACGCTGGCCGGCTCCTCCGGCGACCTGTTCGCCACGGTGGACAACCTGCAGCGGTTCACCCGGATGCTGGCCGACAGCGACGCGCAGGTGCGGGCGTTCAACGACAAGCTGGCCGGGGTGACCGGCTACCTGGCCGCCGACCGCGACGACCTCGGCGCCGCGCTCGGCTCCCTGGCCGTGGCACTGGGCCAGGTTCGGGACTTCGTCGCGGACAACCGGGACGGCCTGGCCGGCAACCTGGACCGGCTGACCGGCATCACCCAGGTGCTGGTCGACCAGCGGGCCGCGCTGGCCGAGATCCTGGACGTGGCGCCGCTGGCGATGTCCAACTTCCTGTCCACCTACGACGCGGCGTCGGCCTCCTTCGCGATCCGGGGCAACCTCAACGAGTTGACCTACCCGCCGATGCTGCTGGTGTGCCGGACGATCGCCTCGGCCACCCCCGTCCAACTGCCCACCGCGCTGGCCGACCTGTGTGCCCGGCTGGCCCCGGTGATCGACGGAACGCTGCGGTTGCCGACGCCGGCCGAGGTGCTGGCGGCGCTGTCGGCCGGCCGGCTGCCACCGCTGCCGCTGCCGGTGACCGACCTGTTCGTGCCGTCCCTGGGCGGTGGATCGTGAAGCCCGGGTTCGTCGCGGTGCTGGTGTGCGCGCTCGTCGCCGGCTGCGGTTCCGGCGGCCTGTACGACGTTGCGCTGCCCGGCGGGCCGGACGTCGGCGACCACCCGTACCGGGTCACGGCCGAGTTCGCCGACGTGCTCGACCTGGTGCCGCAGGCGGCGGTGAAGGTGCACGACGTCGCGGTCGGCCGGGTCGAACGGATCGAGTTGGCCGGGGACAACGTGACCGCCCTGGTGCGCCTGGTGGTCAACGGCGACGTGGCGCTGCCGGCCGACGCGCAGGCCCGGCTGCGCCAGTCCAGCCTGCTCGGCGAGAAGTACGTCGAGCTACGCGCCCCGGACCCGTCGCGGGGACACCGGCTGGCCGACGGCGCGGTGATCCCGATCGCGGCCACGAACCGCAACCCCGAGATCGAGGAGGTGCTCGGCGCCCTGTCGCTGCTGCTCAACGGCGGCGGGGTCGGACAGTTGCAGACCATCCTGCACGAGGTCAACCAGGCGCTGGCCGGCAACGAGCCACAGCTGCGCTCCCTTCTGTCCACTGTGGACAAGGTGGTGTCGGACCTGGATGCCCAGCAGGGCGACATCGTGCGGGCGATCGACGCGCTGAACCGGCTGTCCGGCTCCCTGGCCGGCCAGACCGCCAACCTCACCACCGCACTGGACCGGCTGGCGCCGGGCCTGCGGGTGATCACCGAGCAGCGCGACTCGCTGGTGGCCATGCTCGGCGCGCTGGATCGCCTTTCGGACGTCGCGGTCGACACCGTCAACCGTGGCGCCGCCAGCCTGGCCGAGGACCTGCGGCTGCTCGAACCGACCCTGCGCACACTCGCCCAGGCCGGCGCCGACCTGCCGAACTCGTTGCAGATCCTCGCCACCTACCCGTTCACCGACTACTTCCTCAACACGCTCAAGGGGGACTTCGTCAACGTCGACGTGCGGTTCGACCTGGACCTCAGCGTGCTGCTGGAGAACCTGGGCAACGCCAGCACCCCACTGGTTCCGGTGCCGGCCGCCCCCATCCCGGCGCCGCCCCCGCCGGTTCCGCTGGCGCTGCCGCCGATCCCGCCCCAACCGCCGGCGCCCGACCCGCTGTCCGCCCTGCTCGGCGCGTTGCTGGGAGGTGGCCGGTGAGGGGTCTGCCGAAGCTGCGCCTGCTGCTGTTCGCGATGGTCGCCGTGGCCGGGATCGGTTACGTCGGGGGAAGCTATGTCGGGCTGTTCTCCTCGGGCTACACGGTGACCGCCCAGTTCGCCGACTCCGGCGGCATCTTCGCCAACGCGGAGGTCACCTACCGCGGTGTCCCGGTGGGCCGAGTCGGCGAGCTTCGCCTGTCCGACACCGGAATCGACGTCCTGCTCCGCATCGACGCCGGCGCCCCGCCGATTCCGGCCGACGCCCGGGCCGTGGTGGCGACCCGGTCGGCGATCGGCGAGCAGTACGTGGACCTGGTTCCCGCCGCGGGTGCGGGCCCGTTCCTCGGCGACGGCTCGGTGATCCCGCGGGACCGCACCGGCCTGCCGCCCACCCCGGAGGGCTTGCTGTCCAGTGTGGACCGGCTGGTGCGCTCGGTGCCGGTGGACGCGCTGCGCACCGTGGTGACCGAACTGGGCGCCGCGTTCGGCGACAGCGGACCCGCCCTGGCCGAACTGCTGGACAGCGCGGGCACGCTCACCACGGCGGCCACCGAACACCTGCCGCAGACCATCTCGTTGCTCGCCAACGGCCGCACCGTGCTGCAGACCCAGGCCGACCAGTCCCAACTGATCATCGACTACAGCCGCGACCTGCGCCTGATCGCCGAACAACTCAGCCGTTCCGACCCGGATCTGCGCACCCTGATCAGCACCGTTCCCCAGGTCTCCGCCCAGGTGTCGGGCCTGCTGCGCGACTCCGGCACCGACGTCGGCCTGGTCATCGCCAACCTGCTCACCACCGCGACCGTCACCCGCAGCCGCACCGGCGCGCTGGAACACCTCCTGGTCGCCTTCCCCATGATCACCGCCACCGCCCCGGGCGCCAACCCCGACGGCACCGGCCACCTCGGCCTGGTGCTCACCTTCAACGACCCGTTCTCCTGCACCCGCGGCTATGAGGGCACCCACCAGCGCCCCGCGAGCGACACCGCCGAGGTCGCACCCAACCAGAACGCCTACTGCGCCGAACCGCCCGGCAGCCCGATCGGCGTCCGGGGCTCCCAGAACGCTCCCTACAACGGTAAGCCGCCCGCTCCCGCCGCCCCGGCGTCCACCTCGCCACGCCTGCCCGGCATCCTGTCGGACCTGCTGTCCCCGAACTAGGCTGTGTTTCATAAGGCGCGCGCAGCTGGGCGCTTGGATCGGAGCACTTTCGAAACAGGGCCTAGCCGTGGGAAAGCGCGGCCAGCGTGGACAGGTAGTGCTGGTTGTACATGACGCCGAGGATGTTGCCGAACGGGTCGACGACCGAGGCGGTGACGAAACCCGGGCCGCGCTCCATCGGCTTGTCGTGCACCGTCGCACCCAGCGCCAGCAGGCGCTCGAAGGTGGCCTCGACGTCGTCGACGTGCCAGTAGGTGACGGCGCCTGCGGCGGCCTCGGTGCGCGGCGAGACCTCGTAGCGACGGTCGACGACGCCGAGCTCGTGCTGGTAGTCGCCGATGCGGAACTCGACGTAGGCCGGCGGTCCGTCCTGCGGCCGGACGAAGTACGGCTCGATGCCGAGCACCTCGGTGTACCAGTGGGCGGCGGCCGCGACGTCGTCGGCGAACAGGCTGACGGTGCTGAGTCCTCGCAACATGACCGGGTTCCTCTCGTTCTGTCTCTGCTGACGAAGACCAGCCTGCCGGGTAAAGTGCTCATCAATTGAGCACTTTTCCGGAGATGCTGACGACATGCGTGCGGACCGGCTCGTCGCCACCCTGTTGCTGATGCAGGCCCGGGGCCGGGTGACCGCGGCCGAACTGGCGACCGAGCTCGAGGTGTCGGTCGCCACCGCCCGGCGCGACCTGGAGGCGCTGTCCGCGGCGGGCGTCCCGGTCTACCCGCAGCCGGGCCGGGGCGGCGGCTGGGCGCTGGTCGGCGGCGCCCGGACCGACCTCAGCGGCCTGTCGGCCCCGGAGGCGCGGGCGCTGTTCCTGCTCGCCGGCCCGGCCGCGACGGCCTCCGGCGAGGTCCGGGCCGCGCTGCGGAAACTCCTCCGCGCGCTGCCGCACACCTTCCGGGCCGACGCCGAGGCCGCCGCGAGCGCCACGATGATCGACCCCACCCGGTGGGGCGAGCGCGACCGCGACCGGCCCGCGCTCGTCGACGAGCTGCAGCACGCCGTGATCCGCCGCCGCAAGGTCCGGCTGACCTACCTCAGCAGCGCCCGGGCACGCAGCGAGCGGCTGGTCGACCCGTGGGGGCTGGTCGACAAGGACGACATCTGGTACCTGGTCGCCGGAACCGAGCGTGGCCAGCGGACCTTCCGGGTGGACCGGATCGTCGTCGCCGAGCCGACCGACCTGCCCGCCGAACGTCCCGACGACTTCGCCCTGGCCGCCGCGTGGGACCGGGTCGTCGGCGAGGTGGAGCAGAAGCGGTCCAGCACCCGGGCGACCGTCCTGATCGAAACCAGGTTCCTCCCGGTGCTGCGCGACCACTTCGGCCGGCACTGCCACGCCGAGGCCGACCTGCCCGACGGCCGCACCCGGGTCCGGCTGGCCGCCCCCACCCCGCTGGACATCGCCCGCAACCTGGCCGGCTGGGGCGCCCTGATCGAGGTCCTCGACCCCCCGACGGTCCAGGACCACCTCTCCCGCATCGGCGCCGAGCTCCTAGCCCGGTACCGCACCAGCTAGACCCTGCCCCGCGGGGAAGCCCGCACCCGGCCAGCAGCTACCTCAGGGGACCGTGACGGCAACCAGCCACAATCCACCAGCCATCCGCACCGTTCGCCGGAACGCAACGACCGCACAAAAATTCCGGGGAGGCGGGCTGGCCTGCCGGCGCACCCCCAGGACGCCGGCCCACCCGTCACCGAACGCAATGATTCCGGGCGCGGATTCCACCAGCCACGCTTTGCGTTGTGGCGCAAAGGCCCTGGTTCGACCGGCGGGACGGGTCACGTACCGGGAAGGTCGCGTGACCGGATGCGGTCACCGGGCGCAACTGGCGGCGAGGGCGACCCCCAGCGGGGTGGCCACATGCCGCACGCTGCCGCCGTGCCGCGTGGTGACGAGCAGGTTCGCCTCCCGCAGCACGGCCGTGTGCCGGCTGGCCGAGGCGAGCGAGATGTTCGCCCGGGTGGCGAGATCGGTGGTACTACCGGGTTCCAGGGCCGCGCGCAGCACCGCCGCCCGGGTCTCGCCGAGCAGCCGGCCCAGCGTCGTGCCGGTGCCCGGCCCGAAGTCGGTGAGCCACAACGGATCGTGCTGCACCGGGTACACGACCACCTGCGGCAGCTCGTTGTCGAAGACGGTCACCGGGTGCGTCTGGCAGAAGAACGAGGGCACCAGGCGCAGCCCGCGGCCGTCGAGGTAGATGTCCCGGCCGGACGGATGCCGGGCGATCTCCAGCACCGGTCTGCGCCACCGCATCATCGGTTGGTAGCTGTCCAGCAGCCGCTCCACGCCGCGCTCGCGCAGGATCTGCCGGCGCATGGCCAGATCGCGTTGCACCTCCCGGTTGAGCCGGTCCCAGTACGGTGCGACGGCGAGGCGGTGGTAGGCGTGCAGCACGCCGCCGAACTCGGCCAGCGCCGCGCCGCGCCCGGCGGCCAGGTCGGCGAGCCAACCGCCCGCTCCCGGGGCGCCGCCCAGCCGGCCGATCTCGGCGCCCAACCGGTCCCGCGGCGTGGACAGGATCGCGGCGACGCCCTCGTCCAGGCCCAACGCCCCCTCGGGTGGGTTGAGCAGATCGGGAAAGTAGGCGGCATGCGGGGCCACCGGGACCAGCCGGGCGCGCACCTGCGCGGTGCGGCCGGTCCGGCGCAGGCCGGCGCAGACCTGCTTGCGCCACTGCCCCAACACCACCTGGCCGTACCGGCTCTGCAACGCCTGCACGCTGTTGACCAGCTCCCACAACGGATCCGGACCGTCGGCGAGACTGGTCAGCGCCAGGTCCCGACGGGTGAAGTGGATTCGCACGGTGCCTCCCGGTGACCACCCAGGGGTTCACTGTGGCATCAGCGGCGCCACTACCGGTAGCGCAGGTTCCCCGCAAGCTCGGCTAGCCGGCCAGGGCGGCGGCTTCCCTCGCGCAGCCCCAGGAGAGGCTGACGCCGTTGCCGCCGTGGCCGTAGTTGTGGACGCAGAGGGCGTCGCCGAGGGGTTGTGCCTCGACCCGGACGGCCGGGCGGTCCGGGCGTAGGCCGGTGACCACCTCGAGGATCTCGGCGCCGGCCAGGCGCGGCTCGATGCGTTGGCAGCGCGCCAGAATCCGGTCGGTCAGGTCGGGATCGGGGGTGGTGTCCCACCGGTCGGGGATCCGGATTCCGCCGCACACCACGCGATCGGTGTGCGGGAAGAAGCTCACCCACTCCGGCTCCGGGGTCAGCTCCATCACCAGTTCGGTCAGGCCGGGGTTGCCGACCACCACATGTTGGCCGAACACCGGGCGCACCGTGGCGTCCCCGGCCAGCTCCCGGGCGCCGAGGCCGGAGCAGTTCACGATCACCGGCGCCGCCTGCGCCGCCTCGGCCAGCGCGGCCACGGTCCGCAGCTCCAGCTTGCCCCCGGCGGCGGCCAGCCGGTCGGTCAGGTACCCGAGGTAGCGCGGCATGTCCACCAGCGGCATGGTCGAACGCGAACCGGCGGCGAACCCTTCCGGCAGCTCGGTTTCCGGGCACGGCCGCAGGTCCGGGATGATCCTGGCCTGGGGCGGCACCGCACCGGTGGGCACCGCGCCCAGGGTCAGCGCGGGTGCGAGCCGCACCCCGGTGCGCGGATCCCGAGCCAGCTCGGTGAACTCCCGCAGCGACCGTTCGGTCCAGGCCATGGTCCTGGCCATCGGTTCCTGGAACGACGGCCCCCACATCGCGCCGGCCACCACCGAGGTCGTCTCCAGCGGCGGCCGCGCCGTCCACACCCGCACCTGCCGGCCCGCCTCGGCCAGGCAGATCGCCGTGGTCAACCCGCTCACCCCGGCGCCGACGACCACCACCGGCTCGCTTGCTCGCGTCACCCTGATCACCCTAATAGCCGCCCAGCCTGCGCATTCAACGTTCTGTCAACGTTGTGTCGGCTGCCGTCGGGCATGCTTGCCGCTGTGCGGATCTCGTTGCGGTCCCGGCAGGAGGGGTATGCCGGGGAGTCTCACCGCGCGGCCGGGGGCTCGGCGAGCTTGTCCCGGACCCTGGCGGCGTCCGGGTTGCCCAGCTCGTCGAGGATGTCCAGGGCCGCCTGCCAGGCCGTGCGCGCGTCGTCCGGCGCGCCCATGGCCTGGTAGGTGTCCCCGAGATGGATCAGCACGTCCGCCTCGTTGTCGCGATCGCCCAGCTCCCGCAACACCTCCAGCGAACGCTGGAAGGCGGCCAGCGCCCGCGGGTACCGGCCGAGATGGTGCGCCGCATAGCCGATGCTGTCCCAGGTGCCCGACTCGCCCGGCCGGTCACCCAGCTCCTGGGTGAGCACCAGCGCCTCCTCGCACACGGCCAGCGCCCGCTCATGGTCCCCGAGCAGGCTGTGCGACCACCCGATCGCGTTGAGCGCCCGCGCCTGCCCGACCCGGTCGCCGGCCGCCGCGTAGAGGTCGTACGCCAGCTGGTCGTGGTGCAACGAGTCGCGCATTCGCCCGTCCAGTTCGGCCGTCCACCCGAGATTGTGCTGGATGTTGGCCTGGCCGCTCAGATCGCCGAGCGCGGCGTAGCGCTCCAGCGCCTCGCCGAAGTGCGCCCGGGCGTCGTCGTACCGGGCCAGCTGGGCGTAGGTGCGGCCCAGGTTGCGGTAGAGGTGCGCCTGCCCGGTGACGTCACCGGCCCGGCAGGCCGACCTCAGCGCGATCCCGTACACGCCGGCCTGCTCCTCCAGGTGCCCGCGCCGGTCGAAGAACTCGGTCAGCGCCCAGGCCAGCTTCCAGGCGTGACCGTCGGCTCCGGCGGCGCCGGCGTGCTCGACCGCGGCCAGCAG
Source organism: Actinophytocola sp. (assembly GCF_035712165.1). Lineage (GTDB taxonomy): Bacteria > Actinomycetota > Actinomycetes > Mycobacteriales > Pseudonocardiaceae > DASYTH01. The sequence continues at coordinate 18,274 of NZ_DASTBH010000077.1, read as the reverse complement.
CGCCGGGCGTTCGGTCGTGCACCAGGCGATGGCGTCCTCGAGGCCGGTGAAACCCAGCGCGGTGACCCCGGGTCGCGGCGGGTCCAGCGGCACCGGCGCCCGCTGCGGGTGCAGCAGCCGGGCCGCCGCGTGCGCGGTGTGCAGGTAGTGGTCGAGCATGCGGTAGGTCGCGGCCTGCCGGTCGGCCGCGCCGTCCTCCCGTTCGGCCAGTTCGATGGCGTAGGCGCGCAGCAGGTCGTGGAACGTGTAGCGGCCGGAGGTGGACTCGACGAGCAGGTGCCCGCTGGTCAGTTCGGCCAGCAGCGCCCGGCCCCGGTCCAGCGGGATCCCGGCCAGGCTGGCCGCGGCCGCCGCGCCGAACTCCGCGCCGAAGTGCAGACCGAGCAACCGGAACAACCGCCGGGCGCCGTCGCCGAGCACCCGGTATGACCAGGACAGCACGGCCCGCAGGTCGACCGCCGGCTCCTCGTCGGCGAACGCGTCCAGCCGGGCGCCGGCCGCGTCGAGCTCCCGAACCAGGGTGGCCAGCGGCAGATCGGGGTGCAGGCTGGCCCGGGCGGCGACGATGGCCAGCGCCAACGGCAGCCGGGCGCACCGCGCGATGATCTCGCCGGTCGCGTCCGGCTCGGCCCGGGTCCGGTCCGCGCCGATCCGGCGCACCAGCAGTTCCTCGGCCTCGCCGGGGCTGAGCACGTCGAGCAGGACCGGTTGGGCGCCCTCGGCCACCACCAGCCCGGTGAGCCGGTTCCGGCTGGTCACCACGACCAGGCAGCCCGGGGTGCCGGGCAGCAGCGGCCGGACCTGCTCGGCGTCCCGGGCGTTGTCCAGCACCACCAGGATCCGTTTGTGTGCCACCAGACGGCGGAACAGGGCCTGCTGACCGTCGGCGCCTGCGGGGATCTCCTGCGGTGCGACGCCGAGCGCCTCGAGGAACGACCGCAGCGCCTGCTCCGGCGGCAGCACCGAACCGCTCGGGTCGAACCCGCGCAGGTTCACGTAGAGCTGGCCGTCGGGGAACCGGCCGGCGATCCGGTGCGCCCAGTGCAGCGCCAGCGCGGTCTTGCCGACCCCACCCGTTCCGGACACCGCGGAGATCACCACCGCGCTGGGTTCCCGGTCCGCCGAGGCCAGCACCGCGTCCAGCCGGGCGAGCTGCGCGGTCCGCCCGGCGAACCCGTGCACGCCGGCCGGCAGCATCGCCGGGCCGGCCGGCTGCTGGCGGTGGGCGGGCCGGGCCGGGACCGGGTCCCCGCCGAGCAGCCGGTGGTGCAGCGCGCGCAGGTCCGGTCCCGGGTCGGTGCCCAACTCCTCGGCCAGCCGGGTGCGAACCTGCTGGTACACGGCCAGTGCCTCGGGCTGCCGGCCACTGCGGAACAGCGCGAGCATCAACTGGCCGGCGACCCGCTCGTCGAACGGGTTGGCGGCCGCCCGGCCGGACAGCTCCGCGACCAGGCTGCCGGCCCGGCCGGCCCGCAGCAGCAGGTCGACGTGGTCCAGTTCGGCGGCGGTCCGCTCGGTGTGCAGCGTGTCGCGCAACGCGTTGAGCCACGGCGTGTCCAGGCCGGCGAACGCCGCGCCGTGCCACAGTCCGAGCGCTCGCTCGAGCAGGTCGACGGCCTCCCCGCCGGTCTGCGCCGACCGCGCGGCCTGCGCCGCCCGCGCGGTCAGCGTCCGGAACAGGTGCAGGTCGACGGCGTCGCGGTCAACTGGTAGCACGTACCCGCCGGCCCGGCGGCCGATCTCGACCCCGGCGGCCCGCAGCCGGGACAGGTAGGTGCGCAGGGTGGCCCGGGCCCGGACCGGCACCCGCTCCCCCCACACCCGTTCGACCAGCTCGTCGGCCGAGACCACCTCGCCCGCGTCGACCAGCAGCGCCGCCAGCACGCACCGCTGTCGCGCCGGCCCGAGGTCGACCACCGTCCTGCCGGCTGCCGCCTCGACACTGCCCAGTACCCGGAACTCCATCACCGCGCGCCAGCCTAGTGGCCGCATGGCCGCCCGGGGCCGAAACGGAGCCGACAGCCGCCGGAGTCCACAGTAGACACTGGAGCACCGTGGTCAGAGTTCGACCGGCAGCGCCTCCAGCCGGTCCCGCATCGAGACCCGGACCAGCGCCGGCGGCTGGTCCGCGGCCGGCCGGAGGTCGGGGAACCGGCGCAGCAGCAACCGGAAGCACTCGTCCGACTCGACCCGGGCGAGCGCCGCGCCCAGGCAGTAGTAGGCGCCCATGCCGAAGGCCAGGTGCCGGTTGTTCCGCCGGGTGATGTCGAACCGCAGCGGGTCGGGGAACACCGCCGGGTCGTGGTTTGCCGAGTACACGGCGAGAAAGACGTGCTGTCCCGGCGGGATGTCGTAGCCGGCGACGGTCACCGGCTCGACCGCCTCCCGCACCACGGTGATGACCGGACCGTCCCGGCGCAGCATCTCCTCGACCGCCGACGGGGTGAGGCCCGGGTCGGAGCGCAGCAGCGCCAACTGGTCCGGGTTGTTCAGCAGCAGGTTCAGCCCGTGCGAGATCAGGTTCGCCGTGGTTTCGTGCCCGGCGAACAGCAGCAGCACGCAGTTGGCGACGATCTCGTCCTCGTCCACCAGCCCGTCCCGTTCGGCGGCGACGAACATGCTGATCAGGTCGTCGCGCGGCCGCGCGCGCCGGTCGGCCACGATCCCGCGCAGGTAGTCCTGCATCTCCAGCACGCTGGCCTGGCTCCGCCGCAGCGTGTCCGCATCCGCGTTCTGGAACACCGCGCCGATGTGCCGCGACCAGACCCGCAACCGGTCCCGCTCGTCGGTCGGCATGCCGAACATCTCCGCGATGATGTTGGCCGGCAACGGATACGCCAGGTCGGCCACCACCTCCATCCGGCCGTCCGCGGCCGCGTCCAGCAGTTCTCCGGTCAACTGCCGGATCCGGGGCCGCAACCCGTTGACGGTGGACGGCGTGAAGTACCGCTTCAGCAGATGCTGGAACCGGTGGTGTCCCTCCGGCGTGGTGTGCCCCATCCACATCTCGATCGACATCCGCAGCGGCCGCAGTTCCTCCTGCTCCGCGGCGCTCAACCGCTCGAACCCCTGTGTCGCGTTCGCCGAGCGCAACCCGGCGTTGCGCAGCGCGGTCACCACGTTGTCATATCCGCAGACCAGATACGCGTGCAGTTTCGGCACCCAGCACAGCGGCGCCCGCGCCCCGATCTCCAACAGATATTCGAGCGGATCATCCGCCCCCAGCAGATCGAACTCCGGAACGGTAACTGTCGAATTCCCCATGCCGCCAGTCTTGCACCGCTGGACCCGCCGTGGGGCCGCGCGACCTCATTCTGCGGGACGATACTGACGAATCCGCTTACGGAGGTGGTGACAATGCGGCAGAGACTGTCTCGGCTCGGCATTGTGGTAATGGTGGTTGTCGCGGCGCTGTTCGGTTCCGGCCAGGCGGCGAGCGCCGATCCGGTCCTGCGGGTGTCGGTGACCGCGGCCCGGTTGGCGCCCGGTGGGCTGCAGGTCTTGCTGACCGGCCGGTACACCTGCGGCCCGTTCTCGCCCGGCTCCGACGGGGTCGTCGACCTGACCGTGACCCAGGATCCGGGCACCACCGGCTTCGGCTACCTGTTCGTGACCGTCTGCGACGGCACCGCCCAGGTCTGGTCCGCGCCGGTGGACAGCATCGGTGGTCCGTTCGCGCGCGGGCGCGCGGAGCTGACCGGGTCCGGCTACGCCTGCGACCGCGCCACCGGCGTCTGCGCCTTCACCTCGTTCGGGCCCACGCTCATTCGGATCCGGTGACCTCGGCGGCCAGGAACCGTTCGAGCTGCGCGACCACGAAGGCGTGGTCCTCGGCCTGTGGCAGGCCGGAGACGCCGACCGTGCCGACCGGGCCCACGCCGTGCACGATCACCGGGAACACGCCGCCGTGCGCGGCGTAGACGTCCGGGTCGAGCCGGGAGTTCTCCTCGAAGGTGCCACCGTCCACTCGGAACCGGGTGCCGACCAGGTAGGAGCTGTGGCCGTAGCGGTCCACCACCCGGCTCTTGCGCTCGATCCAGGCGTCGTTGTCCGCGGAGGTGCCGGGCAGCGCGGCGTGGAACAGGCGCTGTCCGTTGCGCCGCACCGAGATGGTGACCGGCAGGCCCTGTTCCCGCGCCGCGTCCAGCAACCGCGCGCCCAACGCCAGCGCGGTCTCGTTGTCGAACCGGCGAAACCGCAGCCGCTCCTCCTGTTCGGCGAGCGTGACCAGCAGTTGTTCATCAGCGGCAGCCATCGCTGCACCATACCGCCGGGCGGCCGGGCCGGCCGGTTGAGCGCGGGCGCGGGGTGGCGGGACGATGGTCGGCGATCGCCGTCGACCGAGGAGGAGTTCGGACATGAGCCCGCGACCGCCGTTCCCGCCGTTCGACGAACAGACCGCGGCGCAGAAGGTGCAGGCCGCCGAGGACGCCTGGAACACCCGCGACCCGGAGCGGGTGGCGCTGGCCTACACCGAGGATTCGGTGTGGCGCAACCGGGACGAGTTCGTCACCGGGCGCGCCGCGATCGTGGAGTTCCTGCGCCGCAAGTGGGACCGGGAGCTGGACTACGCGCTGCGCAAGGAGCTCTGGGCCTTCCACGGCAACCGCATCGCCGTGCGGTTCCAGTACGAGTGTCACGACCGGGCCGGGCGGTACTGGCGCAGCTACGGCAACGAACTGTGGGAGTTCACCGACGAGGGCCTCATGCGCCGCCGCGAGGCCAGCATCAACGACGTCGCCATCGCGGCCGCCGACCGCCGCATCACCGGCCCCCGCCCGGCCGCCGAGCACGGCGTGCCGTTCCCCGTTCAGTGAACGGTTCCCCCGAGACATCCGGTCAACGCGGGAAGTCGACCCGCATCACCACCCGGCGTGGCGTGGGGTGGCTGATCTGCCGGAACCCGGCGTCGGCGAAGACCTGGCGGGCGCCCACGTTCAGCTCGCCCCAGGTGATCTCCTTGCCCGGCTCGGTGATCATCGGGTAGGCCTCGAGCGCCCGGGCGCCGCGCTCGCGGGCGAAGGCGATCGTGGCCCGGGCCAGTTCGTAGGTCAGGCCGCGACCCCGGTAACCGACCCGGACCACGAAGCAGGTCACCGCCCAGACGGTGTCGTCGTCCTTGTCCTCGGTCCGGCCGCTCCACGGAATCCGGGAGGTGCGCAGCTTGGGGTAGGCGGTGCGCGGCTCGACCGCGGCCCAGGCCGCCGGCTCGTCCCCGACGTAGGCCACCAACCCGCTGGTGGTCCTCGCTTCCGGGTCGCCGCAGGCGGTCTGGGCCCGCAACATCGCGGTGCGTTGTTCCTGACTGGAGTCCCGCCAGATCCACCCGGTGACCTTGAGCCGCTGGCAGTGGCAGCGCGCCGCGTAGTCGGCCTTACCGAAGATCGTCAGCAGGTCGGTCCAGGGCGCCTCGTTGGCCGGCACGATCCGCACCGCACGGTCATCGTCCACGCCGGCACCCTAGGCGGTCAGCGTTGTGCGGCAGCCACCGCGGCGCGGACCTGCTCCACGCTGGCCGGCGTTCCGACCGGGTCGTCGAACGAGCCGTACGGCGGTCCGTAGACGGGCTGGCCCGGCTGCAGCCGCCAGCTGTCGGCCAGGGTGCCGATGTCCACCGTGTCGTAGCCGATCGCGTCCAGGAACTCGGTCGCGACCTTGTTGGCGTCCGGGTCGTCGCCCGCGATGGGCAGCGCGGTCCGGTCCGCCGCACCCGCCGGCCGGGCCAGCGACTGCAGGTGCTTGAAGTAGATGTTGTTGAACGCCTTCACCACCCGCGCGCCGGCCAGGTGCTGCGCCTCCAGTTCGGAGCTGGTGATCGAGTCCTCGTCGAGCTCGGCGAAGTTCCCGTCCCGCTCCGGGTAGTAGTTGTTGGTGTCCAGCACCACCTTTCCGGCCAGCTCGGCCACCGGCAGGTCCCGGAACGCCTTGAACGGCACGCTCACCACGACCACCTCACCGGCCGCGGCGGCCTCGGCGGCGGTCGCCGCCCTGGCCCGCGGCCCGAGCTCGCCGACCAGCTCCGCCAGCGTCTCCGGTCCCCGCGAGTTGCTCAGCACCACGTCATATCCGGCCGCGGCCGCCAACCGTGCCACCGTCGCCCCGATGAGTCCGCTGCCCACAAAACCAACTGTCGTCATATCCCCCCGAACCCCGCACCCGCCGCCGCCCATTCCACCGGCCACCATGACGGGGTTCACGTCCACATACTGGGAATCACGGCAGGGGCCCGAATGTGGCAACTGTTGACCGCCACTTGGCCCTGACGGGTAGCCCAGGTGCTCACTTAGCGTGTTGGACATGGTGCGTCGCGGTGGGTTGGTGGCTGGGCTGGTCGGGTTGCTGTCGGGGCTGCTGGTCCTCCCCGCTTCGGCGCAGGAGCCGGCCTTCGTCGTCGCGGACGGGGTGACCCAGCCGGTGCACAGCCTCGCCGACGCGGTGCGCGAGACCGTCTGGGTGGACATCGGACTCGACCTGGACGGCAACGGGACCGGCGACCGGGTGGCCACCGACATCATCCGGCCGGCCACCGCCGAGCGGGTGCCGGTGATCATCGACGCCAGCCCGTACTACGCGACTTCCGGGCGGGGCAACGAAAGCGAGCGCAAGAGCTACGACTCGGCCGGGGTGCCGGTCAAGTTCCCGCTGTTCTACGACAACTACTTCGTGCCGCGGGGCTATGCGGTCGCGCTGATCGACTTCAGCGGCACGTCGCGCTCCACCGGCTGCATGGACACCGGCGGCCGGTCGGAGGTCGCCTCCGGCAAGGCCGTGATCGACTGGCTGAACGGCCGGGCCACCGGGTTCTCGGCGGCCTCCGGCGGGAGCACCGTGGCCGCGACCTGGTCGACCGGCGCCGCCGCGATGATCGGGAAGTCCTGGGACGGCAGCGTCACCCAGGGCGTCGCGTCGACCGGGGTCGACGGGCTGCGCACCATCGTGCCGATCTCGGCGATCAGTTCCTGGTACGACTGGTTCCGTTCCGACGGCGTGGCGTTCCGCGGCTTCGGCACGCCGACCAGCCTGGCCTCCGGCTTCGAGAACGCCAACGCCCAGTCCCGGTGTGCCGCCGTACGGTCCGAGATGACCTCGGGCGCCCCGGCCAACGGCGACTACACCGCGATGTGGCAGCAGCGCGACTACGTGCGCAGTGCGGCCAACGTGCGGGCCGCGGTGTTCTCCGTCAACGGGCGCGCCGACCTCAACGTCAAGCCGGTCAACTGGGGCCAGTGGCTCGCCGCGCTGCCGGCATCGGTGCCGCGCAAGCTGTGGCTGTCCCAGACCGGACACATCGACCCGTTCGACTTCCGGCGCGCCGCCTGGGTTCCGACCCTGCACCGCTGGTTCGACCGGTGGCTTCTGGGGATCCAGAACGGGATCGAGAACGAGCCGCAGGTGTCGGTCGAGCGCGGTGTCGACCAGTGGAGCGACAGCGCCACCTGGCCCCCGGCCGGAGTCCAGACGCAGACCCTGCACCCGGTGGCGGGTTCGGTGGCCGGTGTCGGCACGCTGAGCGCGGCGACCGGACCGGCGGCGACCTCCTCGTTCACCGACAACGGTTCGGGGACACCGGCGAGCTACATCGCCACGCCGAACACGACCTCGTCCCGCCGGGTGGTGTACAGCACCGGCGCGCTGGCCTCCGACCTGCGGATCGCCGGTATATCCCGGATCACGGTCGCGGTGACCCCGTCCACGTCGACCGCGCACCTGTCCGCCTACCTGGTGGACTACGGCACGGCCACGTCCCGGAGTTCCACCGGGGAGGGCATCCGCACGCTGACCACGGAGTCGTGCTGGGGCGAGAACCGGCCCGGCGACGACGCCTGCTACCGCGACACGGCGCCGACCACGGCCACCGTTGACGCCCAGATCATCGCCCGCGGCTGGGCCGATCTGGCGAACTTCGCGTCGCTTTCCACCCCGCGCACCCTGACCGCCGGCACCAGGTACACGATGACCTTCCGACTGTCCACAACGGACTGGGTGGTGCCGCGCGGGCACCGGCTCGGTCTGGTGATCGCCGGCACCGACAGCACCATGACCACCACCCCGTCCCGGCTCCCCCGGCTGACCGTCAGCCTGGCCGACACCTTCGTCCAGATCCCGATGACCGGCAGCCTGCCGGGCGCGCAGCCGGGCGCCGCCCCGCAGGCCGCGCTGGTGCAGCCGGACGTGTCACCGGGACGGCTGGACGGCTGACCCGGGCGTCGCTGCCGAATGGCACGTGACCAGCCCCGAAAGGCCGTGGCACACTGAACCGCCTTCACCTTGTGTGCACCGGGGGGTAGTAGCTCTGAACCGCAGTTTCCAGGTCGACCTGCGTGGTCTGGTCGACCTGCTCAGCCACCACCTGTACTCCAGCCCGCGGGTCTACGTCCGCGAGCTGCTGCAGAACGCCGTGGACGCGACCACCGCCCGGCGGGCGGCGCAACCGGACGCCCCCGCGCGGATCGACATCGCGGTGGACGGCGCCACGCTGACCATCACCGACAGTGGCGTCGGGCTCACCGAGGCGCAGGTGCACGAGGTGCTGGCCACCATCGGCAGCAGCTCGAAACGGGACGACCTCGGCTTCGCCCGCGGCGAGTTCCTCGGCCAGTTCGGCATCGGTCTGCTGTCGGCGTTCATGGTGGCCGACGAGGTTCGGGTGCTCACCCGGTCGGCGGCAGGCGGGCCGGCGGTGGAGTGGACCGGGCGTTCGGACGGCACCTACCGGATCGCCCCCGGCGAGCGGGACACCGTGGGCACCACGGTGCGGCTGACCTCCCGGCCCGGCGGTGAGCAGTGGTTCGCCCCGCCGACCGTGCTCGAACTGGCCCGGCTCTACGGATCCATGCTGCCGGTCCCGATCACTGTGGACGGTGTGGAGATCAGCGGTGACGGGCCGCCGTGGCGGCGGGACGGCCGCGATCCGGGGCTGCGCAAGGCGGATCTGGTCGGCTACGCGCAGGAGGCGCTCGGCTTCACTCCGTTCGACGTGATCGAGCTCTCCGTCCCGGAGGCCGGGCTGTCCGGTGTGGCCTATGTGCTGCCGTTCGCGGCCAACCCGGCCGAGCGCGCCGGGCACCGGGTGTACCTCAAGCGGATGCTGCTGGCCGAGAGCGTCGAGGGGCTGCTGCCGGACTGGGCGTTCTTCGCCCGGTGCGTGGTGGACACCAGCGAGCTGCGGCCGACCGCGAGCCGGGAGGCGCTCTACTCCGACAGCCTGCTCGACTCCACCCGGGAGGCGCTCGGCGACCAGCTCCGCGGCTGGCTGGTCGGCCTGGCCCGCACCGAGCCGGCCCGGCTGGCCAGGTTCCTCGACGTGCACCACCTCGGCGTCAAGGCGCTGGCGCTGCACGACGACGAGATGCTGCGGCTGGTCGACACCTGGCTGCCGATGGAGACCAACGTCGGCCGGATGACCCCCGCCGACTTCCGGGCCCGCTACGGCACGATCCGCTACACCGCGACGATCGACGACTTCCGCCAGCTCGCGGCGGTCGCGGCGGCGCAGGACGTCGCCCTGATCAACGCCGGCTACACCTACGACGCGGAGATCCTGGAGCGGCTGCCGGTGCTGGAGCCCGGGCTGACCGTCCAGCGGCTCGATCCGACCGACCTCACCACCCGGTTCGCCGCGCTGGACCCCGAGGTCGAGCTGTCCGTGCGGGCGTTCCAGGCCGCTGCCCAGCGGGCGATGGACAAGGTGGGCTGCGAGGTGGTGCTGCGTTCGTTCGAACCGGCCTCGCTTTCGGTGCTGTACCTGCTCGACCGCGCGGCGGCGTTCCAGAGTGAGCTGCGGGCCACCCGGGAGCGGGTCGACGAGCTGTGGGCCGGTGTGCTCTCGGCGTTCGACAAACCGGTGGACGAGCGGCCGCAGCTGGTGCTCAACTATCGAAACCCGTTGGTGCGCAGGGTATGCGGTCTGTCCGACCCGGCTCTGGTGACGCTCGCGGTGGAGGCGCTCTACGGCCAGGCCCTGCTGCTGGGCTACCACCCGATCCGGCCGGCGGACGCCACCCTGCTCAACCGTTCGTTTCTCGGCCTGCTCGACCAGGCCGTACCCGCTGAGGAGCGGCCATGACGCCCGACCAGCTGTGGGAGCGGTTGGAGGCGGCCAGCCGGATGCCGTTCGGCCGTGGGCAGATCGCCGCGGTCGAGGAGGTGATCCGGCACGCGGATGCGTTGGGCGAGGAGGAAACCCAGTACGCCGCACGCATCCTGGCGACCCACGCGTACACCTACGGCGCCGAGCCGGCCAAGGCGTTCGTCACCTTCTCCTGGTGCCTGGCCGCCTACGACCGGGGTGCGGGCCTGCCCAGGTACGACCAGGAGCTGTACTGGTACTTCAAGTGGATGGTCTCGGCGCTGACCAAGTTTCCCGAGGTGCCGCTGGCCCGGACCTTCGCGGCGCTGGACGAGATGGAGCGCCGGTACCGCCTGGCCGGGCACACGATGAACCCGGTGCACCAGTACCGGACGGTGGTCGCCATGCACGTCGGCGACCTGGACACCGCGCGGGAGCAGTACCGGCTGTGGTGCGCCGCGCCGCGCGGCGAGATGTCCGACTGCGTCGGCTGCGAGCCCAGCGACAAGGTCCGGTACCTGAGCCAGGCCGGCCGGGACGAGGAGGCGGTCGCCCTGGCCCTTCCGGTGCTCGGCGGGGAGTTGAGCTGCGTCGAGCAGCCCCAGTCGATCCTCACCGCGCTGCTGCTGCCCTACCTGCGGACCGGCCGGCTGGAGGAGGCGGTCGACGCCCATCGCCAGGCCTACCGGGCCATCCGGCACAACCGGGGCGAGCTGGGGATGGTCGCCGACCACATCGCGTTCTGCGCCTACACCGGCAACACCGCGCGCGGGCTGGAACTCGTGGAGCGGCACCTGGGCTGGCTGGACGAACCGCGCGACCCCATGGCGGACATGCACTTCAGCGCCGCCGCCGCGCTCGTGCTGCGGTTGGTGGCCGAGTCGGGCCGCGCCGACCTGCCGGTGCGCGGCTCGACGGCCGGTGCGCTGCGCGACGAGCTGGCCGGGCGGGCCCTCGAACTGGCGCAGCGCTTCGACACCCGCAACGAGACCCCGGCGCAGGGCGACCGGATCCGCGCCCTGCTGTCCGCCGCGCCGATCGTGGACCACCTGCCGCTGTCCGGCCCGGTTCGGCCGGCCCCGCAGCCGGCCGCGGCCGAGCCCTCCGTTCTGCCGGACACCCCGGAGGAACTGGTCGCGTTCGCCCGGCGCGAGGCGTGGCTGGGGAACCGGCCCCGGCGGATCTGGCAGCGGTTCGACGAGCTGTGCCCGGATCCTGAGCCGGCGCTGCTGGCGCACCGGTTGGTCGCCCGGGGCAGCGCGGCGGGGCGTGACGATGTGGCGGCCGCCGAACCGCACTGGCTGCGGGCGGCCGAGCTGTTCGCCGAGGTGGGTGCGGAGGTGCACCGGCAGGGTCTGCTCGCCCGGTTGGCGGTGCTGCGCAAGCTGACCGGCCGCGACGAGAACGTCGTCGCGGAGGTTGCCGGCACGGTCGAGACGGTGGCCCGGATCGGCACCGCAGACGACCATGCCCAGGCGCTGGTCCGGCTCGCGTACGCGCACCGGGTGGCCGAGCAGCCGCAGGAGGCGCTCACGGCCCTGGAACAGGCGGCCGAACTGGCCACCGACGACGCGCTCCGGGCGCACATCGCGCTGGAGACCGCGCACTTCACCGTCGCTCTCGGGCCTGACCGGTACCCGGCGGCACTGGCCGCCGCCGAACGAGCCATCGCGCTGTTCGAGCCGGTCGGTCCGTGCGACGGGCTGCGCGAGGCGCAGCGCCTGGCCGCCCAGCTGTGCGCCGAAGCCGGAGATCCGGAGCGGGCCGCCGGCCTGCTCGACACCGCCGCGCTCGCCGAGGACCCGTTGCTGCGGGCCCAGGCCCAGCACGACCGCGGCCGACTCGGGCTGGACCTCGGCCAGGCCGAGGCGGCGCACCGGGCGCTGGCCGCGGCGGTCGCCGGATTCGCCGCGGTGGACGAGACCATGGCCGCGGCTGTCGCCCGGATCGACCTCGCCGCCGCCGCGGTGCTCGCCGGCGTGCCGGAGGAAGCGGCCGACGCCGCCGAAACGGCGATCAGCGAGCTGACCGCGACCCGCCGGACCGCCGAGCACCCGGCGCACCTCGACGCCGAGCTCGCCCGGGCCCGGTTCCAGCTCGCCCGGGCCTATCGCGAGCTGGGCCACCCGGACCAGGCGGTGGAGCTGCTCGACCTGGTCGCGGCCCACTGCCAGGAGCAGGACAACCCGGCCGGGGTGGGCCAGATGCACGGCGTCGCCGGGGAGGTCCTCGACGAGTTCGACCGCGAGGCCGAGGCCGCGGAACGGTTCGGCCTCGCCGCCGACTCCTATGCCTCGGCGGAGCTGGCGCTGCCCGAGCTGGACAACCGCCGCCGGGCGGCGCTGTCCTGGCACTGGGCGGACGACCTGGACCGCTCCCTGGCCGCGCTCGCCGCAGCCGAGGCGGTCGCCGACCGCCTCGCCGACGACCCCGACGCGGTGTGGCACCTGGCGATACTCGGCTACGACGGCGGCCGGATCCTGGCCAACGCGCCGGGCCGGCTGGCCGACGCGTTGCACCGCGTGGTCCCCGCGGCCGACCGGTTCCGCTCGGTGGGCGCCATCGTGCAGGCGGGCATCGCCGACGCGCTGCACGGGCGCATCCTGGTCGACCTGGACCGGCCCGGTGAGGCGGAGAAGCTGCTCACCGCCGCCCTCGAGGCCCTCCCCGCCGACGCCACCGGTCCCCGCGAGGACATCAGGGAGCTGCTCGACTCCATCACCTCGGCCGAGTAGCCAACCACCGCGTCGGACAGCAACGTGACCTCGTGGTCCCATTTGACAAATGTATTTGTCAAATGGAGGATGGCCGCCATGACCCCCGACGCGATGCGGGTGCTGGCGGAGCCGGACCGGCTCCGGGAGGCCCTCACGCCGCTGCGCCGTCGGCTGCTGGAACGGCTGCGCACCCCGGCCTCCGCCACGGAACTGGCCGCCGAACTCGAGCTCCCCCGCCAGAAGCTCAACTACCACCTGCGGGTTCTCGAGCGGGCCGGCCTGGTCGAGTTGGTCGCGGAGCGCAGGCGGCGCGGCTGCACCGAACGGATCCTGCGCGCCAGCGCCGACGCCTTCGTGGTCGACCCCACCGTGCTCAACTCCGACGAACAGGCCACGTTCACCGCGATCGGCGACCGCTACGCCGCCGAGCACCTCGTCGGGGTCGCGGCCGACACCGTGCGCCAGGTCGCCCGGATGCGAACCGCGGCCGAGCGGGCCGGCACCCGACTGCTCACGTTCACCCTCGAGGCGGACATCCGGTTCGCCCAGCCTGCCGACGTGCACCGGTTCGCCGATGCTCTGCACGACGCGGTGGCCAGGACCGCGGCCGAGTTCGACCGGGCGGGCGGACGGTCCTACCGGATCGTCGTCGGCGGGCACCCCACTCCCAAGGAGACCGGCAATGACTGAGCCCTTCCGGATCGAGCTGACCATCGCGGCGCCGGCCGACGAGGTGTGGCAGGCCCTGCGTGACCCCGAACTGATCCGGCGCTGGCACGGCTGGGAGATCGAGGACGGCGGTCTGGACGACGAGATCGACCTCATCTACCGGCAGCACGCCACCGAGACCGAGCCCGGCCGCGTCCTCAGCCTCGGCGACGGCACCACGTTCACGCTCGACGACGGCGGTGACGACGGCGGGACCCGGATCCGGATGGTCCGCGGTCCGCGCGGCGGCAACCCCGAATGGGACGAGTACTACGACGACATCACCGAGGGCTGGGTGACCTTCCTGCACCAGTTGCGGTTCGCGGTGGAACGGCACGCCGGGGTGGACCGTCGGACGCTGTTCTTCAGCGGCGCGCCCGGCCCGGCCGGTGAGCCGCGCACCGCGCTCGGCCTGGACCGGATCACCGCCGAACCCGGCCAGGCGTACCGCACCGACCTGGTCGGTGAGCCGGTCACCGGCCAGGTCTGGTTCCGCTCCACCCGCCAGACCGGGCTCAGCGTGGACGGCTGGGGCGACGGGCTGGTGATCGTCGGGACCGCGCCGCCGTCGGCGCAGCGCCCGCACCCGCAGGCGATGGCCGTACTCACCACGTACGGCTTGGCGGACAAGGAGTTCGACGAGCTCGCCGAGCGGTGGCGGACCTGGTGGGAGCAGACCTTCACCAGCTGAGGGATCGGGGCACCAGTTCCGCTTCCGCGTCCTCGTCGTCGAGCAGGTTCCAGATGTCGTCATCGGTGACGGGATGGCCGGCCAGGCCGTCGAGCCGGCGGGCGGCCTCGCCGGCGGCGGCGCGGGTGTCGGCGTGCGCGTTTCGCCGGCCGGCCAGCGCGAACACCGGCTCGATGGTTTCGGCCAGCCGGGCCACGACGATCCAGTCGCCGTGTTCGGCGGCGTGGCCGATGATCGCCAGCGCCGTACCGGCGGCGTCCAGGGCCACTCGCCCGCCGGGTTCCTCCTCGCCGAGCCACCGCTGGATCGAGCCGACCGCCTCGGTCAGGGTGAAATCGTCGGTCAACAGCGCCAGATAGTCCTCGGCGTGCCGGACCGGCAGGCCGAACCGGTCCCCGGCCCGGTCGGCCAACCCGCGTTCGTGCAACGACTCCAGCGTGGTGCGCGCGTCGCGGCGGCCGGTGACCCGGCCGACCAGGTCCGGTGGCAGCAGGGCACCCGCCGCGAACGCCAACAACGTCAGGGTGCGCTGCTGGGGCCGGGTCAGCGCATCGATCCCGAGCCGGTCCAACGCTTCCGGATCGTGTTCGAGCGCGTCGGCGAGATCTGCCGGGGAGTGGCTGCCGTCCCGCATCAGCGCGCCGGCCTGCCGCAGGCGCAGCGGCTGACCGCCGGCGATCCGGACCAACCGCGCGGCGGCCGGAAGCTCGCTCGCGGTGAGCTCCCGGCCGGCGTAGCGGCACAGCGCCTGCTGGGCCAGGTCGGCGGGCAACCCGGTGAGCGGGATGGACCGGCCGCGCCGGCCGAGCAGCGGCCGGGCGCAACCGATGATCACGGTGCAGTGCGGAAGATCGTCCAGGAGGTCGCGCAGTTCGTCCGGGCTCAGGCTCACGTCGTCGAGCACCACGGTCGCCCGCACCCGGGACAGCGGCAGGTCCGCCGGGCACAGCTCCGCGAGGGATTGCCGCAGATCGTTCGGACCGTAGCCGCCCACCTGCAGATGCAGCGCCGGCACCCCGGAGGCCGCCGCCCACCGCGCCGCGACCTGCCGCAGCAGCGCGGACTTGCCGTAGCCGCAGGCGGCGTGGAACTCGACCGGCCGGCCCGGCGCCGCCGACAGCGCGGCGCCGACCTCCCGGTCGCGGCCGAGCAGCGGCTCGGTTTCCACGGCCGTGGCAACGTGGTTCATGGCGGTCCCCTCGCCGGCGCGGATGCCCCGGATACCCCTCGCGTGGGCAAGCATCGCCGCCGGGCCGGCTTCGGCACATCCCTGGGCTCGGGGAGATTCTGTGCGAGAAGTTATAGTCACCGACCGTGGCAGCGACCGGCGGCGGTGGTGGGTCACCGGTCCTCGGGCTGGTCGGGCGCGAACGCGAACTGGAGCGGCTGCGCGGGCTGCTCGCCGAGTCCAGCACCGGACCGCTGCGTACGGTCGTCGTCGAGGGCGAGGCCGGCGTGGGGAAAACCGCGCTGTTGGGCCAACTTCAGGCCGACGCGCGGGCGGCGGGCGTTCGGGTGCTGCTCGGTGCGGCGCAGGAGTTGGAGCGGAACCTGGCCTTCGGCGTCATCTTCGGGATGGCCCGCGGGCAGTCGCGGGAGGAACCGGGCGCCGCGGTCTTCGCGGACCTGCTGGCCCTCGGCACGGCCGGTGACTCGCACGGCACGGATGGTGGTTTCGCGGTCACCGAGGAACTGGTGGCCGCGCTGGAGTCCTGCGCGAGCGCCACTCCGGTGCTGCTGTGCCTGGACGACCTGCACTGGGCGGACAGTTCGTCGGTCGCCGCCACCGGCGCGATCGTCCGCCGGCTGGCCGATCTGCCGCTGCTCGTCGTGCTCACGCTGCGCCCGTCACCGCGGTCCCGGGAGGTCGACCAGTTGCTCGAGGCGCTCGGCGCGGCCGGCGCAAGCACGCTGCGGCTGGCGCCGCTGCCGCAGGACGCGGCCGTCCGGCTGGCGACGGAGATCCTCGGCGGGCCGCCCGGACCGTTGCTGCGCGAGCAGATCACCGCCGCCGCGGGCAATCCGCTGTTCGTCGTCGAACTGCTGCGCACGCTGCGCCAGCAGGACCTGATCTCGACGACAGCCGACGGCGCCGAGATCGGCCGCCGCGTGGTGCCGGCCAGCCTGCGGGAGATCCTGTTACGCCGCTACGGTTTTCTCGCCGAGCCGACGCTGCGGTTGTTGCGGATGGCGAGCATTCTCGGCCGGTCCTTCGACGTGGGCGAGCTGGCGGTGGTGCACGGCTCGCGGCCGACGCGGCTGATGGCACGGCTCGACGAGGCCATCGCCGCCGGCCTGATCGCCGACAACGGCGAGAGCATGATGTTCCATCACGACCTGTTCCGCCAGGTGCTCTACGAGAGCATGCCGGGCGCGCTGCGGATCGCGCTGCACCGCGAGGCCGGCGCCGCGCTGGCCACGGCCGGCGCGCCGGTGGTGCGGGTCGCCGAACAGTTCTTCAGTGCCGACCCGCACGGCGAGCAGACCGTGGAATGGCTGTGGCGGGCCGCCCGCGAGTCGGCCCGCCGGTCCACCGCGCTGGCGGTGCGGTGGTACGAGCGCGCGCTGGCCGCCGTGCCTCCCGGCGACGCGCGCCGGGTCACCCTGATCTCCGAGCTGGTGCCGCAACTCGTGCTGCGCGGCCGGATCGCCGAAGCCCAGCGGGCCGCGGCCGAAGCCATCGACCACGCCGAGGATCCGGCGATCGCGGTGCGGCTGCGGGTGGTGCTCGGCCATGCGCTGACCCGGCAGGGCCTGTGGAGCGCGGCCAAGGAGCAACTGGCCATCGCCGCGGCGCAGTACCAGGACCCGACGGCGGTCGCGGTGGTCTCCGCGCCGGACAGCTTCCTGCGGCTGATCACCGGTGAGGTCGGCGCCGCGGTGGCCCTGGCCGAACGTTCCGAGGCGGCCGCGAAGGCCACGCACAACGAACTCGCCGTCGCCACCTGCCTGATGACCCGGACGCTGGGGGCGAGCGCGACCGGCGCGGTCGAGGCGGCGATCACCCTCGGCCGGCAGGGCCTTGCCATGACCGACCGGTTGCGGTCGTCGTTTCGCGAGTTCCTGCTGCCCGAGCTATGCCTGGGCGTGGCGCTGACCGACGCGGACCGGCCGGCGGAGGCCGAACGCCACTACCGGGACGGCCTGGACCGCGCGACCCGGGTCGGCGCGACCGGCGTTCTTCCTTATCTGCAGGCGAACCTGGCGATTCTTCGGCTGCACACCGGCGCCTGGGCGGACGCCGGCTCGGAGGCCGAGGCGTGTCTGGAGTTGGTCGGCAGCACCGGAACCCGGTGGACCGCGCACGTGCGGGCGATTCTGGCCCGGCTCGCGATCTCCCGGCGCGAGTTCGCCGAGGCACACCGGATCCTGGCCGAGGCCGAGACGGAGCTGGAGTCCTCCGGCCATCTGATGGGCGCCAACTGGGTGCTGTGGGCCAAGGCCCTGCTGTTCGAGGCGGAGGACCGGCCGGACCAGGCCGCCGAGACCGCCGTCGCCGCCTGGCACGTCCTTCCGGAACTACGGTTCCTGCACACCAACTGGATGTTCCCGGCCGATCTGCTCCGGTTGGTCGGCGACGGCGACCAGGTCACGGCCACCGCCATCGTCGAGGAGACCGCCGCGGCCGCCGGGCGCATCGGCACCGGCAGCGCGACCGGCGCCGCGCTGCGCTGCCGGGCGTTGCGCAGTGGGGACCCGGAGACCGCACTCGCCGCGGTCGCCGCCTACCAAGGATCGGACCGGAAGGTGGAGCTGGCGATGACCCGGGCGGAGGCCGCCGCGATCCTGGCCGAGGCCGGGCAGGGTGACCGCGCCCGGGAACACTTCCGCGCCGCCGCCGACACGTTCGCGGCGGCCGGCCTCACCCGCGAGGAGAACCGGATCGACGCCACCATGCGGACCCATGCGATCCACCGGGGCCGGCGCCGGTCCCGCAAACCCACGGTGGGATGGAACGCGCTCACGCCGACCGAACTGTCGGTGGCGAAGCTGGTCGGCCAGGGCCTGTCCAACCCGCAGATCGCCGCGAGCCTGTTCATCTCGCGCTACACGGTGGAAACCCACCTCAAGCACGTGTTCAGCAAGCTC
>NZ_DASTBH010000076.1:0-31089 GCF_035712165.1 Actinophytocola sp. | reverse complement strand
GGGTTCTGCGTCAGCGGCACGAACACCAGCGACGCGAGGTACTTCGTGACGCCCAGCCCGAGCAGGGTGATCGCGACGCCGGAGACGATGTGGTTCACCGCGAACGTCACCGTCGCGACCGCGTGCAGCAGCCCGCCGAGGGCCCCGCCGACGGCGCCACCGACCAGCGCGGCCCACGGTCCCCACTGCCAGCCGGCCCAGCCCGCGCCCCAGGTCCCGAGGATCATCATGCCCTCGAGCCCGATGTTGACCACGCCGGCGCGCTCGGCCCACAGGCCGCCCAGCCCGGCGAGGGCCAGCGGGACCGCCGCGGTCAGCGCGGCCTCCATGGTGCCGCTGGAGGTGAGGTCGGTCGCGCCGGTGAGCACCCGGACCAGCGAGATGATCGCCATCGCGCCGAGTGCGGCCACCAGGTACCAGCTCGGCCGGATCCGTCCCCGTCGCGCGGGCGGCGCCGTCTCCACGCCAACGGTCAACCCCGTGCTCATGCCAGCACCTCGCAAGCTCGGAGCTGGCCGATCCGCCACCTCGCAGGCTCGGCGGCGGGGCTGTGCTCAATGGCTCGCTCGCAAGCTCGCTCGCTCACGCTCCCACCTCCTCAGGAACCTTGGTCGTGCCCAGTGCCTGGCCGACTTCTCGCTGTTCGAGCCGGACCCGGTAGCGGCGCACCAGCTCGTAGGCGACGACCACGGAGAGCACGATGACGCCCTGCATGATCGCCACGATCTCCTTCGGCACCCCGGACACGTCCAGCCCGTTGGAACTCGCGTCCAGCAGGCCCCACAGCAGCGCCGCGAACGCCATGCCGACCGGATGGTTGCGGCCGAGCAGGGCGACCGCGATCCCGATGAACCCGACGCCGGTCGGGAAGTTCAGCGAGTAGGAGTGCGCCCCGCCGAGCAGTTCCGGCATGCCGACCAGACCGGCGACCGCGCCGGAGAGCAGCATCGAGCCGAGCACCATCTTCTTGACGTTGACCCCGCTGGCCACGGCCGCCGACTCGGACAGCCCGGTGGCCTTCAGGTCGAAGCCGAACCGGGTGCGGGACAGGCCGAACCAGTACAGCACCCCGACCAGGATGGCCACCACGATCAGCCCGTGCACCGTCGCGGAGGTCGTGCCGGGGAACGGAATGCCCGGCACCTGCCCGCCCTCGGAGATCTCCACGGTGCCGATGTCGTTGCCCCGCAGCACCGCCAGCCGCTGCGGGTTGAGCAGGAACGCGACAAGGGCGGTGGCGATCGCGTTGAGCATGATCGTCGAGATCACCTCGCTGACCCCGCGGGTGACCTTGAGGAACCCCGCGATGCCGGCCCAGAACGCGCCGACCAGCATGGCCACGACCAAGGTCAGGACGATCCGCAGGAACGAGGGCAGCCCCTGCATGAACGACGCCCCGGCGAACGCGGCGGCGAGCATCGCGGCCAGCCGGTACTGCCCGTCCACGCCGATGTTGAACAGGTTCATCCGGAACCCGATCGCCACCGCCACCGCGGCCAGGTAGTAGTTCGTCGCGTTGTTGATCGCGATCACGGTGGTGCGCGGCCGCTTCGCCGAGGTCACCATCGAGTCGACGACGTCGGCCGGCGAGTGGCCGGTGACCGCCAGGATCAGCGAGCACACCAGGGCCGCGAAGACCAGGGCCCCGACCGGCGCCGCGAGTCCCAGCAATATGGACCGAGCTGATAACCGTTGCATCAGGCCACCTCCTCCGCCGCTCCGGTCATCGCGGAGCCGAGATCCGCCGGAGTGACCGACTTGGGATCATGGGACGAGACCAGCCGGCCGCGCAGGATCACCGCGAGCCGGTCGGACATGCCGATCAGCTCGTCCAGGTCGGCGGAGATCAGCAGCACGGCCAGGCGTTCGGCGCGGGCCCGGCGGATGTGTTCCCAGATCGCCGCCTGCGCGCCCACGTCCACACCGCGGGTGGGGTGCGCGGCGATCAGCAGCACCGGGTTTCCGCTCATCTCCCGGCCGACGATCAGCTTCTGCTGGTTGCCGCCGGACAGCGCCGCGGCCACCACGTCGATGCTCGGGGTGCGCACGTCGTACTCCTCGACGATGCGCCGCGTGTCCGCCTTGGCCGCGCGCCGGTCGATCAGCGGACCGCGCACGTTGGGCCGCCGGGTCTGGTGACCGAGGATGCGGTTCTCCCACACCGTCGCCTCGAGCAGCACCCCCTGGCGGTGCCGGTCCGCCGGGATGTAGGCCACCCCGGCCTCCCGGCGCTCCCGAGTGGACAGCTGGGTGATCACCTGGTCGCGCAGGCGCACCGAGCCCGACGACAGCGGGCGGATGCCCATCAGCGCCTCGACCAGCTCGGCCTGCCCGTTGCCCTCGACGCCGGCGATACCGAGCACCTCGCCGGCGTGGATGGCGAAGGAGATGTCGTCGAGCACGTTGCGGCCGTCGGCGTCGGTGAGGGTCAGCCCGGCCACGTCGAGCACCACGTCCGAGGTCACCGTCGACTCGCGCAGTTCCGGAACCGGCAGCGCGCTGCCCACCATCAGCTCGGCGAGTTGGCGCGCGGTCACGTCGCCCGGCTGCACGCTCGCCACCGTGGTGCCGCGCCGGATCACCGTGATGTCGTCGGCGACGGAGAGCACCTCGTCCAGCTTGTGCGAGATGAACAGGATGGTCAGGCCCTCGGCCTTGAGCTCGCGCAGGTTGCCGAACAGCTCCTCGACCTCCTGCGGCACCAGCACGGCGGTGGGCTCGTCCAGGATCAGGATCCGGGCGCCGCGATAGAGCACCTTGAGGATCTCCACCCGCTGGCGCTCACCGACGCCGAGATCGTCGACCAGCCGGTCGGGTTCCACGCCGAGCCCGTAGTTGGCGGAGATCTCGGCGATCTTCGCCCGGGCCGCCTTGAAATCCAACCAACCGCCGGATCGCGGTTCGTTGCCGAGTACCACGTTCTCCAGCACGGTCAGGTTGTCCGCCAGCATGAAGTGCTGGTGGACCATGCCGATGCCGGCGCGGATGGCGTCCGCAGGCGAATGGAAGGTCACCTCCCGGTCGTCTACCCGGATGGTGCCCTCGTCCGGCCGCTGCATCCCATAAAGGATCTTCATCAGCGTGGACTTGCCGGCGCCGTTCTCTCCGACGATGGCGTGCACGGTGCCCGGACGCACCGCGATGTTCACGTCGGCGTTGGCGACCACACCCGGGAACCGCTTGGTGATGCCGGTCAGCTCAACCGCATTAGACATCGCCACATCCTCGTCGCAGTCATCTGGTGGAGACCGTAACGGGCCCGGGGATACCGGCTGCCGGTAGCCCCGAGCCCGTCACACGATGGTGTCGCTACTTCTTGTCCGGCACCTTGATCTCGCCGGAGACGATCTTCGACTTGTAGCCGTCCAACTGGGACTTGATGTCGTCGATCTTCCCACCGCTGGTGGAGTAACCGACGCCGCCCGCCGCCAGGTCGTAGATCTTCTGGCCGTTGGCGAACTTGCTGTCCTTGACCGAGGAGATGAAGCCGAACACGGCCACGTCGACCTGCTTGAGCATGGACGTGATGATCACGTCCTTGACGTCGGCCAGCGCCGGCTGGTTGTACTGGTCGGAGTCGACGCCGATGCCCAGCTTGCCCTTGGCCTTGGCGGCCTTGAACACGCCGTTGCCCGAGCCGCCGGCCGCCGCGTAGATCACGTCGGCGCCCGCGTCGAACATGCCGTTGGCCGCGGTCTCACCCTTGGCCGGGTCGTTGAAGCCGGTGAAGTCCGGCGGCTGGGTCAGGTACTTGACCTGCACCGTGGCGTCCGGCTTGGCGGCCTTGACCCCGGCGGTGAAGCCGACCTCGAACTTCTGGATCAGCGGAACGTTGACGCCGCCGATGAAGCCGACGTTGCCGGTCTTGCTCTTCAGCGCCGCGGCGGCGCCGACCAGGTAGGAGCCCTCGTGCTCGGCGAAGGTCAGGTTCGCCACGTTGGTGGCGGTGCAGTCCGGCTCGAAGTCGTCGATGATGGCGAACTTGACGTCCGGGCTGTCCTTGGCCACCGCGCCGATCGCTTTGCAGTAGGCGAAGCCGACGGCGATGATCGGGTTGTAGCCGCCCTCGGCCAACTGCCGCAGGCGGTCCTCCTTCTGGGCGTCGGTCTCGCCGGCGGTCGCCTCGAGTTCCTTGGCCTCGATGCCGAACTCGCTCTTCGCCTTGTCCAGACCGCGGGCCGCCGAGTCGTTGAAGGACTGGTCGCCACGGCCGCCGATGTCGTAGGCCAGGCCGACCTTGAGCGCGGGCGCCGCAGCACCACTGGATCCGCTGCTGCTCCCTGAGTTTGACGGCTCATCCGTACCGCAGGCGGTCATGGCCAGACCCAGCGCAAGCAGCCCTGCGGCGAGCTGGATACCTCGCATTCGACGCAAGGCGTTCTCCTTCCGCGATTCCAGCGTCCGATATGCCGGACGCAACTTCATTCGCGAGACCGTACCCTGACCCGTGACGTGCGCTACCCGAGGCCACGGCCCGTGACCCAATCGTTGAAAGCGCCCGCCCGACGCACCCGTATGGACACACATGGTGACCAACCGCGGCGCAGGCGACACGATTGGTCTGTTTCCGGGACGAAATCCGACCGCACCGAGCCCTGAAACTGGAGGTGTCCTCGCAAGCCGCTGCCGGATTCTTGCAGTGGGTTGCCGTAGTGTTGCGGCGTGGCTGGACGGTTGAGTGAGGTTGCGCGCAAGGCTGGGGTCAGCGAGGCGACGGTGAGCCGGGTGCTCAACGGGAAGGCGGGAGTGTCCGACGCGACCCGGACGGCGGTGCTGACCGCGCTGGACGTGCTCGGCTACGAGCGGCCCACGAAACTGCGCGGAGACCGGGCCCGGCTGGTCGGGCTGGTGCTGCCGGAGTTGCAGAACCCGATCTTCCCGGCGTTCGCCGAGGTGGCCACCGGAGCGCTGGTGCAGCGCGGGTTCACCCCGGCGCTGTGTGCCCGCACCATCGGCGGGGTCTCCGAGGTGGAGTTCGTCGACATGCTGCTCGAGCACCAGGTGTCCGGGGTGATCTTCGGTGGCGGCGACTACTCGCTTGCCGACGCCGGGCACGAGCACTACCACCGGCTGCGCGACCTGAAGCTCCCGGTCGTGCTGGTCAACGCGGGCGTGGACGAGCTCGGCCACCCCCGGGTGTCCACCGACGACGCGGTGGCCGTCGAGCAGGCGCTCGGCCACCTGGTCTCGCTCGGGCACCGGCGGGTCGGGGCGCTGCTGGGGCCGGAGGGTCACGTGCCGTCCCGGCGCAAGCTCAGCGCGCTGCAGGCCGCCGCCGCGGGGCACGACGGGGTGGCGCACGAGGTGCAGCGGTCCAGCTTCTCCATGGAGGGGGCCCGTGCCGCGGCCACCACGCTGGTCCGGTCCGGCGTCACGGCGATCATCTGCGCCAGCGACGTGCTCGCCCTCGGTGCGGTGCGCGCGGTGCGCAGGCTGGGTCGCCGGGTGCCGGAGGACGTGTCCGTGGTCGGGTTCGATGACTCGGCGTTCATGAACTGCACCGACCCGCCGCTGACCACGGTCCGCCAGCCCATCGAGGCGATGGGCCAGGCCGCCGTCGACCTGCTGGTCACCCAGATGAACGGCGCCGCCGCGCTGCCCGACGAACTGCTCTTCGAGCCGGAGCTCGTGGTCCGCGGCTCCACCGCCCCCGCCCCGTAGTCACCCCACCCCAGGCCCCGGAGGTGCGACCGGGGGGATGCCGCGCGCCCATCTCCGTGATCATCCAGTTATTTCTATCTTCCGTTGAGTTCTTGCACGACACTGTTCCCGTTTGTATGGTCTGGGTCACAAAGTTGTCGACGCCGCTCCAAGGAAGGTGCTGGCGAAATGAACCGATCTACGTTGAGCCGCGCGGTGGGGGTACTGCTCGCCGGTGTCCTCGGACTGTCCGTGGTGGCCGGGTGCTCGCAGGACCCCGAGCCCGCCGCGGGTGGGCCGGTCACGATCACGGTCAACGGGCTGCCGCCGGGGACCGAGGCGGTCGACCGCAAGAAGTTTCTCGATGACAAGGCCGAGTTCGAGGCGGCCAACCCGGACATCAAGATCGATGCCCGGGAGGGGTACATGGACCCCAAGACCTTCGCCACGAAGCTGGCCGGCGGTCAGCTCGAGGACCTCTTCTACGTCTACTTCACCGATCCGGCCAACCTGATCGCCCGCAAGCAGGTCGCCGAGATCACCCCCTACCTCGACCAGGTGCCGGCGGCGGGCCAGATCCGGCCGGAGCTGATGAAGGTGTTCACCGGCCAGGACGGCAAGGTCTACGGCCTGCCCTGGCGGAACTACTCGATGGGCCTGCTGTACAGCAAGGCGCTGTTCACCAAGGCCGGGCTCGATCCGGCGAACCCGCCCAAGACCTGGGCCGAGCTGCGCACCGCCGCGCAGAAGATCGCCGCGCTCGGCGAGGGCACGGCCGGGTACGGCGACTACAGCAAGAGCAACACCGGGGGCTGGCACTTCACCGCCGAGCTGTACTCGCTGGGTGGCGACGTCGCGGTCAAGGACGGCGACACCTGGAAGGCCGCGTTCAACACCGACAAGGGCAAGCAGGTGCTCCGCCAACTGCACGACATGCGGTGGACCGACAACTCGATGGGCGAGCGCCAGCAACTCGAGTACGCCGACCTGCTCCAGCTGATGGCCGCCGGCAAGCTCGGCATGTACCTGGCCACCGGCGACAACCTCAAGGCGATCGTCAACCAGTACAAGGGCGACTACAACGACTACAACCTCGGCCCGATGCCGGACGGGCGGGGCACCCTGGCCGGCGGCGACGGCTTCATGTTCAACGCCAAGGCCGGCCCCGAGAAGATCCGGGCCGGGCTGCGCTGGCTGGCGTTCAAGTACAACAACCCGGACCGCATCGAGCACGACTACCAGTACGACGCGGCCAACAAGAACCCGGTCGGCCTGCCCGAGCCGAACATCTGGACCGGTGAGGCCGCCAAGAAGCAGCAGGCGGCGGCCACCAAGCTCGCCAACGTGCCGGTGGCGAACTACAAGCCGTTCGCCGAGGGCAGCGCGGACATCCCGCTCAAGCTCGAACCGCCGAGCGCGCAACAGATCTACGCCGTGCTGGACACCGCGATGCTCAAGGTGCTCACCGAGCGGGACGCCAACATCGACGCGCTGCTGGCCGACGCGGAGAAGCAGGTCAACTCGATTCTCGCCGCCGTATAGGGCCAGAACCGACCGAGAAAGGGGGCGTCCGATGGCGATCCAGCCGGCCCTGCGCCGCCACCGGCGCCCCCGCTCGGTCTCCGACAACCTGGTCGCCTACGCGTTCCTGGCCGGTGGGCTGGTCTGCTTCGCGCTGTTCTCCTGGTATCCCCTGGTGCGCGGCGTACTGCTGAGCTTCCAACAGGTCAACTTCGTCACCGACCCGGAGTGGGTCGGGCTGGACAACTTCGAGACGCTGTTCGCCGACCCGCTGTTCTGGACCGCCTGGCGCAACACGCTGCTGTTCACCGGTCTCGCGCTGGTCTTCGGGTACCTGCTGCCGCTGCTGATCGCCGTGCTGCTCAACGAGTTGCGGCACTTCCGGGGGTTCTTCCGGGTGGCGGTGTACCTGCCGGTGATGCTGCCGCCGATCGTGAGCGTGCTGCTCTGGCAGTACTTCTACGACCCGGGCAACGGCCTGTTCAACACGGTGTTGCGCGGCCTGCACCTGCCGGAGTCGGCCTGGACGCAGTCGCCCCGCACCGCGATGATCTCGCTGGTGCTGGTCGCGACCTGGTCCAACATGGGCGCCGCGACGCTGATCTACCTGGCGGCACTGCAGAACGTGCCCGGTGAGCTGTACGAGGCGGCCGAACTGGAGGGCGCGAGCCTGTGGCAGCGGCTGCGCCACGTGACCCTGCCACAGCTGCGGTTCGTCATGATCGTGTTGCTGCTGCTGCAGATCGTGGCCACGATGCAGGTGTTCATCGAGCCGTACCAGCTCACCGGCACCACCAACCCGGACACGATCACGGTGATGGTGCTGATCTACCGGTACGCGTTCACCGTCAACCACGACTTCGGTCTGGCCGCGGCGATGACCGTGCTGCTGTTCGTGGTTCTCGGAATGTTCTCCGCGGCGTACCTGTGGTTGACCAGGGAGCGCACATGACCGTCATCTCCTCGCCCCCCGCACTGCCGGCCGGCCCGCGGGCTCCGGCGCCCGGCCCGCCCCGGCGCCGCCGGCCCGGGATCGGCGGGCCGCGGACGCTGATCTCTCCGGAGCGGCTGCGCAGCCGGCGCGGCCGGGCGGTCTACTTCGCTGTGCTGGCCGCGACGACCGTGGTGTTCCTGCTGGTGTTCTTCTTCCCGCTCTACTGGATGATCACCGGCGCGGTCAAGCATCCCACCGAGCTGGCCCAGCCGACCCCCACGCTGTACCCGCACACCTTCCACCCGGAGTCCTATGTGGAGGCCTGGGAGCGGCTGAGTATCGCGCACTACTTCGTCAACACGGTGTTCTACGCGGTGGGGGGCTGGCTGTTCCAACTCGTCTTCGACGTGGCCGCCGCGTACGCGCTGTCCCGGCTGCGCCCGGTGCTGGGATCGCTGGTGCTCGGGATGATGCTGGCCACGCTGATGCTGCCGGCCAGCGCGCTGCTGGTGCCGGCCTACCTGACCGTGGCCGACGTGCCGGTCGTGCACGTGAACCTGCTGAACACGCCGTGGGCGCTGTGGCTGCCCGGGGTGGCCAACGCGTTCAACATCTACCTGCTGAAGCGGTTCTTCGACCAGATCCCGCATGAGCTGATCGACGCCGCGAGCATCGACGGCGCCGGCCGGCTGCGGGTGCTGGTCAGCATCGTGCTGCCGCTGTCCCGGCCGGTGCTCGGCGTGGTCTCGATCTTCATCATCATCGCCGGCTGGAAGGACTTCCTCTGGCCGCTGCTGGTGTTGCCGGACCCGGAGGCGCAGACACTGAGCGTGGCGCTGTCCCGGTTGTCGATGACCAGCCAGGTGGCGCTGAACGAGTTGATGGCCGGTCTGGTGATCGCCAGCGTACCCATGGTGTTGGTGTTCCTGATCTTCCAGCGCAGCATCCTCGGCGGACTGTCGGCCGGCAGTCTCAAGGGCTGACTACAGAAATGAGTCCAGTGTGTCCAGAGTAGACAATGCGCCGTGGTGGCGCGGCGCGGTGATCTACCAGGTGTACCCGCGCAGCTTCGCCGACGCCAACGGGGACGGAATCGGTGACCTGGCGGGCATCTCCGAGCGGCTGCCGTACCTGCGCGGGCTCGGGGTGGACGCGCTCTGGTTCAGCCCGTGGTACCCCTCGCCGATGGCCGACGCCGGGTACGACGTCGCCGACTACCGGGACATCGACCCGATGTTCGGCACCATCGAGCAGGCCGACCGGCTGATCCGCGACGCGCACGGCCACGACCTGCGGGTCGTGATCGACATCGTGCCCAACCACTGCTCGGACGCGCATCCGTGGTTCCGGGAGGCGGTGGCGGCCGGGCCGGGATCGCCGCAGCGGCAACGGTTCTGGTTCCGGCCGGGCCGGGGTCCGGACGGCGCGACGCCCCCCACCGACCTGCGGTCGATCTTCGGCGGCCCGGCCTGGACCCGGGTCACCGAGCCGGACGGCCGGCCGGGCGAGTGGTACCTGCACCTGTTCGCCGCCCAGCAGCCGGACTTCAACTGGAACAGCCCCGAGGTGCGGACCGAGTTCCTGGACGTGTTGCGGTTCTGGCTCGACCACGGGGTGGACGGCATCCGCATCGACTCGGCCGCCGTCCTGGTCAAGGATCTCGAACTGGAGGGCGAGACCGCGTACACGGACATGGACGGCGTCCACGAGATCTACCGGGAGTGGCGCGCGCTGACCGACGGCTACCCCGGCGACCGGGTGCTGATCGGCGAGGTGTGGCTGCCCGACCATCAGCGGTTCGCCGCCTACCTGCGCCCGGACGAACTGCACGCCGCGTTCAACTTCGAGTTCCTGTGCTGCCCGTGGGACGCCGGCCGGCTGCGGGCCGCGATCGACGAGTCGATGCTCGCCCACGAGCCGGTGGCGGCCCCCGCCTCCTGGGTGCTGTCCAACCACGACGTGACCCGGCCGGTCAGCCGGTTCGGACGGGCGGACAGCGGGTTCAGCTTTCCGGACCGGCTGCGCCGCCAGGGCCTGCCGCTGGACCTCGAGCTCGGCGCCCGCCGGGCCCGGGCCGGGGCGCTGCTGTGCCTGGCCCTGCCCGGCGCCGCCTACCTGTACCAGGGTGAGGAGCTGGGCCTGTGGGAGGTCGAGGACATCCCCCGGCACCTGCTCCAGGACCCGATGTTCCACCGCTCCGGCGGCACCGACCCGGGCCGGGACGGCTGCCGGGTGCCGATCCCCTGGTCGGGGGTCGAGCCGCCGTTCGGGTTCAGCCCGCCGGACGCCGGTGCGCCGCCCTGGCTGCCGCAGCCGCCGGCCTGGAAGGACCTCACCGTCGAGGCGCAGACCGGCGACCCGCACTCGATGCTCGAGCTGTACCGGGCCGCGCTGCGGCTCCGGGCGGCCGAGCCGGCACTCGGCGACGGCGCGCTGCGCTGGCTGGCCGCGCCGGCCGGGGTGCTGGCCTTCGCCCGCGACCCCGGCTTCGCCTGTGTGGTCAACCTCTCCGGCGGGGCGGTGCCGCTGCCCGACCACGAGGCGGTGCTGCTGACCAGCAAGCCGCTGGACGGCTCGGCGCTGCCGCCGGACACGGCGGCCTGGCTGCGCGTCCAGCGTCCCTGATCACCAGAAGACGGCCAGGCCGACGTTGAGGACGACCAGGCCGAGGAGGGTGATCGGCACCCACCGGGGCGGCGCCGTGGTGCGCAGCCGGAACACCAGCGCGATCACACCGATCGCGACCAGCACGAGGAGCTTGATGCCGAGCTTGGCGTTGTTGTAGTGGGCGCCGGTGGCCGGGGCGAGCAGTTGCAGGGCCACGCCGGTGACCAGCTGCAGGCCGGCGGCGTGCAGCCAGCCGACGGACAACCGGGCCTCGGCGCCGGCACGCAGCTGCACGAAGAACATCGCCACCAGCATCGCCATGCCCAGCAGGTGGAAGAAGACCAGCAGATCCCGTACGAACCCCACGGACTCTCCTCTTGTCGCGGTCCCGCCGCGCCGAACCGTACCGCGAGATGATCGTCCACGGCGGCAAGCCGAGGCTGCGCGTCCGGTGCAGGGACGACTACAAAGAGTTGCCTAGGTAATCCCCCATTTGGAGGCACGAAACACGACCGTGGCACGCCGGGCCATGAGGGGTGGCGAGCGGGCCGGTCACCGTTGGCCCTAGTCTGCACACGTGCGTTGCACCGTGAGCAGATCAGTTCCGGCCCTGGTGGTCTCGCTGTTCGTGCTGATCACCGCCGCCCTGTTCACCACACCGGGCGTCTCGTCGGCGACCCGGTTGCCGCGCAAGGCGCAGCCGGGCACCAACACCCCGACGGAGTCCGCGTGCCCGAACCGGGACGTTCCGCCGGCCCCGATCGACACCTCCGAGGAGCCCGCGCCGGGCGCCGAGCGGCCGGCGCCACTGCCTGTCCCGGCTGACCCGGTCGGCGGTCCCCGGATGGGTGAGTGCGGCCAGATCCACCCCTCCGGCGCCGCCGAGCCACCGCCGATCACCGCGGCGTCCTGGATCGTCAGTGACCTGGACACCGGCGCCGTGCTCGCCGCCAAGGACCCGCATGCCCGCGAACGCCCCGCCTCACTGATCAAGGTGCTGCTGGCGATCGTGACGATCCGGGAGCTCCGCCCGGACATGGTGGTGGTCGGCACCGAGGAGGACGCCAACCAGGAGGGCACCCGGGTCGGCCTCGGCGCCGGCGGCCAGTACACGGTCCGCCAACTGCTGTTCGCCCTGGTCATGCACTCCGGCAACGACGCGGCGCACGCTCTGGCCCGGGCCCTCGGCGGCGTGCCGGCCACGCTGGACAAGATGAACTCGGTGGCTCGCGAGCTCGGCGCGCTGGACACCCGCGCGGCCACACCGTCGGGCCTGGACGGGCCCGGCATGACCACCTCGGCCTACGACCAGAGCCTGATCTTCCGGGCCGCGATGAAGCACAAGGAGTTCGCCGAGGCGGCCGGCACCCGCCAGATCGACTTCCCGGGCTTCGCCGCCAAGCCGGGCTTCAAGGTCAACAACGACAACAAGCTGCTCCGCGGCTACGCCGGCTTCCTGGGCGGCAAGACCGGGTTCACCGACGACGCCCGGCACACCTACCTCGGCGCCGCCGAGCGGGACGGGCACCGGCTGGCCGTCGTGCTGCTGCGCGGCGAGCGCGCCCCCGGCCCGCTGTCCGACCAGGCGGCGAGTTTGCTCGACTACGGGTTCACGCTGGTCAAGTCGGGCAGCCGGCAGGTCGGCGAGCTCGTCGACCGGGCCCCCGAGGCTCAGCCCAAGGGCGACGTCAGCGGCGCCGACAGCGCCGAGCTGATGCCGGTCTCCGGTGGCAACACCACCGAGGACGCCGAAGCCGTCTCCCGGTCGGCGTTCGGCAACGTCGGCCTGCCGCTGGTGGTGCTGGCCGGGGTCGCCGTGCTGATCTCCACCGCGATGTGGTGGCGACGCCGCCGGGCCCGGGCCGTCCGG
Source organism: Actinophytocola sp. (assembly GCF_035712165.1). Lineage (GTDB taxonomy): Bacteria > Actinomycetota > Actinomycetes > Mycobacteriales > Pseudonocardiaceae > DASYTH01. The sequence goes on along the minus strand of NZ_DASTBH010000076.1, from coordinate 18,517 downwards.
TCCGCCGCCGGCTGACCGTTCGCGCCTAACGCTGTCGTCTGCGCCGGTCCCACAGGACGCCGAGCAACAGCCCGGTGCCCAGCAGCGCCGCGCCGTCCCGGATCCGGGGACCCTTGTGCACCTCGACCACCGGCCGGATCACCACGGGCGAGCTCACCGCAGGCGCCTGGTCGAGGTTCTCGCGGGCGGTCGCCGTCCACGCGGTGACGAACAACAGCAGCCGGGACACCAGGTTCGCGAACAGCAGCAGGCCGATGATCGGACCGAACAGCTTCCAGGTCGGCGTGTCGGTCACGAACGACAGGAAGATCGTGGCCCCCTGCTTGAGAATCTCGAACCCGACCGCCATGAACACCGCGCCCCGCATGGCCGCTCGGGCGCTGACCCGCTGCCGGGGCAGCCGGGTGAGCACCCACAGGAACAACAGCCAGTTGATCACCAGCGACAGCCCGATGGAGGCCAGCAACAACAGGAACACCGCCCACCCGTCGTCGTCGAGCCCCAGCCAGCGCAGCAGGCTGTCGCCGAGCCCGGTGCCGAGCGTGGTGATGCTCAGCGAGACCAGCAACGCGAGCCCGAGGCTGATCAGGGACAGCAGGTCGGATAGCAGGTTGCGCAGGAACGGCCGGTCCGGGATGGCGTGCTGCCACATCGCGCTCAGCGCGTCGCGCAGGCTGGTCATCCAGCCCAGCCCGGAGTAGGCGGCGATCACCAGACCGACCACGCCGACCGAGGTGCGGGCGTTGATGGCCTGGTTGATCAGGTCGTTGATGAAGTCGGCGAACGCAGGCGGCGCCGCCTCGGTGATGCCCTGCTGGATCTCCCGCAGCAGTTCTTCGTTGCCGGCCAGGAAGAACCCGGCGACCGCGAACGCGATCATGACCATCGGCAGCAGCGAGAGCACGCTGAAGTAGGTGATCGCCGCGGCGTAGTGGTCACCGTTGTGCGTGATGTAGCTGTCGCCCGCGCGGATCAGGTGGTCGACGCTGGGCCGGTCGCGCAGTCTGCTCAGGAAGGACTTCCTGGGTGTGTCCTCGGCTGGCACCAGGCAGACGCTAGCTCAGCCGGCCGGGCGGAGCAGCCCCAGCCGGTCGTAGACGGTGCGCAGGGTCGCGGCGGCGACCTCGCGGGCCCGCTCGGCGCCCCGGTGCAGGATCTTGTCCAGCTCGGCCGGGTCGGCCAGGTAGGTGCGCACCTGGTCGCGGATCGGCGTGACCCACTCGACCAGCACCTCGCCGAGGTCCTTCTTGAGGTCGCCGTAACCCCGCCCCGCGTACTCGTCCTCCAGGTCGCCGATGGCGCTCCCGGCCAGCGCCGAGTAGATCACCAGCAGGTTGGACACGCCGGGTTTGCGCTCCGGGTCGTAGATGACCTCGCGACCGGCGTCGGTGACCGCCGAGCGGATCTTCTTCGCCGACGCCTTCGGCTCGTCCAGCAACTCGACGATTCCCGCCGGGCTGGACGCCGACTTGCTCATCTTGGCGCCGGGCTCCTGCAGGTCGTAGATCTTGGCCGCGTCCTTGAGGATGTACGGATCCGGCGGGACGAACGCCTTGCCGAACCGGGAGTTGAACCGCTGCGCCAGGTCCCGGGTCAGCTCCAGGTGCTGCCGCTGGTCCTCGCCGACCGGCACGTACTGCGGCCGGTACACCAGAATGTCGGCCGCCTGCAGCGACGGGTAGGAGAACAGCCCGACGCTGACCCGGTCCGCGCCCTGCTTGGCCGACTTGTCCTTGAACTGCACCATCCGGCTGGCCTCGCCGAAACCGGTCAGGCACTGCATCACCCAGCCCAGCTCGGCGTGTTCGTGCACATGGCTCTGCACGAACAGGGTGGCCCGCTCCGGGTCCAGCCCCACGGCCAGCAGCTGCGCGACCGAGTTGTGGGTCCGGGCGCTGAGCACCTTCGGGTCGTAGTCGACGGTCAGCGCGTGCAGATCGGCGACGAAATAGAACGCGTCATGCGTGTCCTGCAGCGCCACCCACTGGCGCAACGCGCCGAGATAGTTGCCGAGGTGAAAGGACTCGCCGGTCGGCTGGATGCCGGACAGTACCCGGGGGCGTTCGGTCGACACGTGCGGATTCTCCCAGAACGGAACCGCTAGCCCGCCGCCGCCCGGCCATTTTCCGGCCATCCGGCGGCTTGCCGGGCCTTCCATTGCGGTGGAAGGGTTTTGCCGCCCCGGTTCGCACATTCGCCAACCGGCGAGGAGTGCGACCCCCGTCCGTTGATGGAGGTAGCTCGTGCAACGAAGACTTCGCTTACGCGGCTTGGCGGTAGCAACCGTGCTGGCCTCGGCGGCGGCGCTCACCACCGTGGCGGCGACACCCGCGGCCGCGCAGGAGGGGCCGGCGGCACATTTCGCGGTGCTCGGACCCACCGGTGCGGGCCTGGCCAGGACCGAGGCGTCCGTCGTCGCCGCGGGCGGCACGGTCGTCAAGAGCTGGCCGCAGATCGGCGTCGTGATCGCCACCTCGCCGAGCATCCAGTTCGCTCAGGCGCTGCGCCGGCTCCCGGCCGTGCAGGGCGTCGGCGCGACCCGGGCGCTGGTCGAGTTCGTGCCACCGGCGCCGGCCATCGCCAGGGCCAGCAACGACCTGGAGGCGGTGCAGACCGACAAGTCGAAGGCGGGCGTCGGTCCGGCGGCGTTCGAGCCGCTCGAGGCCAACCAGTGGGACATGCGGCTGATCCGCGCGGACGCCGCGAGCTCGGTCTCCCCGGGCAGCCGGGACGTGCTGGTCGGCGTGCTCGACTCGGGCATCGAGGCCACCCACCCGGACCTGGCCCCGAACCTGGACCCGGCCAACTCGGTGGGCTGCCTGAACGGCGTGCCGGATCCGTCGCCGTCCGCGTGGGCCCCGACGACCAGCACGCACGGCACGCACGTGGCCGGTTCGATCGCGGCCGCGCGTAACGGCGTCGGGATCGCCGGGGTGGCGCCCGGCGTGCGGATCGCCGCGGTGAAGGTGGTCGACGACGACGGGTTCATCTACCCCGAGGCCGCGATCTGCGGGTTCATCTGGGCCGCCGAGCACGGCATGGACGCCACCAACAACTCCTACTTCATCGACCCGTGGTTCAAGTGGTGCCGCGACGACCCGGACCAGAAGGCCGCCGCCGAGGCGGTGCGCCGGGCGGTCGACTTCGCGGCGCGCCGGGACGTGGTCAACGTGGTGGCGCTGGGCAACCAGAACTGGGACCTGGCGCACGACGTGGTCGACCCCGGCAGCCCGAACAACCAGACGCCGATCACGCGGACCGTGGGCAACGACTGCCCGCAGCTACCGCAGGAGATCAGCGGTGTGGTCGGCGTGACCGCGGTCGGGGCCACCGCGCGCAAGTCGTTCTACTCCAACTACGGCATCGGTGAGGACACCGAGGTCGCGGCGCCGGGCGGGGACTCTCTGGTGATCCCGCAGACACCGGACGCCAACGGCCGGGTGCTGTCCACGATCGTGGGCGGTCGCTGGGGCTACGCCCAGGGCACGTCGATGGCCTCGCCGCACGCGGCCGGCGTCGTCGCGCTGATCCGCAGCACCCATCCGAACTGGAACGCGAACCGGGTGATCCGGGCCTTGGAGAGCCAGGCCGACCGGCTGGCCTGCCCGCCGAACCCGTACGACCCGACCGGTGACGGTGCGTTCCTGGCCACCTGCCAGGGCGGCGCGTCCGGGCGGGGCTTCTACGGAGCCGGCCTGGTGGACGCGCTGGACGCGGTCACCAAGTAGGCGGTAGACGACGGTGCCGCCCCCGGGAGGTCCCGGGGGCGGCACCGTGACGTATCAGGGGTTCAGGCTGTGTTCGCTCTGGGCTCGCGCAGTCGGTCGCCGTGGTCGCGGACCGGGTCGACGATCTTCTCGATGACCGCGGTCTGGGCCTCGGAACGGGCCACCTCGGTGCGCCTGCGGCGCAGCAGGCCGGCGACCAGACCACCGATCCCGGCCAGCACCGCGACGATGCCCACCGGGCCGGCCACACCGAACGAGCTGGTCAACCCCTCATCGGTGTCGGCGACGGCCCGGGCCGCGACCGCCACCAGCATGACCGGCAGCAGGGCCGTCACCGTCGCCCACCGCCGAAGGGTGCTCGTATGGCTACACCCATCGTGGTTGCGCCCATTGTGGTTGCGCACTGTTGGGGCCTCCTGCACTTTCGTCGGCACTCGTTCACCCGACTGGGGGATCGTAGACCTCAGTGACGCTCGTCGCCGGGAGCGTAGCGCCAACCGGCCGTACGCGCCGCGCGGGGGGCCTCGGTCAGGGCCTGCGTAACGAGAACCCCTTGCACGACTGTTTGAGAATGTCGCCGCTGAGCTGCTTGACGTCCGCCCGGACCGGGCTCGTGACCACCATGTCGATCATGGTGTAACCGGGCGGCTGGTTGATCCACTGCTGCTGCTTGAACATCAGCTGGCCGCCGGAACCCAGGCTGGCGGCCATGGTGTAGCTGCCCTTCGGCACCGACGGGTTGCTCGGCAGCGGAAAGAACTCGACCGTCACCGGCATGATGCCGGCCGAGGGCGCGCCGAGGGTCACCTTCATCCCGGTGAGCCCCTGGGTGCAGGTGTACTCGCCCTCCCACACCCCGACCAGCCCGCTCAAGACGTCCGCCGACGGCCTGGCGGTCTGTGGCGGCGCCGTGGTGCTCACCGTGATCGGGGGCCTCGGCCGGCTCACCTTCGCCGGCGCGCTCACCGGGTTCTCGATCGGCACCGGGGCGCCGGCCACCGCATTGCCGGCGCACGCCGACGTGAGGAGCAGTATCAGCCCCAGAACCAGACAGCCCGCGCGACGTTGCCCCACCCGCTGACGGTAGCTCAGCCGCAGTCGTGTCCGGACACGGTTTGGGTGAAATCAGCGGCGACCCAGTGCTTGTCGTCGATCTTGCGGAACCCGTCCTGCACGACCTTCTCCGCGTTGGTCTGCTGGCCCTGGGTCAACCGCCCGACGATCTCCGCGTTCAGCGCGGGCGCGGCGCGCACCCGCAGCACATCGGCGGTGACGGTGATCCGGCACTGGTTGGGGTCACTGGCCGCGGCGTCCTGCTGCGGGCCACCGAGCAGGTAGAGCACGCCGATTCCGGCCACCGCGCCGCCGATCAGAAGCGGCCGCTTGGGAAACGAGGCCACGACAACCCCTCCGTTTCCACGAGTACGTACACAGTCCGAGACAACTGTCACACGCACGGTAAACAAGTGCAATGGACGCGTGCTCGAGCACGCGTCCATTGCACCTTAAATGTTCAACGAACCGATCAGGCCGAGGCCATCCGAGCCTGCAGATTCTCGTCCAGAGTGGCGAGGAATTCCTCGGTGGTCTGGAACTCCTGGTCGGGTCCGACCAGGATCGCCAGGTCCTTGGTCATCTTCCCGCTCTCCACGGTCTCGATGATCACCCGCTCCAGGGTCTCGGCGAACTGCACCACCTCGGGCGTGCCGTCCATCTTGCCGCGCGCCTCCAGACCCCGGGTCCACGCGAAGATCGACGCGATCGGGTTGGTCGAGGTCGGCTTGCCGGCCTGGTGCTGGCGGTAGTGCCGGGTCACCGTGCCGTGCGCCGCCTCGGCCTCCACCTTGCCGTCCGGCGTCATCAGCACCGAGGTCATCAGGCCGAGCGAGCCGAAGCCCTGCGCCACGGTGTCGGACTGGACGTCGCCGTCGTAGTTCTTGCACGCCCAGACGTAGCCGCCCTCCCACTTGAGCGCGGCGGCCACCATGTCGTCGATCAGCCGGTGCTCGTAGGTGAGCCCGGCGGCGTCGAAGTCGGCCTTGAACTCGTCGTCGAAGATCTCCTGGAACACGTCCTTGAACATGCCGTCGTAGGCCTTGAGAATCGTGTTCTTGGTGGACATGTAGACCGGGTACTTGCGCTCAAGTCCGTAGCGGAACGACGAGCGGGCGAAGTCCTCGATCGAGCGCCGGTAGTTGTACATACCGACTGCGACGCCGCCGCCGTCCGGGAACTGGGCGACCTCGAACTGCATCGGCTCGCCGCCGCCGTCCGGCGTGTAGGTGATGGTCAGCGTGCCGGGACCGGGCACCTTGAAGTCGGTGGCCTTGTACTGGTCGCCGTGCGCGTGGCGGCCGATGATGATCGGCTTGGTCCAACTCGGCACCAGACGCGGGATGTTGCCGATGACGATCGGCTCCCGGAAGATCACGCCGCCGAGGATGTTGCGGATCGTGCCGTTGGGGCTGCGCCACATCTTCTTCAGACCGAACTCGGCCACCCGCGCCTCGTCCGGCGTGATGGTGGCGCACTTGACGCCGACCCCGTGCCGGGCGATCGCGTTCGCCGCGTCCACGGTGACCTGGTCGTCGGTGGCGTCCCGATGCTCGATACCGAGGTCGTAGTAGTCGAGGTTGACGTCCAGATACGGGTGGATCAGCTTGTCCTTGATGAACTTCCAGATGATCCGGGTCATCTCGTCGCCGTCGAGCTCGACGACCGTCCCCTGGACCTTGATCTTGGCCATCTCCCGGGAGGCTCCTCTCGCGCTTGTATACGGTACAAGCGTACTGGTAACCGGGGCGGTCAGCGATCCGCCCACTCCCTGGCGAGCATGGCGTACACGACCTCGTCGGTCCATTCGCCCTTGAGGAACTCGTTCTGCACGAAGTAGGCCTCGCGCCGCAGTCCCAACTTCTCCATCAACCGGGCGGAAGCGACGTTGCGGCCGTCGGCCCGGCCGACGATGCGGTGCAGGCCAAGGCCCTCGAACCCGAGCCGGAGCATCTCGACGGCGGCCTCCCCGGCGTAGCCGTGCCCGTGGTGGTCGGGGTGGAACACGAAGCCGAACTCGCCCGACCGGTGCTCTTCGCTGTGCCAGGCCAGGTTCACGTCGCCGATCAGCACTCCGGACTCGCGCAGCGTCACGGCCAGCACCAAGATGTCGCCCTGCTTCTCGAGAGCGTCCATGGCGAGCCGGGCCCGCAACGCCTCGGCGACCTCGTCCCGGGTGCGGGTTCCCCAGAGCAGGTACCGGGTGACGTCCGGACGGGACTGGATGGCGTGCAGGGCGTCGAGGTCGCCGGCGCGGAACGGCCGGAGCAGCAGCCGGGCGGTGGTGATCGGGTAGGCAGGTCGGAACATGAGCCGATCGTAGGGCGATCGAAATTTCTCGTCGCTCAGATTCTTGGAGTTCCTTGACACGTGCTTCTTCGCCACCTACTCTCTTAGTTACTGAGAGACTTTACAGACGAGCCACTCAGTATGCGAGGTAGTTGCCCGATTCCAGGAAGGAAGACTGTGATGAACTCCCCGCAGACGTCCAACGAGACCACCCCGCAGGTGGCCTACGTGCAGGCGCATTACTCGAGCAACCGCAAGCTCGGCCACTGGACCACCGCGCGCCGGATCGAGGTGAAGGCGATGCGCGGTTCGGTCGTGCTCGACCTGCGCTCGCCGCAGATCGAGGACGGTGACATCGAGATCGACCTCTTGGCCGAGCGTTCCATCATCAAGGTGCTGGTTCCGGAGAACGCGGTCGTGGACCACTGGGACCTGAACAAGGTCGGCCGTGCCCGGGTGAAGGACGCGCCGTTCGAGGAGACGCCGGGCGGCCGGCGTATCAAGATCACCGGCCAGCTCGGCCACGGTGAGCTGCGGATCCGGCGAGGCGGCATGGCGGTGCTGGCCTCGATGTTCACCCGCGAGTACGTGGACGACGTGTTCAAGGCGCACAAGGCGGGGACGGTGCCGACGTTGATCGACCCCGGCAACACGCCGCTGAACACCCCTGCTCCCGCCCGCAAGAAGTAGGTGGTCCGGCCGGGGAGGCCGCGCCCGACACCCCGCGCCGGGCGCGGCCTCCCCCTTCCATGCGCGTGAAAAGATGACCGCATGGCGCTGTGGCTCACCAAGGATCCGGACGCGAACGCGTTGCTCGAGCGGGAGCCGTTGGCCCTGCTCATCGGGATGTTGCTGGATCAGCAGATCCCGATGGAGGTGGCGTTCGCCGGCCCGAAGAAGATCGCCGACCGGATCGGCTCGGTGGACGCGCGGCTGATCGCGGACTACGACCCGGAGAAGTTCACCGAACTGTGCGTGACCCCGCCGGCGATCCACCGGTTCGGCGGCGCCATGGCCAAGCGGGTGCAAGCCCTGGCGAGCTACGTGGTGGAGCACTACGACGGCGCCGCCGAGGAGATCTGGCGGCGCGGCGACCCGGACGGCGCCGAGATTCTGCGCCGGCTCAAGGCATTGCCGGGCTACGGCGAGCAGAAGGCGAAGATCTTCCTTGCCCTGCTTGGCAAGCAGTTCGGCCTGTCCGCCACCGGCTGGCGCGAGGCAGCCGGCAACTACGGCGAGGCGGGCTCACACCGTTCCATCGCCGACGTCATCGACGAGCCCAGCCTGGCCGAGGTGCGCGCCTTCAAGAAGGCCACCAAGGCCGCCGCCAAGAACACCTGAACCCTCGCGAGCCCGAGCGGGGCGGCGATGTCTGGACTGAGGAGCAGCGCAGGGAGCGAGGACCGAGCGACCGAGCAGCGCACGAAGGAAGACATCACCCAAAGCCCCGCTCCCGCGAGCGGAGCAAGCCAATCAAACACAGGCCACGAAGACGACGTCCGGCTCGCCCCGGGCGACCGGAACGGAGAGCGTCTCGACCGTGGCGAACCGGGTGCGCAACAGCGCGGCGAACTCCGCGCTCGGCGCCGCGCTCCAGACCGTGAGCACCCCCGCCGGAGTGAGCGCGTCGAGCACCAGGTCCAGGCCGGTGGCACCGTAGAGCGCGGCGTTGTCCTCGCTCACTGTCCACTCCGGACCGTTGTCGATGTCGAGGCAGATCGCGTCGAACGGTTCCGGGCCGTCGGCGAGCCAGCGCAGCAGGTCCGCCGGCACGCACCGCACCCTGGGATCGGCCAGCGCGTCGCCGTGCACCGCGCGCAGCGGGCCGGTGTTCCACTCGATGACCGCGGTCTCCCGCTCGACCACCACCACCGGGCCGACCCGTGGATGGTCCAGCGCGGCGCGCAGCGAGAAGCCGACCCCGAGCCCGCCGAGCAGCATCGCGCCACCGGCCGGCATCGCGTCCGCGGCCGCGGTCACCAGCAGCCGCTCCGACTCGCCGTTGCGCGTGTCCATCAGAAACGTGCCGTTGGCGATGATCTCGAAGTGCTCGCCGGCCCGGCGCAGCACGAGCTCGCCCGCGGCGCCGGGACGCCGGTCGATCGGAGAAGCCACCCGGATGAGGGTAGAACAACGGCTGTTGCGTGCCCGCGGGTCCGCTCTACCCTTAGGTGGCGGAGGTGGTCGACAGATGCACGCGACGATAGGCGACCGGCTACATGTGCACGGCCGGAACGTGGGGAACCCGGACCAGCTGGCCGAGATCATCGATGTGCGCGGTCACGAGGGCGCGCCCCCGTACCTCGTGCGCTACTCGGACGGCCACGAGGCCCTCGTGTTCCCCGGCCCGGACTGCGTCGTCGAACACGGCGAGCATTGATCCGGTGGGTGGCCGGCGCCGCGGCGCTGGTCGTGGTGCTGACCGGATGTGACTCGGTCCGGGAGGCGAGCGACACCGTCAACCGGGCATCGGACAAGGTCAGCATCTGCGCCGAGGCGCTCCGCCTGGCCGGTTTCAACCCCGACGCGGCCGACCCGGAGAAGGCCGCGGAGGAAGCCCAGCGCAAGGCCGAGGAACTGCGGGACCTGGCCGGCGCCACCCCGGACCAGGCGCTCAAGGACGCGCTCAACGACATGGCGAACAAGGTCGGCGAGCTGCGCGAACAGAACATCAACCCGAACGAGATCGCCACCTGGACCCAGGAGAAGGCCAGGACCCTGGAAACCCTTACCCGGGCTTGCGCGTAAGCGCCGCCGGGCGGTCAGACGTTGGTGATCTCGTCGATCAGGCCGTCGAGGTCGAAGTAGTCGGACTCCTGTCCGAGCGGAACGAGCCGGAACGTCTCCTCCAGGAACAGCTGCACCTGCTCGCGCTCCAGGTCGAGCACCGCGTGCCCCTCGGGCGACTCGATCTCCAGCTGCAGCATGGTCCGGCCGTCGGTGCGCCGGGGCCGCAGCCGCACGTCGCCGATGCCGGCCGAGCCGGTCATCCCGTTCACCAGCAGGTCCCGGGCGAACACCCAGCGGACCCAGTGGTCCTGTTCCGTCTGAAAGGCAACGGCGATGGTGAACGGCTCACGCACGTCGTAAGTCCAACGCGAGCGGACCGGCAGGTCGTCGGCAAGCGCAACGAGCTCTTTGTTGTACACGCTGTCGGCGGTCATCTCGTACCTCTCCTCGGGTCTTGCCCAGTGTTCGGCCGCCAGGTGCGAGATGTTTCGAATTTGGGGCAGCCAATCCCCGAATCGTGACGGTCCGGCGCGAACTTCACGCGAACCGGTGTGACGGCGCTAACTCAGACGAGGCCGAGGTCTCGGACGGCTGCGCGTTCCTCTTCCAGCTCGCGCACCGACGCGTCGATCCGCTCCCGGGAGAACTCGTCGACTTCCAGGCCCTGCACGATTTCCCAGCGCCCGTCCCTGGACACGCACGGGAACGAGGAGATCAGGCCGTCGGGCACCCCGTAGGAGCCGTCGGAGGGCAGCGCCACCGAGGTCCAGTCACCATCCGGGGTGCCGTTCACCCAGTCGAAGACGTGGTCGATCGCCGCGTTGGCGGCCGATGCCGCCGACGACGCCCCACGCGCCTCGATGATCGCGGCGCCGCGCTTGGCCACGGTCGGGATGAAGTCGTCCCGAACCCACGCCTCGTCGCCGATGACCTCCAGCGCCGGCCGCCCGCCGACCTCCGCGTGCCGCAGGCTCGGGTACTGGGTGGCGGAGTGGTTGCCCCAGATCGCGAGCTTGCGGATCTCGGTCAGCGGCACGCCGAGCTTCTTGGCGACCTGGGAGATCGCCCGGTTGTGGTCCAGCCGGGTCATCGCGGTGAACCGCTCGGCCGGGACGTCCGGCGCGTGCGCGGACGCGATCAGCGCGTTGGTGTTGGCCGGGTTGCCGACCACGAGCACCCGCACGTCGTCGGCGGCGCCGACGTTGATCGCCTCGCCCTGCGGCTTGAAGATGCCGCCGTTGGCCTCGAGCAGATCACCGCGCTCCATGCCCTTGGTCCGCGGCCGGGCACCGACCAGCAGGGCCACGTTCACGCCGTCGAAGGCGCGCTTCGGGTCGTCGGTGATGTCGATGCCGGCCACCAGGGGGAACGCACAGTCGTCCAGCTCCATGGCGGTGCCCTCGGCGGCGCGGATGGCCGGGGGGATCTCGAGCAGGCGCAGGTGCACCGGGATGTCGGGCCCGAGCAGCTGACCGGAGGCGATACGGAACAGCAGTGCGTAGCCGATCTGGCCGGCCGCACCGGTCACCGTGACGTTGATTGGGACGTTGATGGGGGGCACAACCGGGAGGCTACCAAGCTCGGAACGGGCAGCTCACCAGGCTACTGGGTAAGCGGGCCGCCCTGGATGGTCAGCGCGACGGCCATCACCGCGACGCCCAAACCCCCGTACAGCAACACATCCACGCCCCGGCCGCGAATCGCCACCAGGCCGGCGCGGTCGGCCGGCAGCAGCGCCCGCAGCAGCGCCGCGAGCAGCAGCGCGCCGCCCAGCAGCACCGTCCCCTCGCGCCAGTAGTACTGCGCGATCCGGACCAGGCCGACCACGACCACGGCCAGCACCAGGAGGAACGGGAACTGCGACCTCATTGCGGCAGGCCCCGCTCGGCCGCGGCCACCGTGTTCGTCAGCAGCATCGCGACGGTCATCGGCCCGACCCCGCCGGGCATCGGCGCCAGGTGGCCGGCGACCTCGCGCACGTCCGGGTGAACGTCGCCGACCAGGCCCTGCTCGGTCCGGGTGATGCCCACGTCCAGCACGGCGGCGCCCGGCTTGACCATGTCCGGGGTGATCAGCGCGGCACTGCCGGCCGCGGCCACCACGATGTCGGCCCGGCGCACCTCGGCGGCCAGGTCCTTCGTCCCGGTGTGGCACAGCGTGACCGTGGCGTTCTCACTGCGCCGGGTCAGCAGCAGGCCGAGCGGCCGGCCCACGGTCACCCCGCGGCCGATCACCGTCACCCGGGCGCCGGCGATCGGCACCGCGTAGCGCCGCAGCAGGGCCACGATGCCCCTCGGGGTACAGGGCAGCGGCCCGGTCTCGCCGAGTACCAGCCGGCCCAGGTTGACCGGGTGCAGTCCGTCGGCGTCCTTGGCCGGGTCGACGCGCTCCAGGATCGCGCCGGAGTCGAGGTGGCCGGGGATCGGTAACTGCACCAGGTAGCCGGTGCAGTCCGGGTCGGCGTTCAGCTCGTCGATCACGGCCTCGACCTCGGCCTGGGTGGCGTGCGCCGGCAGGTCCCGGCGGATCGACCGGATGCCCACCTTGGCGCACGCGTTGTGCTTGCCCCGCACGTAGGCGTGCGAGCCCGGGTCGTCGCCGACCAGCACGGTGCCCAGCCCGGGCACCACCCCGCGGTCCTTGAGCGCGGCCACCCGCCCGGTCAGGTCCTCGAAGATCGCCTCACGGGTCGCCTTGCCGTCCAGGATGGTCGCGGTCACCCCGCCATCCTTCCAGGCGGAGAGCGGCCACCCCCACGGCCATCATCGTGACCGCCGCCCCGGCCACCCCCTGGACGGTCAGCCCGCCGCCGGCGGTCGGCGCCACCGCGTCCAGGACCACGGCGCCGACCAGCTGGCCGGCCACCGACGCCAGCCCCAGCAGCAGGACGCCGACCAGCCGTACCGCCACCACCGCGGTGACCACCGCGACGATGCCGAGCAACCCGCCGAGGTAGAGCCACCACTGGGTGGGCGGCGCGGCCGGCCTGCCGCGCAGCACCAGGTCCACGGCCAGCGCCACCAGCAGCGCGGCGAACCCGGTGGCGAAGTTCACCAGCGTCGGCACGATCACGTTGTCCGACTCCCGGCGTACCAGCCCGTTCACCGCCACCTGCCAGGCCAGACCGAGCCCGGCCAGCGCCGGCAGCACGGCCAGCCACAGCCCGGACGGGTCGCCCAGCCGCGGCGAGACCGCCAGGCCGACCGCGGCCACGGCCAGCACCGCGCCGGCCACCCGGGGGCCGGTGATCGGCTGCGGCCCGGCCGGTCCGATCCCGGCCCGGTCCACGAACAGGCTGCTCACCACCATCCCGCCGACCACCGCGACGGTGAACACGGCCACCCCGAGGACCGGCACGGTGATGCCCTGGGAGGCCACCACGAACCCGCCGCACACCCCGCCGAAGCACTCCCACCAGCGCAGCCGCCCGGCGCGCAGGCCGCGGACCAGCCGGACCACCCCGCGCCGGGTGGAGGGCAGCACGGCGACCCAGACGACCAGCACCACCAGTCCGGTCACGAACGAGATGACCGCGGCCACGATCCCGTCGCCGAGCAGATGGCCGAGCTGACCGTTCACCCGGCCCTGTACCGCCAGGCCCAGGCCACCAACGGCGGCCAGGACAGCGCCGGCCACCCGCTGGGTGGCCGTGTGTCGTGTGTCGGGCAACTCGGTCTGCACGGGTGCCCATCCTGACCGCGCAGCTAGAGTGACCTCCGGTCGCCCCCGGAGGGAGCGGAAGGTGCAAGCGACAAAGCTGGACCCAACTGAACAGGATGCCCTGGTCAAGCAGATCGGGTTGACCGTGCTGCGCGCCGCGCCGCCCAACTGGGACCAGGTGACGATCTACTACCGCGCGGTCGGCCGTTACTTCGAGGCCGACGCCGAGGTGGTGTTCGCCGACGACGACGCCACCGAGTGGCAGGTGCCGGCCGAGATCACCGCGATGTTCGCCCGGCTGCGTACCGGGATGTACCGCGACGCCCGGGGCACCTGGTACAACGCCCGGTACCGGCTGGATCACCCGTCCAACTACAACCTGGACTACGACCGCAAGGAGCCGGACTGGCGGGTGCCGCCGCCGCCCCCGGCCTACGCGGACGACCTGCGGATGTTCCCCCGGTCCGAGGACAACATCCCGGAGTGGCTGCGCCGCCGCGCCGCCGGCCTGCCGCCGGAGACCGTGCCGCGGTTCCGCATGGCGCGGATCTTCGACGGCTCCGGCAGCAACGGCCGGCCGGTCGTGAACCGGCCGCCGGTCGGCGACGACGAGCGCGGCATGCTGCTCAACTACCTCAACGGCGCGCCGACCGTGCTGCAGAACCGGCACCTGGAGGTGGACCGGCTGGACCCGGAGGGCCGGCCGCTGGTGCCGGTCGCGTTCTACACCGACGGCACCTGGATCTGGCCGGCGGCGGTGAACTACTACCTCAACACCTACAAGGTCTCGCCCGAGCCGGACCTGGTCGAGCACATCCGCCGGATGGGCGCCCGGGTGCCGGAGGTGGACGAGAAGACCCTGACCGCGGCCACGGCGTTCGTCAGCCGGGGTATCCCGCCGATCGCGCCGGTCACCCCGGGTATGCCGGTGCCGGTGCCCCAGCAGCCGCCGGGCCCACCCCGCCCGCCGGTCGGGCCGCCGCCGCAGCGCCGCCCGCCCGCGTCGGCCGACCTGACGATGGCGGTCCCGCGCCCGCCGGTCGAACCGCCGCCGCCGCGCCTGCCGGCCGAGCTGCCGCCACCCCGCCCGGCGGCCGGTCCGCCGCCGGCCGCCCCACCGCCGGCCGCCCCACCGCTGGCCGCCCCACCGCTGGCCGCACTGCCGTCGCAGGGCCCGCCCGGGCCGGTCATCGACGCGCTGCGGGCCCGGCTGACCGCGATGGGGGTGCCGGCCTCGGCCTACCGCATCGGTCCGCCCGGTGAGCGGGGCTGGACCATGGACCAGACCCCGGACGGTTGGCGGGTCGGCTGGTACGACCGCGACTTCGTGGCGCCCGCGATGTTCGAGGATGTCGCCGACGCGGCGGCGTTCCTGTTCGGCAAGCTGATGATGGACACCAGCGGACGTACCGCCCCCGAACCCATCGCGCCGGTCGGCCCGCCGGTCGCGGCCCCGGTGCCACCGCCCCCGCCGCCCCCGCCCGCGCTGCCGCCGGCTCCGCTCCCCTCGGTGCCGCCGCCTCCGGTCCCGCTGGCCGCTCCGGCGCCGCCGCCCGCCCCGGCTCCGGTCGCGCCGCCCACCGTGCTCGTGCCGCCCGCGGTCGTCCTGGCCGCGGTCGACGAGGACACCGCCGCCGAACCGGACGACGAGGTCCTGGACGACGAGGTCCTGGACGACGAGGCAACCGTCGCCGAGACCCGGGCGGTCGAGCCGCCCGCCCCGGAACCCGAACCGGAGCCCGAGCCCGAGCCGGAGCCGCGCGCCGCCGAGCCGCAACCGACCCTGGCGGTCCCGATCGAGGCCCTGCTCGACCCGCCCGCCGAGCCGGACGTGCCACCGCCGCCGCCGGCCCCCGAGCCGGAACCCGAGCGGCCGTTCTCGCTGTTCGAGCCGAGGGTCGCCCCGCTGCCCGAACCGCCGCTCAGCGAGGAGGACCGCACCCAGATCGCCGCCTGGGTCGGTGGCGCCCACCGGCTGTCCCGCGACATCGAACCCGCCGCGCCACCGGTACCCGCCCGGGAACCGCTGCCCACCCGGGAACCGCTGGCCGCCCGGGAACCGCTGCCCACCCGAGAGCCGCTGGCCGCCCGGGAACCAGCGTCACCCACCCGGGAGTACGCACTGCCGACCCGGGAACCAGCGCTGCCCCGGGAGCCGGAACCGCACACCTGGGAGCACGCGCCGTCCACCCGGGAGCCGGCTCCGACGAACCGGGAGCACGCCCTGCCCACCCGGGAGCCGGCGCCGCCCGTCGTCACCAGGGAAGCGCCGCCCGCGCTCCCCGCACCGGCCCCGCGCACCGAGATCCACCCGCCCCCGGCGCCCCGTCCGGCCCCCGAGTCCCGCCCGGCGGCCGCACCGTCCCAGCGCTGGCCGATCCAGCCCCTACCCGGCGAGCCCCCGCTGACCCTGTTCCGCGGCAAGCAACTCATGGACCTCGCCCCGGGCACCGAGATCGACCGGTTCGGCGAGCCGGACGGCAACCTCACCTTCGCCGCCGGCACCCCGTTCACCCAGCGCTCGCTGGTCCCGGAGTGGATCGACCGCCCGTTCCACAGCTACCGGGTGGCCCGCCCGTTCCAGGTCCTCACCGGCACCTCGATCCCCTGGTTCGACCAGGCCGGCGGCGGTACCGCCTACCTCCTCCCGGAACGGGTCGAAGCCCTCCTGGCCGACGGCCGCCTCATCGAGGTCCACCGCCACAAACCCCCGGAGCGCTAGTGGTTCAACGGAAGTCCCGCGACTTGCTCGGGATCGTCAGCCGCAGTGGTTCGAGGCGGTCGGCGAGGATGCTGACCACTCCCTCCACGTTCTCCACCACCCCGCGCACGAACAGCGCCGCCGAGGTTCGGGCCACGCGCCGGTAGCGGGCCCACAGGCCGACCGTGCACACCACGTTGACCATGCCGGTCTCGTCCTCGATGTTGAGAAACGTGACCCCGCCGGCCGTCGCGGGGCGCTGCCGGTGCGTCACCGCCCCGCCGATCAGCACCCGGGTGCCGTGCTCCACTGTGGACAGTTCAGCGGCCGGCAGCGCACCGAGCCGGTTCAGCCGCTCCCGGACGAACTGGGTCGGGAAGCTGTCCGGGGACAGGCCGGTCGCCCAGACATCGGCCACCGCCAACTCGATCTCGTCCATGCCGGGCAGCGGCGGGGCCGCCGTGCCGACCGTGGTGCCCGGCAACCGGTCCGGTCGTTCCCCGGCCACCGCTCCGGCCGCCCACAACGCCTCCCGGCGGTGCACCCCGAAGCACCCGAACGCCCCCGCCGTGGCCAGCGCCTCGACCTGCGCCCGGGTCAACTGCACCCGCCGGGCCAGATCGGCCATGTCCCGGAACGCCTCGGAGCCGCGCGCGGCGACGATCCGCTCGGCGAGCGGGTCCCCGATCGTGCGCACCGAGCCGAGACCCAGCCGCACCGCGCGCTCGGCGCCGCCCTCGGTCACCGGCTCCAGGGTGGCGTGCGCGAGGCTGGCGTTGACGTCCGGGCCACGCACGGTCACCCCGTGCCGGCGGGCATCGGCGACCAGCGACTGCGGCGAGTAGAACCCCATCGGCTGGGCCCGCAGCAGTGCGGCGCAGAACGCCGCCGGGTAGTAGAGCTTGAACCAGGCGCTGGCGAACACCAGCAGCGCGAAGCTCAGCGCGTGGCTCTCCGGGAAGCCGAAGTTGGCGAACGCCAACAGCTTCTCGTAGATCCGCCCGGCCAGCCCGGGGTCGATGCCGTGACCGGCCGCGCCGGCGTAGAACCGCTCGCGCAACCGCTCCATCCGGCGGGTGGACCGCTTGGCGCCCATGGCCCGGCGCAGTTCGTCCGCCTCGGCCGGGGTGAAGTCGGCCACGTCCACGGCGATCTGCATGAGCTGCTCCTGGAACAGCGGCACACCAAGGGTTTTACGCAACGCGTTTTCCAGCAGCGGGTGCTCGTAGGTGATCTTCTCCGTCCCGTTGTGCCGGCGGATGTAGGGATGCACCGAGCCACCCTGGATGGGGCCGGGGCGGATCAGCGCCACCTCGACCACCAGGTCGTAGAACTTCGCGGGTTTCAACCGGGGCAGCGTGGCCATCTGCGCCCGGCTCTCCACCTGGAACACCCCGACCGAGTCGGCCCGCTGCAGCATCTCGTAGACGTTCTCGTCGAACATGTCGAGCTGGCCGATGTCCACCCTCCGGCCGTGGTGCTCCTCGACCAGCTCGATCGCGTAGTGCAGCGCGGAGAGCATGCCCAGGCCGAGCAGGTCGAACTTGACCAGGCCGACGGCGGCGCAGTCGTCCTTGTCCCACTGCAGCACGGTCCGGTTGGGCATCCGGGCCGGCTCCACCGGGCACACCTCGCTCACCGGCCGGTCGCAGATCACCATGCCACCGGAGTGGATGCCCAGGTGTCGCGGGAAGTCCTCCAGCTGACCGGCCAGCTCCAGCACCGCGGGCGGCACGTCGTGGTCATTGTCGTCCACAGTGGACTTGAGCGGGCCCCACCGGTCGATCTGCTTGCTCCAGGCATCCTGCTGGCCGGGCGAGTAGCCGAGCGCCTTGGCCATGTCCCGGACCGCCGACCGGGCCCGGTAGGCGATCACGTTCGCCACCTGGGCGGCGTGCCGGCGGCCGTGCTTGGCGTAGACGTACTGGATGACCTCCTCGCGGCGGTCCGACTCGATGTCCACGTCGATGTCCGGCGGACCGTCCCGGGCCGGGGCGAGGAACCGCTCGAACAGCAACTCGTAGCGCACCGCGTCCACATTGGTGATGCCCAGCGCGTAGCAGACCGCCGAGTTCGCCGCCGATCCCCGGCCCTGGCACAGAATCCCGGACCGGCGGCAGAACTCCACGATGTCCCACACCACGAGGAAGTAGCCGGGGAAGCCCAGCTCCTCGATCACCTTGAGCTCGTGCACGATCTGCTCGAACGCCCTCGGGTTCTCGTTGCACGTGCCGTACCGCCGGGCCGCCCCCATGAAAGTCAGCTCGCGCAGGTAGCTGACCTCGTCGTGGCCGTCCGGCACGTCGAACGGCGGCAGCTTGGGCGCGATCAGCGCAAGGGGGAAGGCAAGCTCGAC
>NZ_DASTBH010000075.1:0-30981 GCF_035712165.1 Actinophytocola sp. | reverse complement strand
GAACCGGGACGGCGCCGGCCCGCGCCGCGACGATCGCGGTGATCGGCCGAAGTGGCAGGACCGGGACAGCGCCGGCCCGCGCCGCGACGATCGCGGTGATCGGCCGAAGTGGCAGAGCCGGGACGGCGGGGGTCCGCGCCGCGATGACCGAGGTGATCGGCCCAACTGGCAGAACCGGGACAGCGCCGGCCCGCGTCGCGATGACCGGGGTGATCGGTCGAAGTGGCAGAACCGCTCGGGCGGCGGTGCGGGACGGCCGGGGGACCGAAGCGATCGGCCGAAGTGGCAGAGCCGGGACGGCGGCGGTCCACGCCGCGACGATCGCGGTGAGCGGCCCAACTGGCAGAACCGGGACAGTGCGGGTCCGCGTCGCGATGATCGCGGTGAGCGGCCGAAGTGGCAGGACGGGGACAGTGCGGGTCCGCGTCGCGATGAGCGGGGGGATCGGCCCCGGTGGCAGGAGCGCGAAGGCTCCGGTCCAGGGGAGGACCGGAGCGAGCGTCCCCGGTCGCAGGAGCACGGTGGCCGGGAGGACCGGCCGAGGCGGCGTGAACCGGAGCGGGAGCTGGAGCCGAGGGACACCGGACCGGCGCTGCCTGAGGAGGCGGAACTCGGCGCGCTCGACCCGGAGGCGCGGCGCGAGTTGAGTGGGCTGTCCAAGGCGGTGGCCGAGATCGTCGGAACCCATCTGGTCGCCGCCGGGCTGCTGGTCGACGAGGAACCCGAGCGGGCGCTCGAGCATGCCCGATATGCCCGGTCCCGGGCGTCCCGGGTGGCGATCGTGCGGGAGGCGGCCGGCCTGACCGCCTACCACGCGGGCGAATGGGCCGAGGCGTTGGCCGAGTTGCGGGCGGCCCGCCGGATGGGCGGCAGCAACGCCCACCTGGCCGTGATGGCCGACTGTGAACGCGCGCTCGGGCGGCCGGAGCGGGCTCTTGAGCTGGCCGCGGAGGCTGGTGCGGACGTGCCGGCGGGCACGGCCGTGGAGCTGCGCATCGTGTCGTCCGGCGCGCGCCGGGACATGGGTCAGCTGGACGCGGCGGTCGTCGGGCTGCAGGGGCCGGACCTGGATGCGGCGCGCCGCGACCCGTGGAGTGCCCGGCTGTTCTACGCCTACGCCGACAACCTGGCCGCGGCCGGCCGGGTCGAGGACGCCATCCGGTGGTTCCTCAACGCCGCCGAAGCCGATGACGACGAGCTGACCGACGCCGCCGAGCGGGCCGTCGAGCTCGGCGCCAGCCTCGATCCGGACCACTCGCCGGCCGGCACCCCCGAGCCGGAGAACGCCGTGGAGCCGGCCGCCGCCGATGAGTGACCGCTTACTCGACCGCTACGACGCGGTCCTGCTCGACCTGGACGGCACCGTCTACCGGGGCACCGAGGCGGTGCCCGGTGCCGCCGGGGTGGTGGCCGAGATCCGGGACAGCGGAACCGCCGTCCGGTTCGTCACCAACAACGCGTCACGGTCGCCGGAGCAGGTCGCCGACCACCTGCGCGAGCTGGGCGTGCCGGCCGACGTGGCCGAGGTGTGCACCAGCGCCCAGGCCGCCGCGGCGGTGCTGGCCGACCGGCTGCCCCGGGACGCCACCGTGCTGGTGGTCGGCACCAACGCGCTGGACGACGAGGTCCGCAAGGTCGGCCTGCGCCCCACCGCCCAGGCCTCGGCCGACGTGGTGGCGGTGGTGCAGGGCCTGTCCCAGAACGTCAGTTGGCGCGAGCTGTCCGAGGCCTGCCTGGCGATCCGGGCCGGCGCCCTGTGGGTCGCCTGCAACGTCGACGCCACCCTGCCCACCGAACGCGGCCAGCTGATCGGCAACGGCGCGCTGGTCGCCGCGGTCGCCACCGCGACCGGCGCGCAGCCGGTGGTGGCCGGTAAACCCAGCCGGCCGCTGCTGGACCAGGCCGCCGGCTCCGCGCGGCGGCCGCTGGTGGTGGGCGACCGGCTGGACACCGACATCGCCGGAGCGACGGCGGCCGAGCTCGACTCGCTGTTCGTGCTCAGCGGGGTGAGCACCGCACGCGACGTGCTCACCGCAGGCCCGGCCCTGCGACCCGACTACCTGGCCGCCGACCTGAGCGGGCTGCGCGGCCGGACCGGTGAGCTGGCGATCGCCGAGCAGCCCGGCTGGTCGGTCGAGCGCACCGGCGAGGCGCTGCGGGTCCGCCGGACCACGGCCGGCCCGGACGAGGCGATCAGCCTGCTGCGGACGCTGTGCGCGGTCCACCCGCCGGGCAATGATCTTCCCGAGCTCGTCGCCGAGGACGACACGTCCGCGGCGGCGCTGGCCGAGCTCGGCCTCGAGATCGGCTAGCGTGAAGGAATGCACGTGGAGCCTGACCAGGACGGCACGGCACCCGGACCCGGCGACCCGAACGCCGCGATCGAGGAGGCGGTGGCCGGTCTCGACGAGCTGGACGAGCTTCCGATCGCCGAGCACGTCGCGCGGTTCGACGCGGTACACGTCGCGTTGAACGTCGCACTGTCCACCATCGACAGGGAATGACCCGCAGAGCCCGGCTTGACGCCGAGCTGGTTCGTCGCGGTCTGGCGCGGTCCCGCGAACATGCCTCGCAACTCATCCAGGACGGTCGGGTGACCGTGCGCGGCACCGTGGCCAGCAAGCCGGCGACGGCGGTCGAGGCGGACGCCCCGGTCGTGGTGAAAGGTGTCGCGGACGACCCCGGTTGGGCCTCGCGCGGCGCGCACAAGCTGCTCGGCGCGCTGGCCGCCTTCGAACCGGCCGGGCTGCGGGTGGCCGGGCGGCGCTGCCTGGACGCCGGCGCGTCCACCGGCGGGTTCACCGACGTGCTGCTGCGCCGCGGCGCCCGGAGCGTGGTCGCCGCCGATGTCGGGCGCGGGTTGCTGGACTGGCGGTTGCGCACCGATCCGCGGGTGCTCGTGCTGGACCGGACGAACGTGCGGGCGCTGGAGTCGCGGCAGACCGGCGGCCCGGTGGACCTGGTCGTGGCCGACCTGTCGTTCATCTCGCTGCGCCTGGTGCTGCCCGCCTTGCTGGCCTGCTGCACCCCGGACGCCGACCTGGTGCCCATGATCAAGCCGCAGTTCGAGGTGGGCCGGGACCGGCTCGGGTCCGGCGGCGTGGTGCGCGACCCGGGCCTGCGCGCCGAGGTGGTACGGGACGTGCTGGCCGCGGCGGGGGAGCAGGGTCTGCGGGCGCACGGGGTGGTGGCCAGCCCGCTGCCGGGGCCGGCCGGCAACGTCGAGTACTTTGCCTGGCTGCGCCAGGGTGAACCGCTGGCGGAGGAGCAGGTGGCCGCGTTGGTCGACGTGGCCGTCCGGGAGGGACCGCAGTGAACGACGACCGTGAGGTGCTGCTGGTGATGCACACCGGGCGCGCCGAGGCCAGGGAGACCGCCCAGAAGGCGGCCGCGCGGCTGGCCGCGGCCGGGGTGCGGTTACGGCTGCTGGCCGACGAGGCGGCCGATCTGGGCGGCTCGAGCTACGACTCGGTGGTGCCGTACGGGCCGGACGCCGCGGCCGGCACCGAACTGGTGCTGGTGCTCGGCGGCGACGGCACGCTGCTGCGCGGCGCCGAACTGGCCCGGCCGGCGGACGTGCCGGTGCTCGGCGTGAACCTCGGGCGGGTCGGGTTCCTGGCCGAAGCCGACTCCGACGAGCTCGAGGACGTCATCGCGCACGTGGTGAACCGGCGATACCGGGTCGAGGACCGGATGACCGTGGACGTGACCGCGACACTGGACGGCCGGCGGATCGCCGAGAACTGGGCGCTCAACGAGGCCAGCGTGGAGAAGAGCAGCCGGGAGCGGATCCTGGACGTCCGCATCGAGGTGGACGACCAGCCGGTCTCGTCGTTCGGGTGCGACGGCGTGCTGTGCGCGACGCCGACCGGCTCGACCGCCTACGCGTTCTCCGCGGGCGGGCCGATCGTGTGGCCGGGTGTGCAGGCGATGCTGGTCGTGCCGAGCAACGCGCACGCGATGTTCTCCCGGTCGCTGGCGGTGCCGCCGGACTCGGTGGTCGCCCTGGAGGTCGACCCGGCCGGACATCCGGCGGTGCTGTGCTGCGACGGCCGGCGCATGGTGGACATCCCGCCGGGTGCCCGGGTGGAGGTGGTCCGGGGGGTCAAGCCGGTGAAGCTGGTCCGGCTCGGCGAGGGCACGTTCACCGAACGCCTGGTGCACAAGTTCGAGCTCCCGGTCCAGGGCTGGCGCTCCCGATAACCTTCACGAACATTTGTTCGGCGCGCCCGGACCGGCTGCCGGGTTTCGTCTGGGGCAGCGGCTAAGGTGCCAACCGTGTTGGCCGAGATGCGCATCCAGGGACTCGGCGCCATCGACGAGGCGACGCTGGATCTCCACCCGGGTTTCACCGTGGTCACCGGGGAGACCGGCGCGGGTAAGACGATGGTGGTCACCGGGCTGCACCTGCTCTCCGGCGGCCGGGCCGAGGTGTCCCGGGTCCGCAACGGGGCGCCCCGCGCCGTGGTCGAGGGCCGGTTCGAGGCGCTCGACGGAAGTGTCGCGGCCAAGGTCGCCGGCGAGGCCGGCGCCGAGCCCGACGAGGACGGCAGCCTGATCGCGCTGCGCTCGGTGAGCTCGGACGGCCGGTCGCGGGCACATCTGGGCGGCCGTTCGGTGCCGGTCGGCGTGCTGTCCGAGCTGTCCGACCAGCTGATCGCCGTGCACGGGCAGAACGACCAGCTCCGGCTGCTGCGTCCGGCGGAGCAACGGGCGGTGCTGGACCGGTTCGCCGGCGAGCAGGTGGCCGGCACGCTGGCCGAGTACCGCCGCGTCCGGGACGAGTGGCTGCGGGTGAGCACCGAGCTCACCGAGCGCACCGAACGGTCCCGGGAGCTGGCCCGGGAGGCCGACCTGCTCCGGCACGGGCTGGCCGAGATCGAGGCGGTGGACCCGCAGCCCGGCGAGGACGACATGCTGGCCGCGAAGGCCCGCCGGCTCGCCGACGCCGACCAGCTCCGGGAGACCGCCACCGCGGCGTCGTACGCGGTGACCGGCTCGGCGGAGGGTGACCCGGACGCGCCGGGCGCCCTCGGGCTGCTCGCCGAGGCCAGGCGCCGGCTGACCACCTCGGAGGACCCGCGCCTGCGCGAGCTGGAGCCCCGGCTGGCCGAGGCGTCGGTGCTGCTCGCCGACGTCGGCGCCGAGCTCACCGGCTACCTGGAGACGCTGGACGCCGACCCGGCGGTGCTGGAGCAGGTGCTCGCCCGGCAGGCCGAGCTCAAACAGCTCACCCGCAAGTACGCCGCCGACGTCGACGGCGTGCTGGCCTGGTCCGCGAACGCCACCGAGCGGCTCGCCGGCCTGGACACCTCCGAGGAGGCGCTGGCGGAGCTGGCCCGCCGCCGCGCTGAGCTGGCCGGTGAGCTGGCCCGCGAGGCGCGGCTGCTGACCGCGCACCGGGTGGCGGCGGCCGAGGAGCTGGCCAAGGCGGTCACCGACGAGCTTCGCGGGCTGGCCATGCCGCAGTCGGTTCTTGAGCTGACCGTGACACCGCGGTCGGCCGACGAGCGTGACCCGCACGGGCTGCCGGTCGACGGCAGGTTGCTGCACGCCGGCGCGGACGGGGTCGACGAGGTGGAGCTGCTGCTGCGCGCCCACGACGGTGCGGAGCCGCTGCCGGTGCACAAGGCCGCGTCCGGTGGCGAGCTGTCCCGGGTGATGCTCGCCATCGAGGTGGTGCTCGCGCACTCCGATCCGGTGCCGACGCTGGTGTTCGACGAGGTGGACGCGGGTGTCGGGGGCCGGGCCGCGATCGAGATCGGCCGCCGGCTGGCCCGCCTGGCGCGCAGCCACCAGGTGATCGTGGTGACCCACCTGGCCCAGGTCGCGGCCTTCGCCGACCGGCACATCGTGGTCGACAAGCGGGCCATGGGCGGGGTGGTCGGCGCCGACGTCCGCACCGTCGACGAGCAGGAACGGGTGGTCGAGCTGGCCCGGATGCTGGCCGGCATGGACTCCACCGAGACCGGTCGCGCGCACGCCGAGGAGCTCCTGGCCGTCGCCGACGCCGACAAGCACCATGCCCAGAAACCGTCCCGGCGCAAGGCGTCCAACATGGGGACGATGCGCCGGGTCAGCGGGTGACATTGGCCCGTTCGGTCTAATACATACCGCCATTCGGCGTGGCGCACCGGGGATCGGGCGCCCGCTTGTCACCATCGGCCCCATGAAGCTCAGTGGTCTCCTACCCCGCACCGACCGGAACCTGCCGGGGGCGAGCGGCATCGCCAGGGTGGACCGGCGCACGGAGGCCCTGCTGCGGCGGGTGGGCCCGGGCGACGTCGCCGTGCTCGACCAGGTCGATGTGGACCGGGCGACGGCGGACGCGCTGATCCGGGCCGAGGTCGCCGGGGTGGTCAACGCCTCGCCGTCGATCTCCGGCCGGTTCCCCAACCTCGGGCCGGCGATGCTGGTGGCCGCCGGCGTGGTGCTGATCGACGGCGTGGGGGTCGAGGCGCTGCGGACGATCAAGGAAGGGATGAAGCTCCGGCTGCACGAAGGCGTCGTCTACGCGATGGACCGGGAACTCGCCCGGGGCAGCCAGCACACCGAGGAGAGCGTCGCCGACCTCATGGTGGAGGCCAAGGCGGGTATGTCCGCCCAGCTCGAGGCGTTCTCGGCGAACACCATCGAGTTCCTGCGCCGGGAGCGCACGCTCATCCTGGACGGGGTCGGCGTGCCCGACCTGTCTGTCCCGATGGCGCACCGGCAGGTGCTCGTGGTCGCGCCCGGCCAGGGCTATGTCGAGGAGTTCAAGCGCCTGCGGCGCTACCTCGCCGAGCAGCGGCCGGTGCTGGTCGCCGTCGACACGGCCGCCGACGCCCTGCGGGCCCAGGGCTACCGCCCGGACGTGATCGTCGGCGACCCGGACCGGATCTCCACCGACACGCTGCGCTGCGGTGCCGAGGTGGTGATCCCGGCGCACACCGACGGCCACGCGCCCGGCCTGGAGCGGATCCAGGACCTGGGTATCGGCGCCGTGACGTTCCCGGCCTCGGGCAACGCCGAGGATCTCGCCCTGCTGCTGGCCGACACGCACGGCGCCAGCCTCGTGGTCACGGTCGGCTTCCACGCCACGCTGTCGGAGTTCCTCGACCGCGGCCGGTCCGGCTCGAACCCCTCCACGTTCCTGACCAGGCTCAAGCTGGGTAGCCGGCTGGTCGACGGCCGGGCGGTGGCCGCGCTGCACCCGAGCCGGGTGTCCGGCGCCGTGGTCGCGCTGCTGCTGGTCGCCGCCCTGGTCGCGGTCGTGGTGGCGCTGGCCGTGTCGGGTGTCGGCGACACCTATCTCGACTGGTTCGGACAGGCCTGGCACGGGCTGCTCGGCCGGGCCGGGGGACTGCTCTCGTGATCTCGATCCGCTACCACCTGATCTCGATCTCGGCGGTGCTGCTGGCCCTGGCCGTCGGGGTGCTGCTCGGTTCGAGCACGCTGAGCCGGGAGCTGCTCGGCGGGCTGAGCCGGGAGAACGACAACCTGATCGGGCAGGTGTCCGACCTGGAGCAGCGTGGCGACTCGCTGTCGGTGCGGCTGGCCGAGGCGGACTCGTTCGCCAGCACCATCGGCCCGCTCGCGGTGCGCGGGCAGCTGACCGGACGCACCATCGCGCTGGTCACCACGGCCGACGCCGACCCGGACGACCGGGACGCGCTGAAGGTCCTGATCAGCGCGGCCGGCGCGACCGTGGCCGGGGAGCTGGAGCTGACCGAGGCGTTCACCGATCCGCGGCGCAGTGACGAGCTCAAGGAGATCGTCACCCGGTCCCTGCCGGCCGGGGTGCAGCTGCCGACCGTGTCCGACCCGGGCAGCCTGGCCGGCGGTCTGCTCGGCCCGCTGCTGCTGATCCGCAAGTCCGACAACAAGCCGCAGGCCTCCGCGCCGGAGTCGGCCGCGGCCCTGACCGCGCTGGCCGACGGCGGGTTCCTGCAGGTCGCAGACGGCTTCGCGCCGGCCCAGCTGGCGATCGTGCTGATCGGGGCGGCCCCGGCGGGCGACGACGGGCCGGACCGGTCCGCCACCCTCGCCCGGTTCGCGGCGCAGGTGGACCGGTCGGGAGCCGGCGCGGTGCTGACCGGCCCGGTCGGCACGGCCGGCGGCTCCGGCGCGGTCGGCCTGGCCCGGGCGGACACCTCGGTCGCGCAGATCCTGTCCACAGTGGACAACGTGAACACTCCGGCCGGCCGGATCGTCACCCTGCTCGCGCTGCGCGAGCAGTTGGACGAGCGGTCCGGCCGGTACGGCGTCGCCGGCAACGCCCAGGCACTCGCCCCGGGCCTGACCACGGGCTGAGCCTCCGCCCGGCGTGTCGAAATTCCGACCCGCTGGCCAGGTGATACGGTGGAATCCCGTGGAACGCCTGGCGGGAAGCCCCGCTAAGAACGGCGCCGCCGGGGGCGGCGCCAGGCATGGTCAGATGGTTACGCCACGGGGAGCCCCTTTGCAAGCACGGACCACCAAGCACGTATTCGTCACCGGGGGCGTCGCCTCCTCGCTGGGCAAAGGGCTCACCGCGTCCAGCCTCGGCCAGCTGCTCACGGCTCGCGGTCTGCGGGTCACCATGCAGAAGCTCGACCCGTATCTCAACGTGGACCCGGGCACGATGAACCCCTTCCAGCACGGCGAGGTGTTCGTCACCGACGACGGCGCCGAGACCGACCTGGACATCGGGCACTACGAGCGGTTCCTGGACCGGGACCTGACCGGCAGCGCCAACGTCACCACCGGCCAGGTGTACTCGACCGTGATAGCCAAGGAGCGCCGCGGCGAGTACCTCGGCGACACCGTCCAGGTGATCCCGCACATCACCGACGAGATCAAGTCCCGGATTCGGGCGATGGCCGAGCCGGACGAGACCGGCCGGGCGCCGGACGTGGTGATCACCGAGGTGGGCGGCACGGTCGGCGACATCGAGTCGCTGCCGTTCCTGGAGGCCACCCGGCAGGTCCGGCACGACGTGGGCCGGGACAACTGCTTCTTCCTGCACGTGTCGCTGGTGCCCTACCTGGCCCCGTCCGGTGAGCTGAAGACCAAGCCGACCCAGCACTCGGTGGCCGCGCTGCGCAACATCGGTATCCAGCCGGACGCCATCGTCTGCCGGGCCGACCGGGACATCCCGGACGGGCTCAAGCGCAAGATCGCGCTGATGTGCGATGTGGACACCGACGCCGTGGTGGCCGCCCCGGACGCGCCGTCGATCTACGACATCCCCAAGGTGCTGCACCGCGAGGGCCTGGACGCCTACGTGGTGCGCCGGCTGGGCCTGCCGTTCCGGGACGTGGACTGGACGGTGTGGGGCGACCTGCTGGACCGGGTGCACAGCCCGCACGAGACGGTCCGGATCGCCGTGGTCGGCAAGTACGTCGACCTGCCGGATGCCTACCTGTCGGTGACCGAGGCGTTGCGGGCCGGCGGATTCGCGCACCGGGCCAAGGTGGACGTGGTCTGGGTGCCCTCGGACGACTGCCAGACCCCGGCCGGCGCTGCCGCCGCGCTGTCCGGTGTGGACGGGGTGCTCATTCCGGGCGGGTTCGGCGTCCGCGGGATCGAGGGCAAGATCGGCGCGATCACCTATGCCCGGACCAACCGCGTCCCCACCCTCGGCCTGTGCCTCGGCCTGCAGTGCATGGTGATCGAGATGGCCCGCAACCTCGCCGGCATCGCGGACGCGAACTCCGACGAGTTCGAGACGACGGCCAACGCGGTGATCAGCACCATGGCCGACCAGCAGGACGTGGTGGCCGGCGAGCGGGACATGGGCGGCACCATGCGGCTGGGCGCCTACACCGCGAAGCTCGCCCCGGGTTCGGTGGCGGCCCGCGCCTACGGGGAGCGGGAGGTCTCCGAGCGGCACCGGCACCGTTACGAGGTCAACAACGCCTACCGGGACCGGCTGGCCAACGCGGGCGTGCTGTTCTCCGGGTTGTCCCCGGACGAGCACCTGGTCGAGTTCGTCGAGCTTCCGGCGGAGGTGCATCCGTTCTTCGTCGGCACCCAGGCGCATCCGGAGCTGAAGAGCCGGCCGACCCGGCCGCACCCGCTGTTCGCCGGGTTCGTCAAGGCCGCGATGGACTACTCGGCCGCCGGGCGGCTGCCGGTCGTGCTCCCCGAGCAGTCGGTGACCCCGGCCGGAGTGCATTCGTGAGCGACGAGGCGGACGCCGCACGGCACGCGTTCGACGTGGTGTCCACCCGGGACATCCACGTCGGACGAATCCTGGCGCTGCGGCTGGACGAGGTCGCCATGCCGGGCGGCGGCACCGCGAACCGGGAGGTGGTCGAGCACCTGCCGGCGGTGGCGGTGGTGGCCGTCGACGAGCGGGACAACGTGATGCTGATCCGCCAGTACCGGCACCCGCTCGGCCGGCGGATCTGGGAGCTGCCGGCCGGGCTGATCGACCACGCCGGGGAGGACCCGCTGCAGACCGCGAAGCGGGAACTGGCCGAGGAGGTCGGGCTGGCCGCCGAGCACTGGTCGGTGCTGGTGGACGTGGCCGTCTCGCCGGGTTTCACCGACGAGGCCACCCGGGTCTACCTGGCCACCGGACTGTCCGAGGTGGACCGGGAGATCATGGGCGAGGAGGAGGCCGACCTGACCCAGCGCTGGGTGTCGCTGGACGAGTCGGTCCGGATGACCCTGGCCGGTGAGATCGTCAACGCGGCGTCGGTGGCCGGCCTGCTCGCCGCCCACGTCGTCCGGTCCGGGCTCACCCAGCCCCGGCCGCCCGAGTCTCCCTGGCGGGACCGGTCGACCCGGTTCGCCGCCAGGGAGCAGTAGGGGTCGGCGCGTGAGTTAGACGCTCCCGAGGTCGCGTTCGATCGCGGCCAGTTCCTCGTCGGTGCCCTGCACCTTGGGGCCGGTGAACCACTTGCGGGCCGAGACCAGCCACCAGATACCGGCGAAGCCGAGCACGACCAGCACCGCCACCGGCGTGTAGTTGAACGTCTTCGCGGTGACCGGGCTGACCTGGGGGAGCATGAACAGCACGGCGATGAAGCACACCCAGATCACCGCGATGGTGCCGACCAGCCGGCTCCACCGGCCGAGGTGCCACGGGCCGCGCTGGAACTCCTCACCCTTGTGCAGGCGCAGGAAGGTCGGCAGCACGTAGGCGATGTAGAGGCCGATGACGGCGATCGAGGTGACCGCGGCGTAGGCGGTGGTGTTCCACAGGTAGGGCAGGCCGAGCACGAACGCTCCGGCGGCGGCCAGCCACACCGCGTTGGTCGGGGTGCGGGTGCGCTTGTTCACCCGGTGCCAGAACGACGAGTACGGCAGCGCGCCGTCCCGGGAGAACGCGTAGATCATCCGGGAGTTCGCGGTGACCGAGGACATCCCGCAGAACAGCTGGGCGCCGATCACGATGAGCAGCAACAGCTTCCCGCCGGTCACGCCGATCGCGTCGATGAAGATCTGGGCCGGCGGCGTGGCCGAGGCGACCTCGCTCTCGTAGTCCTGGATGGCGAAGGTCAGGCCGATCAGCAGCACCCAGCCGGCGGCCAGCGACGCCACGATCGACATGACGATGCCGCGCGGTCCGGACCGGGCGGCGTCGTGCGTCTCCTCGGTCATGTGCGCGCTGGCGTCGTAGCCGGTGAACGTGTACTGGGCCAGCAGCAGGCCGAGCAGCGCCACGTAGAAGCCGGACGCCCAGCCGGTGTTGTTGACGAACTCGCCGAACACGAACGAGGCGGACTGGTGCTTGTCCGGCAGGAACACCAGCGCGCCGACGATGATCAGCACGCCGAACACGTGCCACCACACGCTGATGTCGTTGAGCCGGGCCACCAACTGCACGCCGAAGGTGTTCAGCAGCCCGTGCACCACCAGGATGATCCCGAACAGCAGGATCGTGTGGCCCGGGGTGGCGGTGAAGCCGAACTGCAGGTCCAGGAAGGCGTTGAGGAAGAACGCCGCGCCGAAGTCGATGCCGGCGGTGACCGCCACCTGGCCGAGGAAGTTGAACCAGCCGGTGAACCAGGACCAGGCGGGTCCGTGGCTGGGCGCGAGTTTGGCCGCCCAGTAGTACAGCCCGCCCGCGGTCGGGTAGCTGGAGCACACCTCGGCCATCGCCAGGCCCACGAGGAGGGTCATCAGACCGACGATCGGCCAGCCCCAGACGATCATCACCGGGCCGCCGGTGTTCATGCCGAACCCGTAGAGGGTCAGGCAGCCGGACAGGATCGAGATGATCGTGAAGGAGACCGCGAAGTTCGAGAAGCCGGACATCCGGCGAAGTAACTCCTGCGCGTAGCCGAGTTCGTGCAGGCGTTTCTCGTCGGAGTCCGGTGGGGGAGTCTTGGCCTCGGTCTGCGGGCTTTCCTTCGGCACGGCTGCCTCCTCGCTCCCAATGGGCTAGGATCAGTCCTTTAGTTTCGGTAGAGGGTGATCCTCGCCACCCCGTCGTGTCAAGGAGGGAGTCCGAAGTGCGGCACAGCGAAGGCTTACTCACCCTCGACCGGCTTCGCGGGCTGGTGGACGCGGGGGAGATCGACACGGTGCTGGTGGCGCTCACCGACATGCAGGGTCGGTTGCAGGGCAAGCGATGCGGCGCCGAGTACTTCCTCAACGAGGTGGTTCCGCATGCCGCCGAGGCATGCAACTACCTGCTCGCGGTGGACGTCGAGATGAACACCGTCGGCGGCTACCGGATGTCCTCATGGGACCGCGGTTACGGCGACTTCGTCCTGCGGCCGGATCTGTCCACGCTGCGCCGGGTGCCGTGGCACGAGGGCACCGCGCTGGTGCTGGCCGACATCGAGTGGCTCGACGGCTCGCCGGTGCCGGCTTCGCCCCGCCAGATCCTGCGCCGCCAGCTCGACCGGCTGGCCGAGCACAACCTGGCCGCGTTCGTGGGCACCGAACTGGAGTTCATCGTCTTCGACGACTCCTACGAGGAGGCCTGGCGGTCCGGCTACCGCGACCTCAGCCCGGCCAACCAGTACAACGTGGACTACTCGATGATCGGCACCGGCCGGCTCGAGCCGCTGCTGCGCGACATCCGCAACGGGATGTCCGGCGCCGGGATGTACGTGGAGTCGGCCAAGGGCGAGTGCAACCCGGGACAGCACGAGATCGCCTTCCGCTACGCCGACGCGCTGACCACCTGCGACAACCACAGCATCTACAAGACCGGGGCCAAGGAGATCGCCGCCCGGCACGGCAAGAGCCTGACCTTCATGGCCAAGTACAACGAGCGGGAGGGCAACTCCTGCCACATCCACATCAGCCTGCGCGGCACCGACGGCACACCGGCCTTTCCCGGCGACGGCCCGAACGGCTTCGCTCCGGTGATGGAGCGGTTCCTGGCCGGACAGCTGGCCTGCACCCGCGAGCTGACCTACTTCTTCGCGCCGAACATCAACTCCTACAAGCGGTTCGTCGCCGGCAGCTTCGCGCCGACCACGATCGCCTGGGGCCGGGACAACCGGACCTGCGCGCTGCGCGTGGTCGGCCACGGCGACTCGCTGCGGATGGAGAACCGGGTGGCCGGCGGCGACGTCAACCCCTACCTGGCGGTGGCCGCGCTGATCGCCGCCGGGCTGCACGGCATCCGGGAGGACCTGGCGCTGGAGCCCGAGCTGGTCGGCAACGCCTACCAGCACGGCGACCGGCCGCAGGTGCCCGCCACCATGCGCGAGGCGGCGGCGCTGCTCGCCGAGAGCAAGCTGGCCCGGGCGGCCTTCGGCGACGAGGTGGTGGAGCACTACCTGAACAACGCGCGGGTCGAGATGGCGGCCTTCGACGCGGCCGTGACCGACTGGGAGAAGGTTCGTGGGTTCGAGCGGCTCTGAGGTTCCGCGCTTGATTGGGCGCGCGCGATCGGATCCGCGGGGCAGGCCATGGTTGCCGCGGCCCGCCGGTCTGGCACGTCGGTGGCCTGCCGCCACGAATCCGGGCCTTCGGCCGGGGGCGCGCGCAGCTGGTCACCCTGGTCGGAACGCTGACGGAGCCGTTTCCAGGCCGCTCATCGGAATCGCCTGCTACCTGGAGCAGACCCGGTTCGGGGTGTGGGACATCCCGGCGGCCGTGCTCGGCCGGGGCTACCTGGACTGCGTGGTCGCCGCCGGCGGCACCCCCGTGTTGCTGCCGCCGGTCGGCTCGTGGAGCGCCACGGCGGTGTCCCGGTTGGACGCTCTGGTGCTGGCGGGTGGTCCGGACCTCGATCCGGCCGGCTACGACCGGCCGCCGCACCCGGAGACCGGCCGGCCCCGGGCCGAGCGGGACGCCACCGAGCTGGCGTTGCTCGACGTGGCGCTGCGTACCGGCATTCCGCTGCTGGGCGTGTGCCGGGGCATGCAGATTCTCAACGTCGGCCTCGGCGGCACCCTGCACCAGCATCTGCCGGACCGGCTGGGTCACACCGCCCACCTGCCCGCGCCAGGTGTGTTCGGCCGGGTGCCGGTGAAGATCGCGCCGGACAGCCGGCTGGCCGGATACCTCGGGCACGAGGTGGAGGTGGCGTGCCACCATCATCAGGGCCTCGACGCGCTGGGCGCCGGTCTGGTCCCGGTGGCGTGGGCGCCCGACGGGTCGGTCGAGGCGGTCGAACTGCCGGCAGCGCCCTTCGCGATGGGAATCCAATGGCATCCGGAGGAGGACACCACGGACATCCGGTTGTTCGAGGCGTTGGTTCGCGCGGCCCGGGAGCGGGCATGACGGCCACCTTCGACGTGATCAACCCGGCCACCGAGCAGGTGGTCGAGACGGTCGAGCTGACCTCGGCGGAGCAGACCGACGCGGCGATCGGGCGGGCCGTGGCCGCCGGGCCGGCGTGGCGCGCGGTCGCCCCGGGCGAGCGGGCCCGGCTGCTGCGCGCGTTCGCCGAGGCGGTGCGCGCCGACCAGGAGAACCTGGCCCGCCTGGAGGTGGCCAACTCCGGGCACACCATCGGCAACGCTCGCTGGGAGGCCGGCAACGTCGCCGACGTCCTGCACTACTACGCGGCCGCGCCGGAACGGTTGTTCGGCCGGCAGATCCCGGCGCCCGGCGGCGTGGACATCACCTTCGCCGAGCCGCTCGGCGTGGTCGGGGTGATCGTGCCGTGGAACTTCCCGATGCCGATCGCCGGCTGGGGCTTCGCGCCGGCGCTGGCCGCCGGTAACACCGTGGTGCTCAAACCGGCCGAGCTCACCCCGCTGACCGCACTGCGGCTGGCCGAACTTGCCCGGTCGGCCGGGCTGCCGGCCGACGTGTTCCAGGTGCTGCCCGGCAAGGGATCCGTTGTGGGTCAACGGTTCGTCGAGCATCCGGCGGTGCGGAAGATCGTGTTCACCGGTTCGACCGAGGTCGGCAAGCGGATCATGGCCGGGTGCGCGGACCAGGTGAAGCGGTTGACCCTGGAGCTGGGCGGCAAGAACGCCAACATCGTCTTCGCCGACGCCGATCTGGAGCGGGCCGCCGCGTCCGCGCCCTACGGCGTGTTCGACAACGCCGGCCAGGACTGCTGCGCCCGGTCCCGGATCCTGGTGCAGCGCAACGTGTTCGACCGGTTCCTGGAGCTGCTGGAGCCGGCCGTGCGCGGGGTCGTCGTCGGTGACCCGGCCGACGAGAAGACCGAGATGGGTCCGCTGATCTCGGCGGCGCACCGGTCCAGCGTGGCCGCCTACGTGCCGGACGACGCCCCGGTGGCCTTCCGCGGCCACGCTCCGGACGGGCCCGGGTTCTGGTTCCCGCCAACGGTTCTGCTGCCGTCCTCGCCGGCCGACCGCACGGTGGTGGAGGAGATCTTCGGCCCGGTGGTCACCGTGCAGGCCTTCGACGACGAGGCCGACGCGATCCGGATGGCCAACGCCACCGAGTACGGCCTGTCCGGCTCGATCTGGACCCGGGACGTCGGCCGGGCGCTGCGGGTGGCCCGCGCGGTCGAGGCGGGGAACCTGTCGGTGAACTCGCACTCGTCGGTGCGGTACTGGACCCCGTTCGGCGGGGTCAAACAGTCCGGTCTCGGCCGCGAGCTCGGGCCGGACGCCCTGGCCGCGTTCACCGAGACGAAGAACGTGTTTCTGGCTACGGAGGACTAGGTGCGCCTACAGGATCGGGTCGCGGTGATCACCGGTGCGGCGAGCGGGATCGGCCTGGCCACCGCGCGCAGGTTCGCCGCCGAGGGCGCGGTGGTCGTCGCGGTGGACGTCAACACCGACGCGATCGCCACGCTGGCCAAGGAGACCGGCGGCGAGGCGATCACCTGCGACGTGACCGACGAGGCCGCGGTCGAGGCGATGTTCGACTCGGTCGCGACCGGCCACGGCCGGGTGGACATCGCGTTCAACAACGCCGGCATCTCCCCGCCCGAGGACGACTCGATCCTCACCACCGGGATCGAGGCCTGGGAGCACGTCCAGCGGGTCAACCTGACCTCGGTGTACCTGTGCTGCAAGTACGTGTTGCCGCACATGCGCCGGGCCGGCCGGGGCTCGATCATCAACACCGCGTCGTTCGTGGCGGTCATGGGCGCGGCCACCTCCCAGATCTCCTACACCGCGTCAAAGGGCGGCGTGCTGGCGATGAGCCGGGAGCTGGGCGTGCAGTTCGCCCGCGAGGGAATCAGGGTGAACGCGCTGTGCCCCGGTCCGGTGAACACCCCGCTGCTCAAGGAGTTGTTCGCCAAGGACCCGGAGCGGGCGGCCCGTCGGCTGGTGCACGTCCCGGTCGGCCGGTTCGCCGAACCGGCGGAGATCGCCGCCGCGGTCGCGTTCCTGGCCAGCGACGACGCCTCGTTCATCACCGCGTCGACGTTCCTGGTGGACGGCGGCATCTCGGGCGCGTACGTGACGCCGCTGTAGGAGCGCCGATGTCCACTCTGGCCAGTGCGGGCGAGGCGGTGTTCCGTCCCGTCCGCACCGGCAACGCCTTCGAGGAGACCGTCGAGCGACTGCTGCAGGCGATCCGGCTCGGCGTGGCCGGGCCGGGGGAGCGGCTGCCGGCCGAGCGGGACCTGGCCGCCCGGCTCGGGGTGAGCCGGGTGACGCTGCGCGAGGCGATCCGGGCGCTGGCCGCCGCCGGCTACGTCGAGTCGCGGCGCGGCCGCTACGGCGGCACGTTCGTCACCGAGGTGCTGCCGCCGGTCGGGGGTGGCCGGCCGCGCGAGGAGCTCGCCGCCGGGCTCGAGGACGTGCTGACCCTGCGCCGGGTGCTGGAAACCGGGGCCGCCGAGGCGGCCGCCCGCCGCGAGCTGACCGCCGCCGACCGGGAGCACCTGCGGGTGGCGCTGGAGGAGGCCGGCACGACCGACCCGGCCGAGTACCGGCGCCGGGACTCCCGCCTGCACCTGGCGATCGCCGAGGCCACCGCGTCCGGCCTGCTCACCAGCGCGGTCGCCGACGTGCGGATCCGGGTCAACGAGCTACTGGACGCGATTCCGTTGCTGGACACCAACATTGAGCACTCGCACGCGCAGCACCGCCGGGTGGTGGCGCGCATCCTGGTCGGCGACCCGGCCGGCGCCCGCCGCGCGATGGCCGAGCACCTGGACGGCACCGCCGCGCTGCTGCGCGGCTTCCTCTCCTAGCACCGGTACCGGGATAACGCGCGGCTGACCCGTTCGCGCAGCTCCGGTCGCGTGGCGAGCTCGCGGGTCAGACGCTCGGCGGGGTCCGCCGGCAGCAGGCCCCACGCGGCCAGCTCCGCGAACACGGTCTGCTGGGTGCCGAACGGCAGCGGGCTTCCGTCGCCGCCGGCCAGAACGCCCCATTTGGACTCGTAGTAGTACACCTCGGCCGGCAGCTCCATGGCGAACGGCAGCCGCAGGTCCGAACTGGACGCCGCGATCCGGTGGTAGTTCGGCTCGGTCGCGTCCAGACAGCCGAGCTGCTCCTCGGTCAGCACCGACACCACGACCCGGGCCCGGGAGTCCGGCTCGGGGTAGGGCGAGGCCGGCACGAAGCCGACCAGGCTGACGTGGGCGGAGTAGCCGAGCGCGATGCCGGCCAGGCTGCCCAGCACGTGCGGGATCGTGGTGGACACCCCCCGGCGCTCGAACTTGCGGCGCAGCACGTCCGGGTTGGCGTTGCTGCCGAGGCCCAGCACGAACCGGCAGGCGCGCGGGTCGACCCCGGCCCGGCGCAGCTCGCGGACCACGTCGGGTCCGGTCTCCAGCGGGGTGAGCCGGTCGCCGACCTGCAGGCAGGAGAACGGCAGGAACGGGCCTGGGTAGTGCCATGGCTCGGTGCGCAGGTCCGCGGTCAGGCCCAGCTCCGCGATCGACCGGTCCCCGGACATGGAACTCATGCTGACAGGGCGCAGGAGGGCTACCCTGTGGCGGGTGTTGATCGGAGTTCCCCGTGAGGTGAAGAACCACGAGTACCGGGTCGCGATCACCCCGGCCGGGGTGGTCGAACTGGTGCATCGCGGTCATGAGGTGCTGATCGAGACCGGCGCGGGCGTCGGCTCGCTGGTGCCCGACACCGACTATCTGGCGGCCGGCGCCAAGATCGCCCCGACGGCCGACGACACCTGGGCCGAGGCCGACCTCGTGCTCAAGGTCAAGGAGCCGATGCCGGAGGAGTACGGCCGGCTGCGCCGGGGCCAGATCCTGTTCACCTACCTGCACCTGGCGGCCAACGAGGAGTGCACCCGGGCGCTGGTCGACGCGGGCAGCACGGCGATCGCCTACGAGACCGTGCAGACCGCCGACCGCGCGCTGCCGCTGCTCGCGCCGATGAGCGAGGTCGCCGGCCGGATGGCGCCGCAGGTCGGGGCGCACTGCCTGGAGCGGGCGCAGGGCGGGCGGGGCGTGCTGCTCGGCGGGGTGTCCGGAGTGCCGGCCGGCAAGGTCGCGGTGATCGGCGCCGGGGTGGCCGGGATGAACGCCGCCAGCATCGCGCTGGGCCTGCAGGGCGAGGTGGTGGTGCTGGACAACAACATCAACCGGCTGCGGGAGATCGACTTCACCTACCGGGGGCACCTGCAGACCGTCGCCAGCAACGCCTACGAGGTGGACAAGGCCTGCCGCTGGGCGGATCTGGTGATCGGCGCGGTGCTGGTGCCGGGGGCGAAGGCGCCGAAACTCGTGAGCAACGAGTTGGTGGCGCAGATGCGGCCCGGCTCGGTGCTGGTGGACATCGCGATCGACCAGGGCGGCTGCTTCGAGGACTCGCGGCCGACCACGCACGCCGATCCCACGTTCACCGTGCACAACTCGGTGTTCTACTGCGTGGCCAACATGCCCGGCGCGGTGCCGAACACGTCCACCTGGGCGCTGACCAACGTGACCCTGCCCTACGCGCTCGCCTTGGCCGACAAGGGGTTCGCCGGTGCCGTGCGGGACGACCCGGCGTTGGCCCGCGGGGTCAACGTGCACGGCGGCGCGGTGGTGCTGGAGGAGGTGGCGGCGGCGCACGGGATGCCGTTCACGCCGCTGGTGGGTGCGATCGGCGGTGCGGCCTGACCGAGGTGGCCGGTGTGATCACCGGTTACCTGGACCATCTCGCGGTGGAGCGGGGCACCTCCCGGCACACCCTGGACGGCTACGCGCGCGATCTGCGCCGGTACGCCGACCACCTGAGCGGGTGCGGCATCGACACGCTTTCGGCGATCACCGAGCGGCACGTGTCGGCGTTTCTGGCCACGCTGCGGGAGGGCACCGCCGAGCACCCGCCGCTGGCCGCGTCCTCGGCCGCCCGGGCCCTGGTCGCCGTGCGGGGCCTGCACCGCTTCGCCGTCCGCGAGGGCCTGGTCCCGGTCGACCCGGCCCGCGACGTCCGCCCGCCCGCCGCCCCCCGCCGCCTGCCCAAGGCCCTGCCGCTCGATGACGTGTTGCGCCTGCTGGAGTCGACCACCCCGCTGCGCGACCGGGCCCTGCTGGAACTGCTGTACTCCACCGGCGCCCGGATCTCCGAAGCCGTCGGCCTCGACCTCGACGACATCGACGGTCATGAACGAACCGCCCTGCTGGACGGCAAAGGCGGCAAGCAACGCCTGGTCCCGATCGGCCGCCCCGCCCTCGCTGCCTTGGATGCCTACCTGGTCCGCACCCGCCCTGATCTGGCCACTCGGGGCCGCGGCACCCCCGCGGTGTTCCTCAATGCCCGCGGCGGCCGGCTGTCCCGGCAAAGTGCCTGGCAGATCCTGAAAACCGCGGCCGAACGCGCCGCCATCACGGTTCCCGTCTCCCCGCACACCCTGCGCCACTCCTTCGCCACCCACCTGCTCGAAGGCGGCGCCGACGTCCGCGTCGTCCAGGAACTGCTGGGCCACGCCTCGGTGACCACCACCCAGATCTACACCCTGGTCACCGTCACCACCCTGCGCGAGATCTACGCCACCGCCCACCCCCGCGCCCTCGCCTGACCCGGGTTTGCCGCACCGGATCACCGGGAACCCTCCCAGCACAGGAACAATCGATGGGAGTGAGTGAGACATGGCCTGGGTCCGCCGCCACCGCCGCACCGTACCGGGGGGCTTGTTCCGCAGCACCACCGTTCGCAGCCACTACCGCCGCAACCCGGGCGCCCCCATCGTTCCCATCCTGATCGCCGCAGCGGTGATCATCATCCTGCTGATCGCGATCTTCTAGCGCTCCTTTTGCGGGCCTGGGTTTTCGGACGGTCCACTTCGAACACTTCGGTGGTGGCGAGTTCAGGCCCGGCAGTCGAGACCGGCGAACAGCGACGGGCGGCGGCGCGCGACGGACCGCGCGGTTCGGCTGGCCGACACGAAGATCAGGTTACTTGTCTAGGCTGCGTGGCGTGGATATCGACGTGTTCGTGGCGGCGCACCGGGGCGAGTGGGACCGGTTGGGGGCGCTGGTGCGGCGCGGCGGGCGGTTGTCCGGGCCGGAGGCCGACGAACTGGTCGTGCTGTACCAACGGGCGGCCACACACCTGTCGATCGTTCGGGCCACGGCGCCGGACCCGGCGCTGCTCGGCCGGCTGTCCACGTTGGTGGCGCGGGCGCGTTCGGCGGTGACCGGATCGCACGGGCAGAGCTGGCGGGGGATCGGGCTGTTCTTCGCGCGGGAGCTGCCGGCGGCGCTGTACCGGGCGCGGTGGTGGTGGGTCGGCGCGGCGGCCGTGTTCCTGGTGCTGAGTGGGCTGCTGGCCGCCTGGGTCGCCACGGATCCGCAGGTGCAGGCCTCGATCGCGGCGCCTGAGGAGATCAAGGAGCTGACCGCGCCCGGCGGCGCGTTCGAGTCGTACTACTCCTCGGCGCCGGCCGCCTCGTTCGCCGCGCAGGTCTGGACCAACAACGCCTGGCTCGCCGCGGGCTGCCTGGTGCTCGGGGTGCTGTTCGGCATCCCGGTCGTGGTGATCATCGTGGTGAACGCGGTCAACGTGGGGGTCGCCGCCGGGTTGATGGCGGCGGCGGGGCGGTTCGACATCTTCCTGGGCCTGATATCGCCGCACGGGCTGCTGGAGCTGACGGCGTTGTTCGTGGCGGCCGGCGCCGGGCTGCGGCTGGGTTGGACGGTGATCGACCCGGGCCGCCGGACCCGGGCCGACGCGCTGGCCCGGCAGGGTCGCACGGTGGCCGGCGTCGCTCTGGGGCTGGTCTGCGTGCTGCTGATCTCCGGCGTGATCGAGGCGTTCGTGACGCCGTCGGGGCTGCCGACCTGGGCCCGGGTGGGCATCGGGGTCGCGGCGGAGCTGTTGTTCCTCGGCTACGTGTTCATCCTCGGCCGCCGCGCCACCCTGGCCGGCCACACCGGCGACATCGAGGCCGGCGATTCCCTCCCGATGGTGGGGTGAAATCCACCCGGTCAGGTAAGAACCGTCCCCCGACCGGGTGCTGATCGGGTAGCCGACGCCGTTCTGACCGGTCTTCGTCCTGTGTGGACGGCAGGATGCCGACGTCCTGAACCCCGTCACAGGAGATGCCCATGCATCAGCACCACCGGAAACGCCAGCGCGCCGCCGGCCTCCTCGCCGCCATGGCCCTCGCCACCTGGCCCGCCATCGCCGCCGCCCCCGCGGCCGCCGCCCAACCGACCGGCGACCCATTGATTGCCTACGCTGTCGGCGCCGCCGCTCTTGCGCCGATCGACGCCGAGGCCGGCACCGTCGACAGTCCGATCGGCGTCGGCGCGGACAACAGGGCCATCGCCATCACGCCGGACGGCGCCACCGCCTACGTCGTCGACGGGACGGCTGGAACGGTCATCCCCGTCGACCTCGTCGGCGGCACCCCGGGCGCCGCCATTCCGATCGGCGGTACGCCGGTCAGCATCGCGATCGCCCCGGACGGCGCCACCGCCTATGTCG
The DNA here is from genome assembly GCF_035712165.1 of Actinophytocola sp. Taxonomy (GTDB): domain Bacteria; phylum Actinomycetota; class Actinomycetes; order Mycobacteriales; family Pseudonocardiaceae; genus DASYTH01. Next base: position 8,782 of record NZ_DASTBH010000075.1, on the reverse strand, counting down.
TCGAAAGTTTTGCCGGCGGGATCTTTCCCATTGACACCGCCACCAACACGGTCGGCGCAGCCATCCCCGTCGGTGGCCCCTTGGGCCCCATTGCCATGACCCCCGACGGCAGCACCATCTATGTAGGGGACACGGGCGCGAACGAGGTCATCCCCGTCGACACCGGCACCGGCACGCCCGGCACCGCGATCCCGGTCGGCGGTCTTCCGGTCGCCTTCACGATCACTCCCGACGGAAGCACCCTGTATGTGGCCACCTCGACGGCCAACGCGATCGTTCCGATCGACACGAGCGCCAACACGGCCGGAACGGCGGTCCCGGTGCCCAGCACTCCGGTCGGTCTCACCATCACGCCCGACGGGGCCACCGTCTACGTCGCCACCTCCGGGAACGCCGCCTACCCCATGAGCAATGGGACTCTCGGCACCGTAATCCCCATCGCCGGCGCGGGTATTCCGAGCGACATCACGATCACTCCGGACGGTGCCATCGCCATTGTGGTCACCGCGGCCGGCAACGTCGTCCCCATCGACCTCGAGACCAACACGGCCGGCGCCAGCGTGCCTGGCGGCGCGGGTCCGTCGCTCTTCGACGTGGCGGTCACTCCGGACCAGGCTCCGGTCGCGTCGTTCACGGTGGACGCGGCCAAGTCGCCGGTGGCGTTCGATGCTTCGGCGTCGACTGTGCAGTTCGGGAGTATTAAGACCTACACGTGGGACTTCGGGGATGGGACTCCTCTGAAGCCGGAGACGACGCCGACCACGACGCATGAATATGCGCAGCCGGGCAACTTCACGGTGACGCTGACGCTGACCAGTAGCGGCGGGACCTCCACCGAGGTCGTCTACAACGGCCGGATGGTGGTGCGCAACGGCGACGCGACCGCGGCGGCGACGAGCCAGTCGATCACGGTGGCGCCGGAGGCGTCCACGTCCGGTGGGTACGTGCTGATGGTGACCGGCGCGAACACCGGTTGGGAACTCGTGGTTGGTGGGGTGGCCCTGGCCTTGGGTGTCGGGTTTGTCCTGCTGGCCCGTCGTCGGCGGCCTGGGCGTCGCTGACGGTTAGAGCCGGCCGGCGGCTTTGAGGGCCAGATACCGGTCGGCCAACGTGGGTGGCAACTGGTCCGGTACGGCGTCGACGACCTCGACGCCGTGCCGGGCCAGCATTGTCGTGACGTGGCGGCGTTCGGTGAGGGCGCGTTCGGCGGCTGCGGCGGCATAAGCCGCTTCGGCGTCGCCTCGGGCGTGGGCCAGCTCAGCGACCCGGGGGTCGGTGACGCCGGCGATCAGGAGCAGGTGGCGGGCGGTGAGCAGGGGGAGTACCGGGAGCAGGCCTTGTTCCAGTGGGGCGGGGTCCAGGCCGGTGAGCAGGACGACCAGCGAGCGGTGCCGGGCCCGGCGCATTACCTCGGCGACCATGCCACGGGCGTCCGACTCGACCAGTTCCGGTTCCACGACGGCCATGGCGTTGACGAGGGCGGACAGCAGCTCACCGCCGGAGGCGCCCTGGACCGCGGCCCGCACCCGGCGGTCGTAGGCGAGCAGATCCACCCGGTCGCCCGCGCGGGAGGCGAGCGCGGCGAGCAGTTGCGCGGCGTCCATGAGGGCATCGAGACGCGGGGCGTCGCCGACGCGGCCGGCGGAGGTGCGGCCGGTGTCGAGCACCAGCACGATGTGCCGGCCCTGTTCCGGCCGCCAGGTGCGCACCATCACGTCCGCCGCCCGGGCCGAGGCCCGCCAGTCGATCGACCGGACGTCGTCGCCGACCACGTACTCCCGCAGCGAGTCGAACTCCGTGCCCTGCCCACGCACCAGCACCGCCTGCCGGCCGTCCAGCTCGCGCAGCCGGGCCAGCCGGGCCGGCAGGTGCCGCCTGCTGTCGAACGCCGGCAGCACCCGCACCGTCCACGGCACCACGTGCGAGCCCTGCCGGGCGGCCAGGCCGAGCGGCCCCACCGCGCGCACGGTCACCCGGTGCGCCTGCCGGTCGCCGCGCCGGGTCGGCTCCAGCACGGTGCTGATCGTGCGCCGGGTGCCGGCCGGGACCGCCAACTCGTGCCGGTCCACCGCGACACCGGCGCTCGGCGGCCAGGCGTCCCGGACCCGGCCCCGCACCGGTCGCCGGCCCGGGTTGCCGATCGTGAGCGTCACCGTGGCCGGCCGGCCCAGCCGCACCGAGGTGTCGCCGCCGCGGCTGAAGGTCAGGCCCCGCACGCGCGGCGCGAGCGCGAGATCCACCAGGACGCCCAGCAGCACCACCGCGCCCATCAGGAAGATCCCGGTCCAGGACGGCAGCACCAGCCCGACCACGAGCACGCCCGCGAGCGCGACCAGGCCGGCCCGGCCGGTGAGCGCCATCAGCGTGGCACCGGCACGGTCGCCAGGATGCCGTCCAGCACCCCGTCGGCACTCGCCCCTTCCAGCTCGGCCTCCGCCCGCAGCTCGATCCGGTGCCGCAACGCGGGCCGCGCCAGCGTCTTCACGTCGTCCGGGGTCACGTAGTCCCGGCCGGACAGCCACGCCCAGGCCCGGGCCGCGGTCATCAGCGCGGTCGCTCCGCGCGGCGAGACGCCCAGCCGCACCGCTGGAGCCGACCGGGTGGCCCGGCACAGGTCCACCACGTAGCCGATTACCTGCGGATCCAGCGTCACCGCGCGCACCGCCGCCCGCCCCGCGTCCAGCTCCGCCACCCCGGCCACCGCGCGCAGCCCGGCCGCGGCCAGGTCCCGCGGGTCGAACCCGGCGGCGTGCCGCTCCAGCACGCCCACCTCGTCGGCCCGGGACGGCAGCGGCATGGTGAGCTTGAACAGGAACCGGTCCAGCTGCGCCTCGGGCAGCGGGTAGGTGCCCTCGTACTCGACCGGGTTCTGGGTGGCGATCACGACGAACGGGTCGGGCAGCATGCGCGGCCGCCCGTCCACCGACACCTGGCGCTCCTCCATGGCCTCCAGCAGCGCGGACTGTGTCTTCGGCGGCGTCCGGTTGATCTCGTCGGCGAGCAGCAGGTTGGTGAACACCGGGCCCTCGCGGAACGAGAACTCCGCCGAGTGCGCGTCGTAGACCAGCGACCCGGTGACGTCGCCGGGCATCAGGTCCGGGGTGAACTGGATCCGGGTGGTGGTCAGGTCCAGCGCCGTGGCCAGCGCCCGGACCAGCAGCGTCTTGGCCACCCCCGGCACGCCCTCGACCAGCACGTGTCCCCGGCACAGCAGCGCGACGATCAGGCCGGTCACCGCGGCGTCGTTGCCCACGACGGCCTTGCCGACCTCGGCGCGCAGCCCGACCAGTGCTTCCCGGGCGTCATTCATCAGTGGGTCACCTCGTTCTCCAGAACGTCCAGGTCGTCCGCGAGCCGGACCAGCGCGGCGTCGCCGGCCGGTGGCGGACCGTACAGCAGGTCGTGGACCGCCGGAGCCGGCCGCCCGGTCCGCCCGGCAACGGCGCCGGCGACGGCTTCGGGCGGGGCGTCGCGGGGCAGGCCGAGCCGGCCGACCAGCCGGTCCCTGCTCGCCTGCCGCAACGCGTTCGCGGCGTGGCCGGCCGCGCCGACCCGGCGGTAGAGCCGGGCGCGACCCTCCACCGTCTCCGCCGCCCGCACCACCACCGGCAGCGGCTCGGTCACCACCGGGCCGAGCCGGCGGGCCCGCCACAGCGCCACGACGCCGATCGCGATCGCCAGCTGGACCAGGCCGAACTTCCATCCGGCGGGCAGCAGGTCGACCAGCGGGCGCGATTCGGGCAGCGCCGCCGTATCGCCCAGCGAGGGCACGTACCAGACCAGCCGCTCGTGCTCGCCGAGCAGCCGCATGGACAGCGCGGCATTGCCCTGCTCGTCGAGCCGGTCGTTGGTCAGCGGGGCGCCGGTGCCGAGCAGCGTGATCCCGGTCAGCCGGGCCAGGCTCCGCTCGTAGCACAGCTCGCCCGGGCCGGCGTACCGGTCGCCGCCCATCGTGGCCGTGCCCGCGTGGTCGTAGCGGCAGTCCGGGGGGAGGTCGGTGACCGCGGTGCGGCCGTCCGCCCGCACCGGCAGGCCCAGCTCGCTCAGCAGTTCCGGGGGCGGGGTGACCAGCACCAGCCGGGCGGACCGTCCGCGCAGCTCCGCGACCCGCTCCGGCGCCACCCACCCGGGCTGGGTGACCAGCAGCGTGGCCGGGCCGCCCGCGTCGAGGGCTTCGCGCGCCTGCTCGGCGGTCAGCGCGAGTTCGATCCGGACCCCCTGGGCCTCCAGCAGCCGGGCCAGGGCGCGGCTGCCGCCGGAGGTGACCGAGCGCGGGTCCAGGTCGCCCCCGGTTGCCGAGCCACGCGCCAGCGCGATCCCGACCCCGGCGGCGATGATCACCAGCAGGATCGCGACCGGCCCGCGCGCCGCGCGCCACACGGTGCGGACGTCGGGGGAGACCGAGGTGCTCATGTCCGGACCAGCCGCGGGCGGGCCTGCCGGAGCTGGTCGTCCACCCGCGTCAAAGCCTGGTAGCCGTCCACCGTGGCCGGCCGGCCGCCGTAGATCACGTCGTCGAACACCCGGGCCGCGCCGGACAGGGCGGGCGCGTGGGCCGGCAGCGCGGCTCCGGCCATGGCGGCGATCTCGTCCACGGTGCGGCCGGACAGCTCGTCGACGACGCCGCGCTGCTCGAGCTCCCGCACGATCGCCCGGAACCGTTCGAGGATGGCCTCGGCGAGGTCGCCCCGGCCGGCCGCGGCCGCGGCGGCCCGCCGGTGGTCCTCGGCGGTCCGCCCAGGCCCGTCGAACAGTGCCCCCGGCCGGCGCCCGGCTCGGGCGATCCGGCCGGTGCGCAGCCGGACGATCACCACCGTCAGCGCCACCGCGAGGGCCAGCACGACCAACCCGACCAGGCCGCCCGGCCCGACCGACCCGATGCCGTCGAGCAGGTCGACCAGCCAGTCGCCGATCTTTTCGAATAACGTCGGATCGGCGGCCGAGTAGATGGGGTCGGACAGCTCCCGGATGGCGGCGTCGCGGGCCTCGTCCGGGGCCACCTCCACCGGGATCATGATCACCCGGCGGCCGCCCTGGCCAGTTCGATGTCCATCCCTTCCCGGCGGATCCGCTGGTCGGTGTAGAGCAGGACGTTCACACCCGCCGCGAAAGGTTCGGTGACGGTGCTGGAGATGATCGCGCCGACCGTGGTGAGGGTCACGGCCGCCAGGGTGATGTTATTACCGGCGATCAGGTTGAACGGGATGTTGATGATCAGTGCGACCACGGTGGCGAGCAGCGACGCGAGCACGGTGATGCCGAAGATGCGCCACCACGACCCGCGCACCAGCAGGCGGGACCGCCCGAAGGCCCGGCCGACCGTGGCGTGTTCCAGCATCAGCGCGGGGGTGGCCAGCGAGAACAGCACGAACAGCCAGATCGCGACCGGGATCGCCGCGATGAACAGCAGGATCCCCACCGGCGGGATCATGACCACGAGCAGGGCCACGAGCACCGCGGCGCCGAAGACGATTGCCGGAATGACCAGTGTCAACCCGAGCAGCGGCAGCAGCCGGGGTCGCACCTGCTCCCATTCCTCGGCGAAGGAGATGGGCTGACCGAGCACCGCCTTGCCCACCACGATGGTGAGGAAGCCGGCCAGGAACACCCGGAACAGCAACGTGACGACCAGGGTGATGCCGATCACCGTCAGGGACTTGCCGAGCAGCGCGAAGACCTCGTCGGTCGGCGTGTTCTCGTCGATGGTGGCCGCCGCCGCGATGTCGTCGAGCAGCCAGTAGGTGCCGGCCAGGATCAGCAGTTGGCTCACCGTCACGACGATCGCGGAGATGCCGAGCGTGAGCTTCGGGTGGCGGCGCATCGTGGAGACCGCGCCGTCCAGGATCTCGCCGAGACCCAGCGGGCGCAGCGGGATCACGCCGGGTTTGGGCGGGCTGGGTGGCGTCTGCCAGCCGGGCGGCGGTGGCGCCGCCGCGGCGGGCTGCGGTCCGGGCTGTTGGTCCGGGCTCGCCCAGTTCGGTCCGTCCGTCATCGGGGTCCCCTCCGTCGATGGGATCGACATACTGCCAGACGGTGGTCAGCCTGGCGGTGCGAACGGGTTGTTCTCCGCGCGGGCGGTGGAGGGCGGTTGCGGATCGGGCCGGGCGGGGGGTGGCGCCCACTGCCGGGCCTCCTCGCGGGCCCGGCGCTCGGCCAGCACGGCGGCCAGATGTTCGCGGGCCCAGCCGGTGGTCGGGACGGGCACCCTGAGGTGACCGCAGACCTCGGTGGCCAGCCGGGCGCCGAGGACGCCCCGGGCGCCCGGGTCCAGCTGGTCGTAGCGGGCGAGGTACTGCCGCACGGCGAGCGCGAGACCGTCCGGCACCGCGCCCACGTCGAGTCCGGAGGCCCAGCCGGCGAGGCTGTACGGCATCGCCGGGGGCGTGACCTCGGTGGCCGGGATCCGCTCCTGGAGCACCACGGTGCCGGCCAGGTAGTCGCCGACCCGCTTACCCTTCGCCGAGGCCAGCGACACGAAGACCGCGACGGCGCCGCCCAGGCCCAGCACCCAGAAGTCGACGAAGAGCCCGGTCAGTCCGCGCACCAGCGCCTGACGGAACCGGATCGGGCCGCCGTCCTCGCGCACCACCCGCAGGCCCAGCGCCATTTTGCCCAGGGACCGGCCCCTGGTCAGCGTCTCGAACGTCACCGGGTAGCCGACCAGCACCGCCGCCGCGGTCACGATCGAAATCGCGGCCAGCAGGGCTCCGTCGTCGGCCGCCGACGAGTTGGCCAGGAGGATGCCGATCACCAGCAGCACGGCGGCCTGCACGGCCACGTCGATGCCGAAGGCGATCCCTCGGCTGGCAAGCCGCGCCAGCCGCAGGTCGAGAACCACGGCTTCGCCGGTGACCAGGTCGGACATAAGCCAACTATTGCAGAGCCGCCGCCCGGCGAGCCTCGGCGTTGCCGGCGGAACCCGCCCATAAGATGCGGCCCGAGATTGTCGGGACGACAAGGAGCCAGGTCGCTATGTCGACATTTCAGACCTCCGAACGTGAGCTGAGCCTTTCGCCACGCGCTGCCTCCGACGACGACGAAGCCCTCGACGACGGCATCAACGGGTCCGGGCCGACCGGCCGGCCGCGCCGGCACATCCCGGAGCCGCCGATGCTGTCCAGCCACGGCCCGGCCAAGGTGCTGGCCCTGTGCAACCAGAAGGGCGGGGTCGGCAAGACCACCTCCACGATCAACCTGGGCGCCGCGCTGACCGAGTTCGGCCGCCGCGTGCTCATCGTCGACTTCGACCCGCAGGGCGCGCTGTCCGTCGGCCTGGGCATCCCGGCCCACCGGCTCGAGCAGACCATCTACAACGTGCTGATCGAACGCTCGGCCGACGTCCACGACGTGGTGATCCCCACCTGCGTGGAGGGCATGGACCTGCTGCCGAGCAACATCGACCTGTCCGCCGCCGAGGTCCAACTGGTGTCCGAGGTCGGCCGGGAGCACACGCTGGTCCGTGCGCTGCGGCCGGTGGTCCCCGACTACGACTACGTCCTGATCGACTGCCAGCCCTCGCTCGGCCTGCTCACCGTGAACGCCCTGGCCGCCGCCGACGGTGTGCTGATCCCGCTGGAGTGCGAGTTCTTCAGCCTGCGCGGGGTGGCGCTGCTGATCGACACCATCGACAAGGTGCGCGAGCGGCTCAACCCCAAGCTCGACATCACCGGCATCCTGGCCACGATGTTCGACCCGCGCACCGTGCACAACCGCGAGGTCATGGCCCGGGTGTTGGAGGCGTTCGGCGACATCGTGTTCGACACCGTGATCAACCGGACGGTGCGGTTCCCGGAGACCACCGTGGCCGGCGAGCCGATCACCCGCTGGGCGCCCCGTTCGGCGGGCGCCAAGGCCTACCGCCAGCTCGCCCGGGAAGTGATCGCCAGGTGACCCGGAGGACGTCGCTGCCGGGTGCCGCGGAACTGTTCAGATCCACCGGTCTGCCCCGGCCGGAGCCGACGCCGGGGGACGACTGGTTCGACGCCGGTGCGCCGCCCGCGAGCCACCGGGCCCGGCCGGCCAGGCCGCGCCGGGGCTCGCCCCGGCAGAAGCACACCTCCAAGATCACCGTGTACGTCTCGGACGAGGAGTTGTTGGCGCTGGAGCACTCCCGGCTGGCCCTGCGCGCCGCACACGGGGTGGCGGTGGACCGCGGCCGGGTGGTGCGGGAAGCCGTCGCGATCATGCTCGCCGACCTGGAGGAGAACGGCGAGAACTCCCTGCTCGTGCGCCGGCTCCGGCAGGATGCTTCATAGTGACCGTTGTGGCTCCATCGCCCCATGAGGTCGCGCCGACGCCGGAGAGCAGCCGGTTCACGGTCAAGTTGGCCAACTTCGAAGGCCCGTTCGACCTGCTGTTGCAGCTCATCTCGCAGCACGAGCTCGACGTCACCGAGGTCGCCCTGCATCGGGTGACCGACGACTTCATCGCGCACATCCGTTCGTTGGGGGATGACTGGAACCTCGACGAGACCACGGAGTTCCTCGTGGTCGCGGCCACCCTGCTGGACCTGAAGGCGGCCCGGCTGCTGCCGTCCGGCGACGTGGAGGACGAGGACGACCTGGCCCTGCTGGAGGCCCGGGACCTGCTCTTCGCCCGGCTGCTGCAGTACCGCGCCTACAAGCAGGTGGCGGCGCTGTTCGGGGAGTTGGAGGCGGGGGCGCTGCGCCGCTACCCCCGGTCGGTCGCGCTGGAGGACCGCTTCGCCAGCCTGCTGCCCGAGGTGATGCTGGGCGTCGACGCCCCGCGGGTCGCCGAGATCGCCGCGGCGGTGTTCCGGCCC
>NZ_DASTBH010000074.1:0-19062 GCF_035712165.1 Actinophytocola sp. | reverse complement strand
GGCCGACGACGTGGCCCGCACGGCCAGCGGCAACCCGTTGGCCCTGGTGGAGTTGGCCGCCTCGCTGACCAGCGCGCAGCTCGGCGGCGCGGCGCCGCCGCCGGAGGCGTTGCCGCACGGCGGCTCCCTGCGCGCGTGGCTGCGGGCCCGGTTCGACGCCCTGTCGCCGTCCGCCCGGCAGGCGCTGGCCATGGCCCTGGTGGACGACGAGGTGGACGTGGACACTCTGGCGCGGACGCCGGGTCTGGACATCGCCGCGGTGGAGGAGGCCGCGCCGCTGATGGACCCGCGGCCGCTGGTGCGGGCGACGCTGCGCGCCGAACTCCCCGTCACCGCGCGCTATGCCGCGCACGTGACGCTCGCCGAGACCCTGCCCGACGGCCCCCGGCGCACCTGGCACGAAGCGGCGCTGCTGCCCGGCCCGCGCGACGCGCACGCCGACCGGCTCTCGCAGGCCGCGGTCGGGGCGCGGCGCCGGGGTGACTTCGCCGCCGCCGCCCGCGACCATGGCCGCGCCGCCGTGCTGACGACCGCGCCGGACCTGCGCGCCTGCCGCCTGCTCACCGCCGCGTTCGACCACTGGCACAACGGCCTGCCGCACCGGGCCCGGACCACTGTGCGCGAGGTCCTGACCCTGTCCGACCGCGTCGAGGTGCGCGCCATGGCCGACCTCGTGGAAGGCGGCATCGAGGTCGGCGCCGGCCGGCCGGACGTGGCCGCCCGCCGGCTCGCCCGCGCGGCCGGCGAGCTGCTCGGCCACGACCGCACGCTCGCCGTGACGGCACTGGGGTTCGCCGGCGAGGCCGCGGCCATCGCGGGGGATCACGTGCTGCACAGCGAGATCGCCGGCACCGCGGCGCAGTGGCGCCGGTGCCACGAGCCGCCCGAGTCGCGCCTGACCCTGGAGCACCTGATCGGCACCGCCGCCAGCTTCGCCGGACGGCACGCCGAGGCGCTGCCGGCGTTGCGCTCCGTCGTCGCGCTCGCCGACGACCTGCCGGACGCGAAGTCCAAGATCTGGGGCGGGCACGCCGCCTACGTGCTCGGCGACGCGGCCAAGGCGCACGAGCTGACCGACCGGGCGGTCACCGCGGCGCGGGAGAGCGGCGAGACCACGCTGGTGCCCTGGGCCCTGACCTACCGGGCGCTGTCCGGACTGATGGCCGACCAGCACGAGGTCGTGCTCACCGCGGCGTTCGAAGGCGTGCACGCCGCGACCGCGGCCGGGCAGCACAACGCCGTTGCCGACCACCTCATGCTCCTCGCGCTGCTCGCGGCGGTGCGCGGCGACACCGACACGGCGGTGCACCGGATCGACGCCGCCGCCGAGCAGGTGCGCCACCACGGTCTCGGCCGGTCGGGCACGCTCGGCGCGTGGGCGTTCACGTGTGTGGACCTGGTCCGGGACCGGCCGGCGGACGCGTTGCGGCGTATGCGGTCCACCATGGCCGGCGGCGTGCACGCGGGGGTGCGGGCCCTGGCGACCCCGGACATCGTGGAGGCGGCCGTGCGCTGCGGCGAACCATCCACAGCGGACTCGGCGTTGCGTGGCTACGAGCAGTGGGCGCGGAGCATGGGCACGTCGTCGCGGCTCGCCGTGGCGCACCGCTGCCACGCGCTGATCTGCGGCGGGCCGGAGGCCGACGAGCATTTCACCGAGGCGATCCGCCTGCACCGGGCCAGCGGCACGACGATGGAGCTGGCCAAGACCGAGCTGTTCTACGCCAACCGGCTGCGCCGCAACCGGAAACCGCGGCGGGCGCGCGAGCTGCTGCGGGACGCGATCGGCCACTTCGAGCGCCACGAGGCCGACCACTGGGCCGGCCGGGCGCGGGCCGAGCTACGCGCGGCGGGCGAACCGGCGACCAGCGCCCGGACCGGCCGCACCACCGAGCTGACCCCGCAGCAGCACCAGATAGCCCGCATAGTCGTCGAGGGCGCCACCAACCGCGAGGTCGCCGCTCGCCTGTTCCTGAGCCAGCGCACGGTCGAACACCATCTGCGAAACATCTTCACGCGCCTCGGGGTGCGCTCCCGCATGGAACTGGGAAGGTTCTTCGACTGACCGGTGACCGGTTCGGCCGGTGGTCCGGACGGCCGAACCGGCGCGCCGATCGGATGATCGGCACAACTTAGAGCAAGATCAACGATCAAAGCCTGCGCGGTTGCGGTTAGACTGCGACCAGCTAGGAATCAACGCGTAGAACTTCTCCCGAGAACTGTTTCGTGGGCGTCGGCTCGCGTCCCGTCTGTGAACCTTCGTGGGGGTACCTGTGTGACCGCTGAGCGTCTGGACAGCGCGATAAGATTACCGCTCCCGCCGGCCCGATTGGCCAGAGCCGTAGTCGCCGGCATCTTCATCGGGCTCGCGGCCATCGCTTTCGTTCGCATTCTTGATGAACACGTCTCGAACCTGGTTTCCGCCGTGATCTCGCTGGTCTCGGTCGCCGCCGTGTTGCTGTTGGCGCTTTTCTGGTTCAGCCGCCTGTCCGACCGCCTACGGTCACCGTACGGTTACCTGGCGTTGACGGCGCTGGTCGGCCTGGTCTACCTGCCCATGATCATCCTGGCCGACCCGTGGCCGGTCCTGCCAGGTTTCCTGGCCGGATCGCTGCTCCTGGCGCTGCCGCCGGTGGCATCCTGGCCGGGCGTGCTGGCCGTGCTGGCGAGCATGGGCCTGCTCCAGTCGCTCAACTCCGGCCGGTTCGATTCGGACGCGGTGGACGTGGCCTACGTCTGCATTTCGACGGCGGTTATCGGCCTGGTTGTCTACGGCATCTCCCGGCTCGCCCAACTGGTCGAGGAACTGCACAACGCTCGAACTGAAATCGCGCAGATCGTGGCGATGCGGGAGCGACTGAGGTTTGCCAGAGATTTGCACGACCTGCTCGGCTACAGCATTTCCGCCATTGTCCTCAAAAGTGAGCTGGCGCATCGTCTGGTGCTGAAGAATCCCGATCAGGCCTGCGCGGAGATCGCGGACATCCTGACTATTTCTCGGCAGGCGCTCGCCGATGTTCGCACGGTCTCCAGCAATTATCGCGAGCTTTCGCTGGACGATGAGTGCCGGTCGGCCAGGTGGGTCCTGGCCACGGCCGGCATCGAGGTGCGGATGTCGGCGTCCGGGCAGCAGCTGTCCGCGCCGGTGAGCACGGTGCTGGCCACGGTGTTGCGCGAGGGCGTGACGAACATCCTGCGGCACAGCAAGGCCGAGCGGTGCGAGATCACCCTGACGCAGGCCGGCGGCACGGCGTCGATCGAGATCGTCAACGACGGGGTCCCGCCATTTTCGGCCACCACGGACGTGGTGGGTGGCGGGGGACTGCAGAACCTGGCGGCCCGGGCGGCCGAACTCGGCGGCGGGGTCACCGCCGGGCGGATCGGCGAGCACAACTTCCGGCTGCGAGCCGACGTTCCGGTCGACCAATAAACCGGGCAGTTGGTTCGGTCACAGCCAGCCCGCGGCATTGGCGATTCGAATGGCGTCGACCCGATTCTTCGCGTTGAGCTTGTTGATGATCATGGTCAGGTAGTTGCGCACGGTTCCGGGCGACAGGAAGACCTCAGCGGCGATTTCCGCGACCTCCAGGCCCTCGGCGGTCAGCCGCAGCACCTGGATCTCCCGGTCGGTCAGCGGGCACTCGGCGGTGTCCAGCGCCACCAGGGCGAGGTTGCTGTCCACCACCCGGTGCCCGGCCGCCACCTGGCGGATCGCGTCGGCCAGCTCGGCCGGCGGCGCGCCCTTCAGGACGAACCCGCTGACCTTCGCCGCCAGGGCGCGGCGCAGCGTCCCCGGCCGGTCGATCCCGGTGAGGATCAGCGTCCGGATGCCCGGCAACCGGTCGTGCAACTCGGCCGCGGCCGTCAACCCGTCCTTGCCCGGCATGTCGATGTCGATGACCGCGACGTGCGGGCGGTGTTTGGTCGCGGTCGCCAGGACGTCCATCCCGGAGGACACCTCGGCCACGACCTCGATGTCCGGCTCGAGGTTGAGCAGCGCCACCAGGGCGCCACGCACCATGTGCATGTCCTCGGCAAGCATGACCTTGATCATGTCGCCTCTCCTCCCCAGCGCCCGCACCTGATCCAGGAGTCGATGATGTCGACATCCTCTATCACCGCCGACTGTCCTGGGGCGCGATTGGTCCAGTTGGATGATCACGAAAAGCGGCGTTCGGCCCAAATGCGGCGGCCGACCGGGAAGTAGCCCGGACATGAGCCGACCCTGGCGCCGTGACACGGCGCCAGGGTCGGCGGTGCGGGTCGGTCAGCCGGCCTTGGCGCGGCGATGGTCCATGGAGTACTCGGCGCGGCGGCGCAGCATGACGCCCACCATGCACAGCAGCATCAGCACGTGCCCGGCGATGAACAGCGTGTCCCCGTTGATCAGTCCCGCCCAGAACGGGATGAACAGGACGACGAACGGGACGTACATCGCGGCCGCCATCTCGGCGATGGCCGCCCAGCCATGGCCGCGGTACCGCATCCACAGCGTCATGCCGATGGTCATGTTGGTGGCCATCACCAACGCGGACAGGTCGGGGCGGTCGAACAGGTCCGACCAGCCGAGCGCGTCGAAGATCAGGTCCCACAGCGGCGCCAACGCCACCATCCCGATGGTCATCGCCACGACCATCTCGAGGAAGTGGCGGATGAAGCGGCCGTTGGACGTCTTCGGCGGCGGGGAAACCTCGGTGCGGATGTCCGTCACGACACTCAACTCCAATCGTGGTCGGCGGAACGTGTGCAGGGCGCCCGGCGCGGGCACGAGGATCGGAACGGTCAGACGGAACGGTTCAGGATCGAGGCTAGTGGCGCGGCCGCGCAAGACCGCCGGTCTTCCGTCATGCGTCGCCGTGGGAATTCCATGATCCACTGATGTGATCCGCACGCGCCCGCCGGGTGTGGGAACCGGCGCCGGCGTGCCGCTCGCCCGATCGTGACCGGGTCATGGCACCGGGATGCGCCGCTCCCACCCGGTTCGTGACGAACACATGGTTTCCGGTGACACCGGCACTGGCTGTAACCGCTTTCCCGAGCGCAGTATTTCCTGGTCAGCAGTTCGATCGACAGGTTTAGCTAGGGAGCCCATCATGTCGACGACCATGAGCCAGGATGTGCATTCCGTGACGGTGATCCGGTTGTTAGCCGGGCGCGGGTTCGATGACGAACGGTGCGACAACAAGGTCGAGGTGGCGATCGACCGGTTCGACCAGTGGACCAACCCGCGGGGTGCGGTGGCGCTGTGCACCTGCAGCCGTTGGTTGGCAACCGAAGGCGCGCTCAAGCGAGCCGCGTGATGACCGCCGAGGCCTTGGCATCGCCACTGGTCGGCTTCAAACGGCACCTTCGTGCCGAGGTGTCGGCCGGTGAGGGGCTGTACCTGTTTTCCGAACATGGGGTCACGGTGCTGAAGGGTTCCAATGTCGAGGCCCTGGCGGCGCTGCTGGACGGTACCCGCGACATCGACACGCTGCTCGGTGCCATGCCCGCGGGCATGGCACCCGAGCAGGTCGCCGGCCTGATCAAGTTGCTCGCCGAGGCGGGTCTGGTCGCCCTGCGGCCGGAGTCGGCGAACCCGGTCGACGAAGGCACGCTCGCCTACTGGGAGGCGAGCGGGATCGACTCGACGGCCGCCGTCGCGGCCACCACCGGGCAGGCGCTGCGGGTGCTCGCCGTGGGCGACGTCGACCTGGACTCCGCGCTGGCCGCCGTGCGGGCGGCCGGGTTGACCGTGGTCGCCGGACCCGATCCGGAACCCGCGGCCGCACTGTCGGTGGTGCTCTGCGACGACTACCTCAACCCCGAACTGGCCGAGATCGATGCCGTGCACCGGGCGGTCGGCCGGACCTGGCTGCTGGCCAAGCCGGTCGGCGCCAAGGTGTGGCTGGGGCCGGTGTTCCAACCGTCCGAACCGGGCTGCTGGAACTGCCTTGCGGTGCGCCTGTGGGCGCACCGCAACGCGGAAGCGGTGGCGCAGAGCGAACTCGGCCGGCACGGCCCGGCGCCGCGGCCGGCCGCGACCATCCCCGCGCTGCGGGCCATGGCGCTGAACATGATCGCGCTGGAGGCGACCAAGTGGCTGTCCGGCTACCGCCATTCCAGCCAGCGTTGCGTGTGGACCTTCGACAGCCTGGAACTGCGCGCCGAGCCACACGAACTGCGTCCCTACCCGCAGTGCGTCGCCTGCGGCAACCCGGCGCTGGTGCGGATGCAGGCTCGCCGGCCGGTCGTGCTCGGCTCCCGGCGCAAGGCGTCCTACAGCGCCGGGCACCGCTCGCTGACCGCGGACCAGGTGCTGGCCAGGTACCGGCATCTGATCAGCCCGGTGACCGGTGTGGTGAAAGAGATTCAGCGGCACGACCACGGCCCGGAGTTCTTCAACTCGTTCCGCTCCGGGCCGAACGTGGCGGCCCGGGCCCGAGACGTGAACTCCCTTCGCGCCACGATGCGCATGGAGAACGGCGGCAAGGGGGTCAACGCGGTGCACGCCCAGGCCAGCGCGCTGTGCGAGGCGATCGAGCGGCACTGTGGCAGCTTCCAGGGCGACGAGGAGCGGGTCCGGGGCAGCCTGCGCTCGCTGGGCGAGTGGGCGATCCACCCCAACTCGTCCATGTTGTACGACGATCGGCAGTATCGTGACCGGTCGCGGTGGAACGCGACGCACGGCCCGTTCCAGTACGTCTGCGAGCCGTTCGACGAGGACGCCGTCATGGACTGGACGCCGGTCTGGTCGCTCAGCCAGCGCCGGCACCGGTTGCTGCCGACGAGCCTGCTCTACTACGGCGCGCCCGACGAGCCGGGACCGCACTACCTGCACGCCGACTCCAACGGCAGCGCGGCCGGCAGCAGTCTCGAGGACGCCGTGCTGCAGGGACTGCTGGAGCTGATCGAGCGGGATGCCGTGGCGCTGTGGTGGTACAACCGGACCCGGGCGCCGGGGGTCGACCTCGACGCGTTCGGCGACCCGTGGATCGACGAGCTGCGTGAGGTGTATGCCGGGCTGGGCCGGCAGGTCTGGGTCCTGGACCTGACCTCCGACTTCGGCGTTCCGGTGATGGCGGCGCTGTCGAGCCGCACGGACCAGGAGCCCGAGGAGATCATGCTCGGCTTCGGGGCACACCTCGATCCCCGTCTCGCGCTGCGGCGGGCGCTGACCGAGCTGAACCAGTTGATGCCGGTTCTGCTGGCGGCCAGATCGGACGGCCGGTACCAGTGCGACGATCCGGACATGGCGGACTGGTGGCAGCACGCGAGCCTGGCCACCGCGTCCTATCTGGTGCCCGACCCGGACGAGCCCGCGCTGGGTCCGCGCGACTACCGGTACGTGCAGCGGGCCGACCTGCTCGACGATCTCACGGCCCTGCAGGCAAAAGTGGAGTCGCTGGGCATGGAACTGCTGGTGCTCGACCAGACCCGGCCGGACATCGAACTTCCGGTCGTCAAGGTGCTGGTGCCCGGAATGCGGCACTTCTGGTCCCGGCTGGGTCCCGGCCGGCTCTACGACGTGCCGGTCCGGCTCGGCCGGCTGGCCGAGGCCACACCCTATGCGGGCCTGAACCCGGTACCGCTGTTTCTCTGACGGCACCCCCACATGATCACCAACTGTGGCATGATTCCCTGCACACAGGACAGTGCGGCCGATCCGCCGAGGCGCCGGGTTCGGCCGCGGGAACGGGGACCGAGGGAGCCGACGATGTCCTTGGCCGGCAACCGGCAGGACCTGACCTCGATTCCCGGCCGCACGGCCGACGACGACTCCGACGACCGGGACGCGCTGCTCGCGCCCACGCTGGCCAAGGTGATCGTCGCGGTGGTGTTCGCCGGCTTCGCCGTGGTGGCACTGCTTTTCGTTCGGGACTCGGGCAAGCCGGCGGCCGAGATCGCGCTGGCCGCCGGCTACCTGACCGCGCTGTTCAGCCTGCAACTGTTCTACTTCGGCCGGTCCAGCACGAACCTGCACGGGCCCACGGCGTATGCCATGCTCGCGGTCCAGGCCGGCCTGGTCTACCTGCCGCTGGCCGAGTTCGGACAGTCCTGGGTGAGCCTGCCCGCGTTCCTCGCCGGCAGCGTGCTGTTGGTGCTCCCGTTGCCGCTGGCCTGGCCCGCCTTCGCCGCCATCGTCGCGGGCACGGCGGTCGTGCAGGCGGCCATCGACGACACCCCCCTCGGCGTCGTGTACGTCGCGGTGAACGCCGCCACGGCCGGCCTGTTCGTCTACGGCCTGACCCGGCTGGCCCGGCTGGTCACCGCGCTGCACGAGGCGCGCGACGAGCTGGCCAAGACGGCGGTCGCGCACCAGCGGTTGCGGTTCACCCGGGAACTGCACAACGTGCTCGGCCTGAAGTTGTCGGCGATCGTGCCAAAGGGTGAGCTCGCGCTGCGGCTGCTGCGCCGCAACCCGGAGCGGACCGGGCAGGAGCTCGCGGAGATCCTGGTGCTCGGTCAGCAGGCGCTGGTCGACGTCCGCTCGATCGCCCGCGTGTACCGCGAGGTCTCCCTCGAGCAGCAGACCAAGAACCTCGCCTCGATGCTCGCCGAGTCCAATGTGGACCTGCGCATCGAGCTCGACCACCGCCGGCTGCCGGTGCACGTGCGGAACACCGTGTCCGCCGTCCTGCGCGAGGGTGTGGCCAACGTGTTGCGGCACAGCGGGGTCCACCGGTGCGAGATCATCCTGGGGCAACGGGACGACGCGGTCCGGCTCGACGTCGTCGACGACGGGGTCGAACCGACGCCGGCGAAGGCCCGGTTCGAAAGCCTTGCCGCGACGGTGTCCAAGATGGCGGGCGAACTGACCGCCGGGGTGGATCCCGACGGCCGGTTCCGACTGCACGTGGCCATCCCGATGGCCGCGCCGTCCGTGCCGGACCGTCCGGGCGACACCGTCGAAGGAGATCCGGCCGAGGGGGACACCGTCGAGGCCCGGGCGTCCGTCCCGGCCATCGCGACCCGGCTGGCCGGCGGGCTCGTCGTCGCGGTCTTCTTCGGACTCTTCCTCCAGGCGGTGCTGCGCCTGCTGTCGGTGACCGCGCAGGCCGGCCAGATCGCACTGGGCACCGGATACCTGCTCGGCTCACTGGTGCTGCAACTGGCCTACTTCAGCCGGCCGGGCGAGCGGCCGCGCCCGCCCGCGGCGTACCTGATGCTGGTCCTGCATGGCCTGCTGGTGTTCCTGCCGATGCTGCAGTTCCAACAGGCCTGGACCGGGCTGCCCGGTTTCCTCGCCGGCAGCGCGTTGCTGGTGCTGCGGCCGGTCGCCGGATGGACCGTGTTCGCCGCGGTGGTGGCCACGGTGGCCTGGACCCAGGTCGCGTTCGGCGCCATCGACCCCCGCGACATCGGCTTCAACGTCGTGCTCACCGTCAGCAACGGACTGATCGTCTACGGACTGACCTGGATGGCGCGCTCGGTGCGCCAGTTGCGGGCCGCCCGGCGCGACCTGGCCGAGGTCGCGGTGGCCCAGACCCGGCTGCGGTTCGCCCGGGACCTGCACGACCTGCTCGGGTTGAGCCTTTCGGCGATCACCCTGAAATGCGAGTTGGCCCACCGGTTCGTGCTGCCGGACCCGGCGCGGGCCCGCACCGAACTCACCGACGTGCTGGCGATCTGCCGGCACGCCTTGGCCGACGTCCGCTCGGTGGCCGGCGGAGCGCCCGAACTGTCGCTGGACGAGGAGTGCCGCACCGCCGACTCGCTGCTGTCCGCCGCCGGCCTGGACGTGCGGATGGACACCGACTACGGCGACCTGCCCGCCGAGGTCGGCACCGTGCTGGCCACCGTGCTCCGCGAGGGCGTGACCAACGTGTTGCGGCACAGCAAGGGCGAGCACTGTGAGATCACCATCCGCCGGGCGGGCGACGAGGTCGAGTTGAACGTCGTCAACGACGGCGTCACCCGGCCGCCGGAGAGCGACGACCGGGCCAGCGGAATTCGCAACCTGTCCGAACGGGTCGCCGCGTTCGGCGGGACGCTGACCGCCGGGTTCGAGGAACGCGACCGGTTCGCGCTGCGCGCCCGGGTCCGGGCGGTGTCCACAGAGGTGCCGTAGTTCGCGCTCGCGGAAATGATCGCACGAACTTGGTTACGCCCCGCGAACTGGCCGGCAACCGGCCGGTAGCCGTTCGGTAATGGCGAACCCATTGTCGCAGGTCACCTCGGGAATTTACGGTTCATGGCCACCTGGGCGATTTGTGAGAACCTGTGAGCATGGCCAAACTTCTTTTCCGTGAAAGGCATTCAAGATGAAGATCACCCCGCAAGAGGGAAAGTTCGGCGTGGTCATCGAGGGATTCGACGCCCCGACCGCGTCCGCTGCCGACATCGAGGCCCTGAGGGCGGCCGTCTACGTGAACAAGATCGCCGTCCTGAAGAACCAGGAGCTGGACCCGCGGCAGTTCGTCGCGCTCGGTGAGCGGTTAGGCACCGTGGAGCCGTACTACGAGCCCGGATACCACCACCCCGAGGTCAAGGAGGTGTTCGTCTCCTCCAACGTGAAGGAGAACGGCAAGCAGGTCGGCGTGCCGAAGACCGGCAAGTTCTGGCACTCGGACTACCAGTTCATGCCGCGGCCGTTCGACATCACGCTGATCTACCCCCAGGTGGTGCCGTCGAAGAACCGCGGCACCTACTTCATCAACCTGGCCACCGCCTACGAGGCCCTGAGCGAGGAGCTCAAGCTCGCGGTCAAGGAGACGACGGCCACGCACAGTGTCCGGCGCTACTTCAAGATCCGGCCGACCGACGTCTACCGGCCGATCTCGGAGATCATCGACGAGGTCGACGCGAAGACCCCGCCGGTGACCAGTCCCACGACCGTGACGCATCCGGTCACCGGCGAGACCCTGCTCTACATCAGCGAAGGCTTCACCCTGTCCGTTCAGGACGCCGACGGCATCGCGCGGCCGGACCTGCTGCGGGCCCTGCTCGAAGCCACCGGCCAACTCGACCAGACCTTCCAGCACGACAACATCCACCTGCAGACCTTCGACAAGGGCGACATGCTGGTGTGGGACAACCGGAGCATGATCCACCGGGCCCTGCACACCGCGACGCCCGAACCGGCGGTGTCCTACCGGGTCACCGTCTACGACGACGGAAACCACTAGCGACTGCACGAGAAGCGGGACCGCGTCGCACGCGGCCCCGCTTTCCGTACGCGCGAACGAGAGCGGGCTGACCCGGCGCTTACCCGGTCATTACCCGGCGACCTGGGCATACCGACAAATCGCATGTCACACTGCTTGCGAAAGCCGGTTTTGACCAGGATTCCTCATGGGTCCTCGTGAGGCGCACACCTTTCGGCGGATCGCGCGGAGGAATAGCGTGGTGGGAGCTATAGAACCAGACAAATTTTGCTAGGCGTGATAGCGAGGCCCGACAATGACTCTGCAATTAAGCGAGCTGGGCTTGATGTCGCCGGAGGAGAAGCGCCACCTCCTCGCGTTGCTCATCAAGGACGCCCAGCTGACCCCGCCGGCCACGCCCGAGCGGACTCGGCCCCAGGGCCCGGAGTCGATGCCGGGCCTGCGCTTCGAACTCCTCGGCGCACTGGCCATCAAGTACGGCGACATCGAGTTCGCCCCGAGCGCACCGAAGCTGCGTGCGATGGTGGCGACCCTGCTGTTCAACGCGAACAGATCGGTCACCGCCTCGGCGCTGGTCCGGGAGCTCTGGGAGCACGAGCCGCCCCGTACCTCGCACGCGACCGTGCAGACCTACGTCTTCAAGCTGCGCAAGCTGTTCCGTGACGTGCTGGGGGCCACCACGGAGTACGTGAACAACGAGCTGCTGCTGACCCACTCCGGGGGCTACACCCTGCTGGTCGCCGACGGCCAGTCGGACATCGAGGAGTTCGAGCGGCTGGTCGTCGCCGGCAGCGCCGAGTTGCACGCGGGCGCCTACGACAGGGCCGCGCGCAACCTGCGCCGGGCACTGGCACTGTGGCGCGGTCCGGCCATTCCGGACATCCAGTGGGGCATGCAGCTCCGCGCGCACGCGGCGCGGTTGGAGGAACGCAGGTTCTACGCGCAGATGATGCGGATCGAGGCGGACCTGTGCCTCGGCCTGCACCGGGAGCTGATCAGCGAGCTCGCGTCGGTCGTCGTGGAGCATCCGCTGCACGAGCCCGCCCACGTGATGTTCATGATCGCGCTGTACCGGTCCGGCCGGACCTCGGCGGCCCTGGACGTGTTCCGGCGCTTCCACCGGCGGGTTTCCCAGGAGCTCGGGATGGAGCCGTCGATGCGGATCCAGTCCCTGCATCTGGCGGTGCTGCGCAACGACGCGCTGCTCGACGACCGTGGGCTCACTTCAGAGATGCTGCTCGACCGGCTCGGCGCCGCGGTTGGCAGGCGTGCGGCCTGAACTGAGGAGATGACATGACGACGAGCGAGCACCGGGTTCGGATCCGCCGGGTCGTGCACCCCGACGTTCCCGGTCCGATCGGCCCCCGGCCCACCCCGCGCGAGCGCCTGGTCTACTCGATGCGGATCCGGCGCATCGAGTACCTCCCGGTCGAGGTGGCCGGATACGCGGTCGCGGCGCTGTTGTCCGTGCGGTCCGGCGCAGTGCCGTGGAACGCCGCCATTGTGCTGGCCATGCTCGCGGCCCTGTGCTGCACGCACGTCGTCAGCATGGCGGTCGCCCTGGCCGACCGCGACATCCAGCCGGCGAACGCGCTTTCCGACGCGGTGCACGAACTCGGCCCGCGTGCCGTTCGCCGGCAGATCGGGACCACCGGTGCGGTGCTGGCCGGACTGGCCCTCGCCCTGTCGGCGGCCACGGGTCACTGGGACATCCTGGCGTTGCTCGCCATCACGCTGTACCTCGGTATGCGGGGTGCGGGCGGGTGGCCCGCGCTGTTGCTGGCCCGCTTCTGGCTGCCGATGGTGCTCATCGTCCGGGCCGCACCGGGCGAGCCGCAGTGGACGGTGCTGGTCGCCGTCACCGGGTTCGCCGCGTGCCAGGTCGGTATCACGCTGGTGGGAGTCGCCGCGAACTGGTTGCGGGCCGAGGCGTTCGGGCTTCGCCCCTCGGCGCGGGCGTTCGGGTTGACCAGGTCGCTGGCGATCGGCGGCACGGTGATCGGCGCCGGCGGCGCTCTCCTCCTGATGAGCTGGTGACGAGACTTCCGTTCAGAGCCAACCGTTCTCCCGCGCCGTGCGGCACGCCTCCGCCCGGTTCTTGACGCCGAGCTTGCGGACGGCCGCGGCGAGGTACTTGCGGACGGTGCCGACGGAGAGGTTGGTGCGGTTGGCGATGACGGCGACCGGGGTGTCGTGCTCGGCCAGCCGCAACACCTCGAGCTGGCGGGGGGTGAACGGGCAGTCCGGAGCGGTCAGCGCGTCCGCGGCCAGCGTCGGGTCGACATACCGGCCGCCGGCGTGCACCCTCCTGATCACATCGGCCAGCTTCGCGCCGGGGCCGTCCTTCGGGAGGAATCCCTTGGCGCCGGCGGCCAGCGCGCGCTTGAGGTAGCCGGGGCCGCCGCGCGCCGCGAGAATCACGACCGCGCAGGACGGCAGCGTCCTGGCCAGTTCGGCGAGGAACGCCAGACCGTCCAGTTCGGGCATGGCGAGATCGACCACGGCGACGTCGGGATGTCGGGCCATCGCCACCTCGACCGCGGCCCGGCCGTCGGCAGCCCGGCCGGTCACCTCGATATCGTCCTCGATGTCCAGCCGACCCGCGATGGCATTCCGGATGAGCTCATTGGCGTCGGCGACGAGTACCCGAATCATGCGATCCTCCCGGATACTCGCCAGGTGAACATCGGAACTCCTCCAGATGTTGCCCGGCCGCACTCAGCTTCGGGCAGTCAATCGCTCAAGGTTAATCCTGCGCCGCGGCGAGTTACAGGGCTAGTGCTGAGCCCATTGCGGCGCGTGTGGTTTCACCGAAACGAGCGTGATGACTGCACGTCATTTGTGCGCGGCCGACGGGCTAGGGTTTGAGGTACGTGGCCCGGCCGCCGTCGCGAAGCTCCCCTCCCGCGTCGGCCGGGCATTCACGGCGTCTCGGTGATTACCGGTCGATTACCTGCCGGGGCCTACGATTCACAGTACGCGGGCCTGTTGGGCATACATGCGCGATGTCCTCGGTGGACGGGCCCGGTTTGGAGGCGTGGACGATGGCCGAGTCGGTAGAGTTCGGGGGGCGGCGCACCAATGTGATGGTGCTGCCGACACTGTTTCCCGATGATCCACAATTGCGGACGGACGTCCTGCGGCCGTACAAGGACCACAGTCGGTACCTGAAGTCCGCGACCGTATCGGTCCAGAATGGACTGACCGTCGGCCGGGGCGAGTTCACCATCCCCACCTCGTGCTACATCGACGACACCGGGCATTTCAACGCGGTCGAGTTCAACATCTGTTACAACCAGCTGTTCTACTACCTGCTGGCGAAGTCGATCAAAGAGCGCGTGGTGCCCGCGCTGGCCGCCTGGACCCTGGACGACTACTGGGAGCGGCAGCTTCCGGACATCCTCATCGCGAGGTTCCGCAGCCTGTTCCGCTCACCGATCGAGTCGGCCGCCTTCAGCGGCGAGGTCTCGATCTCCGCCATCACCGAGAGCGAGGTGCGCCGTCCGGTGCTGCTGACCGAGACCACGTGCCGCTTCTGGGACCAGCAGGAGGGCAGCGCGGAGGGTGAGGTCCTGCTGGCACTGCTCAACCCGCCCGGAATGGCTCCGACGAAGGAGATAGCCTGATGACCCGATCCAACCCGTTGCGCACGCTGGCCGACATCGTCCGGGTGAAGGCCAACACCAGGGCCGATCACCCGGCGATCCTGTGCGAGGGACGGCGCGTCGACTATGCCGCCCTGCACCGGGTGAGCAAGCAGGCCGCGCACGGCATCCTCGCCGCCGGCCTGCGTCCGGGGGACCGGTTGGCCTATCTGGGCAAGGAATCCGAGCACTACTACGAGCTGCTGTTCGCCGCGGCCAAGAGCGGCACGGTGCTGGTCCCGATCAACTGGCGGCTCACCGCGGGCGAGGTCGAGCACATCCTGCGCGACTCCGGCACCGCGCTGCTCTTCGTCGACTCGGTGACCGCCGCGGTGGCCGAGAAGGTCGCCCCGGACCTGCCCGGTCTGCGGGTCGTGCAGCTGGACCGGCCGGACGAGCCGGGCACCGGCTTCACCGAGTGGGTGTCGCAGTACCCGGACTCCGAACTGCTCGTCCGGGCCCGGCCGGACGACCCGATCGTGCAGATGTACACCAGCGGAACCACGGGTCTGCCCAAGGGTGTGGTGCTGGCCCACCGCAGCTTCTTCGCGGTGCCGGAGGCGCTGGCGAGCGAGGGTCTGCACTGGATCGACTTCCACGAGAGCGACCGCAGCCTGATCGGCATGCCCGGCTTCCACGTCGGCGGCCTGTGGTGGGCGGTGCAGGGTTTCGCCAACGGGCTGACCAACATCTCGATGCGCGAGTTCACCCCGTCCGCGGCGGTCGCGCTGATCCGGGAGCTCGGCGTGACCATCGCCTGCATGGTGCCGGCGATGTTGCGGTTCCTGCTGGCCGAGCCCGGCGTGACCACGACCGACTTCAGCACCCTCCGCAAGATCATCTATGGTGGCGCCCCCATCGCGGAGTCGTTGCTCGCCCAGTGCATCGAGGGTTTCGGTTGCGAGTTCGCCCAGATCTACGGACTCACCGAGACCGGCAACACGGTGCTGTGCCTGCCGCCGGCCGACCACGTTCCCGGCACCCGGCGGATGCGGGCCGCCGGCCGCGCGTACCCGGGCTTCGGTCTGGCCATTCTGGACGGTTCCGGCAACGAGCTACCGCCGGGCGAGATCGGTGAGGTGTGCGTGCGCACCCCCGCCGCCATGGTGGAGTACTGGAACCTCCCGCAGGCCACGGCCAAGACCCTGATCGACGGATGGGTGCACACCGGTGACGCCGGCTATCTGGACGAGGACGGTTACCTGTTCATCCAGGACCGGATCAAGGACATGATCATCGTCGCCGGCGAGAACGTGTATCCGGCCGAGATCGAGAACGCCATCACCAAGCATCCCGATGTGGCCGAGGCCGCGGTCGTGGGCGTTCCGGACGAGCGCTTCGGCGAGGCGGTGCACGCCTTCGTCGTGCCGGTGGCCGGCAAGCGGCCACAGGCCAGGGATCTGGCCGAGTTCCTGCAGGACCGGCTGGCCGCGTTCAAGGCGCCGCTGGCCTACGAGTTCATCGACGTGGTGCCGCGCAACCCCAGCGGCAAGATCCTCCGGCGCGAACTGCGCGACCGGTTCTGGCGTGACCAGGAGCGCGCCGTCAGCTGAAGCGCCTGGTCCCAACCGAGGATGGTCCACAGTGAGCAATACCGAGCCCGACCCGCGCGTTCCGTTGGCCCGCCTGTCCCGCCTGCTCGACCCGGAGTCGCTGACCGAGTTGCACGACCGCGACGAGGTCGCGACGTCGGTGGTGCGCGGGAAGATCGGCGAGGAGAAGGTGATCGCCTTCTGCACCGACGCGACCCGCAAGGGTGGCGCGCTCGGGATCGAGGAGTGCGTGCGCATCGCCGACGCCATCGACCTGGCCGCGAGCGAGAGCAGCCCGGTGATCGGGCTCTGGCACTCGGGTGGGGCCAAGCTCGCCGGCGGGGTCGAGTCGATGCACGGCATCGGCCAGATCTTCGCGGCGATGGTGCGCGCTTCCGGTCTGGTGCCACAGATCTCGGTGGTGCTCGGTCCGGCGGCGGGCGGCGCGGCATACGGTCCGGCGCTCACCGACATCGTGATCATGGCCCCGGACGCGCGGATCTTCATCACCGGGCCGGATGTCGTGCGCAGCGTCACCGGCGAGGAGATCGACATGGTGGGCCTCGGTGGAACCGACGCCCACGGCCGGAAATCCGGTGTGACGCACGTGGTGGCCGAGTCGGAGGACGGCGCCTTCGCCTCGGCCCGCCGCCTGGTCGAGCTGCTCGGCCGGCCGGGAACGTTCCAACCGGACAAGGCCGGCGGGCCGCGGGACCTGCTGGCGCTGCTGCCCGACTCGCAGCGGCGGGCCTATGACGTGCGGCCGCTCATCGGTCAGATCCTCGATGCCGCGCCCGGCGAGCCGTTCACCGAACTGCAGCCGAGATGGGCGCCCAACGTGGTCGTCGGCCTCGGCCGGCTGGGCGGCGGAACCGTCGGGGTGGTGGCCAGCAACCCGCTGCGCAAGGGCGGCTGTCTCGACTCGCTCGCCGCCGAGAAGGCGGCCCGGTTCGTGCGGATGTGCGACGGGTTCGGCATTCCCCTGCTCGTCCTGGTGGACGTGCCCGGGTATCTCCCCGGAGTGGCCCAGGAATGGGGCGGGGTCGTGCGCCGCGGCGCCAAACTGCTCTACGCCTTCGCCGAGGCGACCGTGCCCCGGGTCACCCTGGTCACCAGGAAGTCCTACGGCGGCGCCTACATCGCCATGAACTCGCGCTCGCTGGGCGCCACCGCGGTGTATGCCTGGCCGGACGCCGAGGTCGCGGTGATGGGAGCGGAGTCCGCCGTCCGGGTCCTGCACCGCAAGCAACTCGCCGCGGCCGGCGAGGACGAGCGCGAGCCGCTGCTCGCCCGCCTCGTGGCGGAGCACCAGCGGACCGCAGGCGGTCTCGACCGCGGTATCGCGCTCGGCGTGGTCGACGCGGTGATCGAACCGGCCGACACCAGGCAACGGCTGATCTCCGCGTTCGCGGCGGCCCCGCCGGTCGGCGTCGCCGGCCGCGGCCGGCACGGCAACATCCCGCTGTAGCCGCGGGCCGCCCCGCGTCCATGTCCGCACAGTTACTTCGCGGTGGACCGGCGATGAAAAGACCTGATTCACGGGCGCTTATCCCCGGCGTATGTTGTCAGTAGATGGCAGTGCCGTTGAGCGCAGCGTTTCGTGAACATTCTATTTCCGTCTTTTCCTCGACCGATCTTCGGCTGATGTTGCTAGAGCGGAGAAACACAATGGCTACTTCCTCCGAGGAGCTCGTTGCCGCGTTACGCGAGTCGCTCAAGGAGAACGAGCGGCTGTGGCAGCTGAACCAGCAGCTCTCGTCCGAGGCGAGCGAACCCGTTGCCATTGTGGGAATGGGCTGCCGGCTGCCGGGCGGAGTCGGGTCTCCGGAGGATTTGTGGCGCCTGGTGGCCGACGGTGTGGACGCCGTTGGTGGTTTTCCGGATGACCGGGGTTGGGACGTCGACGGATTGTTCGATCCGGATCCCGACCGGCCGGGCAAGTCCTATGTGCGGCACGGCGGTTTCCTGGCCGACGCGGGCGGGTTCGACGCGGGGTTCTTCGGGATCTCGCCGCGTGAGGCGCTGGCGATGGACCCGCAGCAGCGGCTGCTCCTCGAAGTGTCGTGGGAGGCGCTGGAGCACGCCGGGATCGACCCGAAGTCCTTGCGCGGCAGCCAGTCCGGCGTGTTCGCCGGGGTCATGTACCACGACTACGCCAGCGGCCTGGCGGCCGCGCCGGAGGAGTTGGAAGGCCTGCTGAGCACCGGCACCGCCGGCAGCGTGGCCTCCGGCCGGGTGGCCTACGCGCTCGGGCTCGAGGGTCCGACGATGTCGATCGACACGGCGTGCTCGTCCTCGCTGGTGGCGCTGCACCTGGCGGCACAGGCCGTTCGGCGCGGGGAGTGCTCGCTGGCGCTGGCCGGCGGGGTGACGGTGATGGCGACGCCGGAGGTGTTCGTCGAGTTCTCCCGGCAGCGCGGCCTGGCGCGCGACGGCCGGTGCAAGTCGTTCGCGGCGGCGGCGGATGGTGCGGGTTGGTCCGAGGGTGTCGGGGTGTTGGTGTTGGAGCGGTTGTCCGATGCGCGGCGGTTGGGGCATCGGGTGTTGGCGGTGGTGCGGGGTTCGGCGGTGAACCAGGATGGTGCGTCGAATGGGTTGACGGCGCCGAATGGGCCGTCGCAGCAGCGGGTGATTCGGGCGGCGTTGGCGGATGCCGGTTTGTCGGCCGGGGACGTCGATGTGGTGGAGGCGCACGGTACCGGGACGACGTTGGGGGACCCGATCGAGGCGCAGGCGATCTTGGCGACGTATGGCCAGGACCGGCCGGAGGGCCGGCCGGTGTGGTTGGGGTCGATCAAG
>NZ_DASTBH010000073.1:0-2810 GCF_035712165.1 Actinophytocola sp. | reverse complement strand
CCACCGCCATCGCGCCCGTCCTGTGGTGGCTCTCCGACCCGGCCACCTGGCCGCTGCGCGCCGTTCCGTACTACTGGACCGTCACCGCCCTGTGGCACCCCACCTGGCTCGGCCTGCTCATCGGCGCCGCCCTCACCGCGGTCGCCATCGCCCTGCTCGCCCGACAAACCCTGCGCCGGCTCACCAGCCGCACCCTGTGACGCCCGCGCGGCGAACACCGACCTGGGTTCACCAGGTCCGGGTCCCACTGTCGTCGCGTCGGGCAGACCTGCGGCGGGCCAGCAGTATCGCGGCGCTGGTCAGCACGACCAGGGCGATGAGGATCGGCAGGGGGCCGATGGTGTCGAGCCAGTCGGACAGGACGCTCTGGGCCCGGCCGGCGGCGTCGACGCGGCCAAGGTCGCGCGTTCGAGCCGGGACCGGATTCGGTTGTGATTCCTCGGGAGTCCGACTTCGGTCGCGCGGCGCATGACGAGCGGGTGACGGTGCGGATCGGTCTGTGGCTCGGCGTCGCGTTCGCGATCTGCTTTGTCACGGGTGTGCTCAGCCACGCCATCCAGCACCCGCCGGCCTGGTTCGTCTGGCCGAGTCGGCCGGTCGAGGCCTACCGGATCATCCAGGGCCTGCACGTGGTCTCCGGTGTGGCCGCGGTTCCGTTGCTGCTGGCCAAGTTGTGGACGGTCTATCCGAAGCTGTTCGGCCGGCCGCTGGTCCGCTCGGTACCGCACGCGCTGGAACGGCTGTCGATCCTGGTGCTGGTCGGTGCCGCCTTCTTCGAGTTCGGTACCGGGTTGTTCAACTCGGCGCAGAACTATGTGTTCGGCTTCTTCTTTCCGGCCGCGCACTACGCGGTGGCGTGGATCGCCGCGGGCTTGATCGTGGTGCACGTCGCGGTGAAGCTGCCGGCGATCCGCCGCGGGCTGGCCCGGCTCGGCCCCGACCCGCCGGCCCAGCGTCGCGCGGCGCTGTCCCGGCGGGGCTTCCTGCGTGGAACCGCGCTGGCCGTCGGGGCCGCGGTGGTGGCGACCGTCGGCGGCACCGTTTCCTTGCTGCGCAACGTCTCGCCGTTGGCGTGGCGGTCGGACCGGGGCCGCAGGGGCTTCCGGTCAACCGCACCGCGGCGGGTTCGCGGTCGTTCACGCTGGCAGAGTTGGCCGCGATGCTGCAGACCACCGCGCGGCTGCCGATCTCGTGCGTGGAGGGGTGGAGCGCGTCGGCGACCTGGACCGGGGTGCGGATCGCCGATCTGCTTCGTGCCGCGGGGCGGCCGGCCCGCAGCGGGGGTTCGGGTGGAATCGTTGGAACGCAACAGCTTGTACGGGACAAGCACGCTGCCCGGCGAGCACACCGCCGATCCGCTGACGCTGCTCGCGCTGCGGCTCAACGGCGAGGTGCTCGACCTGGATCGCGGCTATCCGTGCCGGATCATCGCGCCGAGCCGGCCGGGTGTGCTGCAGACCAAATGGGTACGTCGGATGGTGATCACATGATGATCGTCCGCGGGCTGCTGGGACTGGCCGGACTGGCCGGCATCGCCTGGGGTGCTGTGCTGGTCTGGGACATCGCGGCGGCCTCCGCGCGGGACGGTCTTCAACTCGCCGCGTGGCTCGTCGGCGGTCCGGTGCTGCATGACGGCCTGCTGGCCCCGATGATCGGAGCCGTCGGGCTGCTCGTCGCGCGTCGGGTGCCGGCACGCTGGCGCGGCCCGGTCGCGACCGGCGGCGTGCTCATCGGCATCCTCGCCATGGTGGCCGTGCCGTTGCTGTGCCGGCCGTTCGGCGTGCCGGACAATCCCGGCCTGCACGACCGCGACTACCTGCTGGGCCTGCTGGTCGCTCGGGACCGTCTGGCTGGGCGTCGCGATCGCCGCGGCCACGGCACCGTTGCGCGGGATCGGGCGGCCGGTGCGGGGACGCGGCTCAGGCCTGTTCGGCCGGTCGCCGGGAACGCAGGCGCAGCAGGGTCTGCACGAGCAGGGCGGTCGCGGTGGCGGTCAGCGCCAGCCCGAGGATGATCACGGTGATGGTCAGGTGGCCGATGTCGGGCAGGAACCGCAGGATGTGCCGTAGGTCCAGGTCGACGGTGTGCGGTAGCCAGAGCCCGGCGCCGGTGGCGCACAGCAGGCCCGCGGCGGCGGCGGTGCCGGCACCGAGGAGGACGGGCCAGGTGCGGTGGGTGTTGCTGGCGCGGCGCACGAGGCGACGGGCCGTCAGGATGAGCCCGGCGGTCAGGATGAGGATGACGGCGCCGAGCCCGAGTAGGGGTGTGGTGGCCGAGGCCGGCGGGGGCGGGTCGGGGGTGCCGCCCAGGGCAAGGGTGAGCACGCCGAACCCGGCGGCGTTGAGTGAGCCGTCGCGCAGCGGCGACCAGGCGTTCTGCTGGACGGCGACGGCCCAGCCGGCGTCCGGAGCGGCGATCATGATGGTGTGGTAGCCGGTGATCGCGCCGGCGTGCCACACGATCCGGGCGCCTACCGGGCCCAGGGTGCCGATGCGCCAACCCGGCCCGTAGTGCCCGCCGGCCGCCGGTGGCCCGGGTCGGTGCAGGCCGGCGACGGCGTCCTCGGACAGCACTTGTTCGCCGTGGTAGCGGCCGGCGTCGGTGTGCAGGATCGCCAGGTGGGCGAGGTCTGTCACGCTGCCGGCGAGGTATCCGTAGGGCAGGCCGGAGGTGTCGAAGGTGCGCGGTGCGCGGCGCACCCTGCCGAAGTAGTACTCGTGGCCGGGCGGCATCCGTTGCGCCGCTGGCAGGTCGGCGATGCTGTCGGCCATGTCCAGTGGCGCGAGCAGTTCCCGTCGCAGGAACTCGGC
>NZ_DASTBH010000072.1:0-5968 GCF_035712165.1 Actinophytocola sp. | reverse complement strand
GATCTGCGGTGCGATCGAGATGGTGCCGCCGGACTCGGCCACCAGGCGCCACTCGTCCTCGCTGAAGTAGCAGCAGTGGATGTAGGTGGTGTCCGGCCCGAGCAGGCCGAGGTTGTGCAGCTGCGAGATCATCCCGAACCGGCCGGCCACCCGGCCCATGGCCACGTGCACCGTGATCGGGATGCCCAGTTCCCGCGCGAGTGCCCACTCCGCACGGACGACGTCATCGACGCAGAACCCCGGGCCGCGGGTGGCCAGCGCCATCGTCAGCAGGCCGTCGTCGGAGGAGAAGTAGGTCTCCCGGATCCGGCGCACGTCCTCGCCCGGGATGGCGATCTTGCTTTCGAACCAGTAGTCGGCGAGCGAGAGGTTGGCGCTGCCGTAGGCGTACTGCGCGCGGATTCCCGCCTCCTGTAAGCCCTTGATGCCCGCGTCCGGATGCTCCGGGGTGTTGTTGATGTGCGACCAGTCCACCAGCGTGGTGATGCCGGCGTTGAGACATTCCAGCGCGCCCGCCAGGTTCGACGCGTACACGTCCTGCGCCCGGTACAGCGGCGCGAAGGTGTCCAGGATGTCGACGAAGTAGTCGTCCAGGGTGGCATTGGGCGCGCTGCCGCGGATCGCGGCCTCCCAGGTGTGCCGGTGGGTGTCCACGAAACCCGGGATCACGATGTGGCCGCTGGCATCGATCACCTCGGCGTCCGCGCTGATCTCCGGCTGCACCGCGACGATCTTGTCGTCCTCTACCAGGACGTCGCCGCGCAGGTCGCCGATCTCGCCGTCCATGCTCAGAATCTGGCCGCCCTTGATGAGGGTGCGGGTACTCATCGTCAATCCTCTCCTGGCGCTGGTTGGGAATCAGAAGACGGCCAGCCGGCGCACCGCGTCGGCCACCTTGTCGACGGTCGGAATGACCTCGTCCTCGAGCCGGTCGGCGAACGGCAGCGGCACACAGGCCGACGCCACCCGCCGGATCGGCGCATCCAAGAACTCGAACCCCTCATCGGCGACGATGGCGGCCACGGTGCCTCCCCAGCCGCCCTGGTACGGGTTCTCCTCGACGATGACCAGCCGGGACGTCCTGGCCACCGAGTCGAGAACCGTCGCCATGTCCAGCGGAACCAGACAGCGCAGATCCACCACCTCGACCGCGATCCCGTCCGCGGCAAGGACCTCCGCCGCCGACAGCGCGGTCGGCACGGTGGCGGCCAACGCGACCACGGTCACGTCCCGCCCCGGCCGCACGATGTTGGCCGCGCCGAGCGGAACCACGTGGTCGGGTGGCGCGGCCGGGCCCTTGCTGGCGAACAAGCCCTTGTGCTCGAAGAAGACCACCGGGTCGTCGCTGCGGATCGCCGAAGCCATCAGGCCGACCAGATCGGCGGGCGTCGACGGCGCGGCGATCTTCAGGCCGGGCACGCTGAACGCCCAGTTCTCGGTGGCCTGCGAATGCTGCGCGCCGAACCCGAGCCCGCCGCCGTTGGCGGTGCGGACCACCATCGGCACGGTGACCTGCCCGCCGGTCATGTACCGCACCTTCGGGATCTCTTTGGCCAGATAGTCCCAGCAGCAGGCCAGGAAGTCGGAGAACATGATCTCGGCGACCGGGCGCATCCCGGTCATCGCGGCGCCCATCGCGGCGCCCACGATGGCCTGCTCGGAGATCGGGGTGTCCCACACTCTCCGCGGGCCGAACTCCTCGTACAGGCCCACGGTGGTCTTGAACACGCCGCCGGCCGCGCCGATGTCCTCACCGAGGCACACCACCGACTCGTCGCGCCGCATCTCCCGGGCGATGCCCTCGGCCACCGCTTCCCGGTAGGTGATCGGGCCGGTCACGTCCGCCACTGCGCACCTCCGTCGGCCCAGACGTCGGTGAACGCCTCGGCCGGATCGGCCTCGGGCGCCTGTTTGGCCGCGTCCACGGCGGCCGCGACGATCCGCGCCGCCGCGGCGTCGACCCGTTCGATGTCGGCGTCGTCGACCTCCAACCGCCGCAGGTGTTCCCGCGCCACGATCAACGGGTCGCGCGCCATCCAGTCGCGAACCTCGTCCTCCGGCCGGTACTTGCCGGGATCGGTGCGGGAATGCCCGTAATGCCGGTAGGTGCGCGCCTCGATCACCGTCGGGCCGCCGCCGACGCGCGCCCGCTGCACCGCCGCCCGGGTCGAGTCCAACACCGCGAGCACGTCGTTCCCGTCGACGATCTCGGCCGGAATCCCATGAGCGGGGGCCCGGCCGGCGGCCGGGTCCGGCACCGACGTCACCGTCGCGATCGGGGTGTACTCCATGTAGAGGTTGTTCTCGCACACGAAGATCACCGGAAGCCGCCACACCGCGGCCAGGTTGAGCGCCTCGTGGAACGCGCCGATGTTCGTCGCCCCGTCGCCGAAGAACGCCACCGCCACCTGTTCGGTGCCGCGCAGCTGAGCCGACCAGGCCGCGCCGGTGGCCATCGGCAGGTGCGCGCCGACGATCGCGTAGGACCCGAGCATGTTGTGCGATGCCTTGGTCAGGTGCATGGAACCGCCCTTGGCCTTGCACACTCCGGTCGCCTTGCTCATCAGCTCGGCCAGGCACTCCTCGGGCGTGGCGCCCCGGGCGATCGCGTGATGGTGGCCGCGGTAGGTGGCGAACACGTAGTCGTCCGGGCGCAGCGCCGCCGATGCCCCGACCGCGACCGCCTCCTGCCCGGCCGCCAGGTGCGTGGTGCCTTTCACCAGCCCGGCAAGGAAAAGGTCGTGCGCCGCCTTCTCGGTGCGCCGGATCACCACGAGCTGCTGGTAGAGGTCGAGCAGCTCGGCGGCCGGGCCGGCGTGCACCGGTGCTCTAGTGGTGGTGTCCATTGCCGTTCTTGTCCGTGTTGAGGTGGGACTGCGACTCCCGCAACGTGTTCAGCGACCCGCCCGCGGTCCAGTACTTGCGCCCGGCGACCAGCAGCTCTTCGGCCGGGAACTTGGTGATCACCTCGCAGCCGTTCGCGGTGACCACGACCTCCTCCTCGATCCGGGCCGCCGACCAGCCGTCGTCGGCCGGCCAGTAGGTCTCCAGCGCGAAGAGCATGCCCTCCTCCAGCGTCTCCGGATGGTCCAGCGACACCAGCCGGGAGAAGATGGGTTTCTCCCAGATGGACAGTCCGACGCCGTGCCCGTACTGCAGCGCGAACGCCGCCTCCTCGTTGGCGAAGCCGAACTCCTCGGCGCGCGGCCACACCGACACGATGTCGGCGGTCGTCGCGCCCGGCCGGACCAGCGCGATCGCCTGGTCCATGTACTCGCGGCAGCGGGTGTAGGCGTCGCGCTGCGCCCGGCTCGCGCTGCCCACCGCGAAGCAGCGGTAGTAGCAGGTGCGGTAGCCGAGGTGGCTGTGCAGGATGTCGAAGAACGCCGGGTCGCCGGGCCGGATCAGCCGGTCCGAGTACACGTGCGGGTGCGGCGAGCAGCGTTCCCCGGAGATCGCGTTGACCCCTTCGACGTACTCGCTGCCCAGTTCGTAGAGCACCTTGCTGACCAACGCGACGCACTCGTTCTCGCGCACGCCGGGACGCAGGAACCCGTACAGCTCCTCATAAGCCGCGTCCACCATCGAGCAGGCCTGCGCGAGCAGACCGATCTCGTCCGGCGTCTTGATCTTCCTGGCTTCCAGGAAGACCTGCTGACCGTCCACGACGTCCAGCCCTTGTGCTTGCAGGGCAAAGAGAATCGGCATCTCGACCAGGTCGACCCCGACCGGGTCGTCGGCCAGCCCGTGCTCGGCGAGCACGGCGGCGACCTTGCGGGCCACCTCGGTGGCGATGCCCGCATTCGGATGGAATGCCCCGCGCAGCGTGGAGATCCCGGCGCGAGCCCGGGACTCCCCGTCCAGCCATGGGTTGTAGAGCTGGTGGTGTTTGGCGGCGGAACCGAAGTCCCAGATGACCGGCTCGCCGCCACGGGGCAGGACGGCGAACCGGATCAGCTTGTCCATCGCCCAGGTTCCGATGTGCGTGGACGTCATGTACCGGATGTTGGCGAAGTCGAAGGTGAGCAGGGCGCCGAGGTCGGACCGGTCGAGCGTGTCCTTGAGGCGGGCCAGGCGTTCGACGCGCAGCCGGTCGAGATCCACCCGCTGTTCCCAGTCGACCGCGTTCTGTCCGTAGGTGCGGATGGCCATCGGGCACCTCGATCCGCATCGTTGGGGAGGCGTGCCAGCCGACCGTAAAACCGGGCTCGACGTGTGTCAAGTGTCACTTAACACCGCACCGAGGGCGCATAATGCCGTACGACCGTGCTGTTCAGTACCGCTTGAAGGAGTCGCCCGATGGCCACGTCGGACCTGCCGTCGCTGGGCCAACGGATCCGGGAGGAACGGATCAACCGGGGCGTCAGCCTGCGTGCACTGGCCGGCGAGGTAGGGGTGTCGGCCAGCATGATCTCCCAGATCGAGAACGGAAAGAGTCAGCCGTCGGTCAGCACCCTCTACGCCATCACCTCGGCTCTGGGCGTGTCCATCCAGGAGGTGTTCGACGCCGCGCTGCGCGAGCCGGAGGCCCCCGCACCCGCCCGAACCACCGCCGCCCCGGTCACCCTGCTCGACGCGCTCGGCTCGTCGCGGGGCCTGCGCGTCGGTCCGGTCGTGCACGCCGCCGACCGGCAGGCGCTCACCCTCGACACCGGCGTCATCTGGGAGCGGCTCGGCGAGCTGCCGCCGCACTCCGTCGACTTCCTGATGGTGACCTACCCGCCCGGCGGCACCTCGGCCAGCAACGGCGGCCTGATGCGCCACGACGGTGCCGAGTTCGGTTACCTGATCAGCGGCGAACTGGTGCTCACGCTGGGCTTCGAGGAGATCCACATCGCCGCGGGCGACTCGTTCTCGTTCGAGTCCACCACCCCGCACAGCTACCGCAACGACGGCACCGAGCCGGCGGTCGGCGTCTGGTTCGTGGCCGAGTAGGGCCGCGCTGCGCCCACTACGAGGCCCAGCACGAGTGCCGCGATCGCGGCGACGGCGCTGGCCGCCATGCCGCGCTCCACGATGCCCAGCGGCAGGAACCGCCACCACGGGCCGCCGCCGGCGAGCATGTTCACCACCCCGACCAGGATCGCGCCGAACCACAGCAGGGTCACGATGCCCAGCCCGCGCGCCGCCCAGCGCCACCCCGCCGCGTCCGGGAACACCGCGCCGGCCACCAGGATCACCGCGAGCGGCAACGCCACCCAGCCGGCCACGCTCGCGTACCGGTGCACCAGCCCGCCGTAGCTCGGCCCGATCGCCCAGTTGGTCTTGGTGAAGGCGACGACGACAATGAGGCTGACCGTCCACACCGCACCCAGCAACACCGGCGCGGACCACGCCCGCACCGCCCGCCGCCGCACCAACTCCCCGAAGAGCAAGGCCGACCCGGCCGCCACCGCCAG
Source organism: Actinophytocola sp. (assembly GCF_035712165.1). GTDB lineage: Bacteria > Actinomycetota > Actinomycetes > Mycobacteriales > Pseudonocardiaceae > DASYTH01. The sequence continues at coordinate 569 of NZ_DASTBH010000072.1, read as the reverse complement.
CACCGCCAGGTCGAACATCCACTTGTTCGGCCCCAGCGCGTATTCGCTCAGCGTGCGGCGCACCGGGCTGATCCGGTCGGTGGGCGGCAGGACGTGCAACGACAGCATCAGCCCAACGCCCACCACCAGGGCGAAAAGACTCAACCGGGCCACGCCCCCAGGCTAGCGACGCCCCGGTGCGGTAGTTGTTAAAGAGAGCTTTACCCAGTCCAGGGGTGCCGACCCCGCCGCGCGGCGCCTGCGGCGCCGCGCGCCGCAGCGCGGCGGCCCGGCGGGCCTCACCGCTTGCGCACCCGCACCGGCAACCGGTGCTCAGTTGGCAGGCCCAGCCCAGCCGGCGCGGCGGTGAGGGTGGCCGGCGCGTCCGGGTGCCCGTGCGGGGCCAGGGTGAGCAGCGCCCGAAGCGTCCACACCGGACAGCTCGCGTAGGACCAGAACACCACGGTCGGGGCGAACACGTCGGCGTCAGGCCCGGTCGGCGTCCGGTAGGCCACCGCGTACTGCTCGTCATGCAGGATCACGACATCGGCGTAACCGCCCCAGTCCAGCACTCCGGCGACCATGGCCGG
>NZ_DASTBH010000071.1:0-3702 GCF_035712165.1 Actinophytocola sp. | reverse complement strand
TACCGCGACGGCTCGCCGTCGCCGCTACCACCCTGCTCACCTTCGCCCTGACCGCCTGCGGCGGCGGGGACCACGACGCGGGCGGGAACAACCACGACAGCGGTGCCCCGCCGAGCGCGTCGGTGCCGTCGGACGCCGCGTTCAACGCCGCCGACATCGCCTTCGCCACCGACATGATCCCGCACCACCAGCAGGCCCTGGAGATGGCCCAGATCGCCGACACCAGGGCCACCAACCCACAGGTCAAGGCCCTCGCCGCGCGGATCCGCGGTGCGCAGGACCCGGAGATCGCCACCATGTCCGGCTGGCTTCGCGAATGGGGTCAGCCGGTGCCGTCCAGCTCACCCGGCATGGGGCACGGCCAGCACTCAGGTATGCCCGGGATGATGAACGATCAGGAGATGGCGGACCTGATGGCGGCATCCGGCAAGGACTTCGACCGCACGTTCCTGGAGATGATGATCCGCCACCACCAGGGCGCCATCGAGATGTGCGGCACCCATCAGCAACGGGGCCAGCACCCGCAGGCCAAGCAGTTGGCGGAGAAGATCGCCGCCGACCAGGCCGCCGAGGTCGCGCACATGCAGGACCTGCTCACCAAGCTGTAGGACCCGGCGCGCCAATTTCCGGAGGCGGGCAGGCCGGATGACGGCCTGCCCGCCCACCGCCACGACCTACTGCGTCAACTCGGTCAGGTACCGCGCCGGCGGCACCGACCTGGCGGGCCTGGTGACGTACGCCATCCATCAGCGGCGGCGCGGCCACGCGACCGTGCCCACGTCCCACGAGCGACAGCGTTACGAGGACGGCTTTGCGGCGCGCACGATGGCCGAGTGGATGCCGTCGGCGGCCTGCTGCGTGAAGGTGATGTCGACATCGGTGAACCCGGCGTCGGTCAGACCCTGCCGGTACTCGGTGACCGACAGCGCGCCGGCGATGCAGCCCACCCAGCCGCCGCGTTCGGCCCGCTGTTCGGCGCTGAGCCGATCCTCGGCCACCACGTCGCTGATGCCGATACGGCCGCCGGGGCGTAGCACCCGATGCATCGAGGCGAACACCGCCGGCTTGTCCACCGACAGGTTGATCACACAGTTGGAGATCACCACATCGACGCTGCCGGCCGGCAGTGGGATGTCCTCCATGTGCCCACGGAGGAACTCCACGTTGGTCGCGCGGGCCTCGGCGGCGTTGCGGCGGGCCAGCTCCAGCATCTCCTCGGCCATGTCCAACCCGTACGCCTTACCGGTCGGCCCGACCCGCCGCGCCGAGAGCAGCACATCGATCCCGCCGCCGGAACCGAGGTCCAGCACCGTCTCGCCGACATGCAGGTCCGCGACCAGCAACGGGTTGCCACAGCCCAGGCTGGCCGCCACCGCCCCGTCGGGAAGCACGGCCCGGTCGGCCTCGGCATAGCGCCGCGCACCCGCCCACTCCTCCCCCTCGCTCTCGTGGCAACACTGCGCCGGGACACCGGCGGCGTCACTCGGGCCGCAACGGCCGGTGGGCTGGTCGGCGAGCACACTCACCGCCACCGCCGCGTACCGGGCCCGCACCTGCTCCCGCACAGCGGCGGGGTCAACCTGATCAGTGGCCATCTCGCTCCGTCCACGGGTTGAATGGGCCATCAGCCGGGTAGGAATCCGACCGCGGCCGTACTCAACTATTACATGGTTCTGTTGAATTGAACAGGGTGGAAACATGGAAGAGGTCCCCCAGGCCGGTGACCGGGCCGCAGCAGCACCCGCATTGACGGTGCTCGACCAGGTCACACCGCCGCCGCTGCGCGAGCGGCCACCGCTGGACCCCGCCTCCGCCGCCGGCGTCGCCGCGCTATTCAAGATCCTCGCCAGCGACACCCGGCTACGCCTGCTGCACGCCCTGACCCGCAGCGCCGAAGTCCGCGTCACCGACCTGGCCACCGAGGTCGCCATGAGCCCACAAGCCGTGTCCAACCAACTGCAACGCCTCGTCGACCAGCGCATCGTGGCCACCCGCCGGGACGGAACCAACGTCTATTACCGCGTCGTCGACCGTTGCGTCCCACGCCTACTCGAACTCGGCTGGTGCCTGTACGACACCACCCAGGAACCGACCGACTGACACCACCGACCAGCCGTTGGGCACCCGACGGGCTTCGGCCGCCCGGGCGGTCAGGCGCGGCCGATGCTCGCCGTGATGGCCGCGGTGGCGTGGCGCAGCGGCGGCAGGGTCTCGCTGAGCCGGGGGCTGCTCAGCGGCGCGAGCAGTCCGACCGCCGCGAGCGGCCCGCTCCCGCCGGTGATCGCCATGGCGAGGGAGAAGACCCCCAGCCGGTGCTCCTGGGTGCTGCGGGCCACGCCGCTGCCGCGGATCTGGTCGAGTTGGCGCCGGAGGACGCATGGATCGGTGATGGTGTATCTGGTGTGCGGGTCGAGGCCGGCCAGTACGCAGGTGCGCGTCTCGGCGGGCGCGTGGGCGAGCAGCGCCTTGCCGACCGCGGTGCAGTGCAGGGGTAGCCGCAGGCCCGGAGTGTGCCGGGTGGGCAGCGACCGGGTCCCGGCCAGGCGTTCCAGCACGAGGGCGCCGGCGCCGTCGAGCACGGCGAGGTGGGCGGTGTGCCCGGTGGTGGCCACCAGGTCCTGCAGGTACGGCAGGGCTGCCTCGCGCAGCGCCGTGTGCGGAGAGAGCAGACCGAGGTGCCAGACCCGGGCGCCGATCTCGTACCCGCCGTCCGGTCGCCGGACGAGCAGGCGGGCCGACGTGAGGTCGGCCAACAGCCGGTGGGCGGTGGCGATCGGCAGCCCGGCGCGGCGCGCCAGGGCGGTGAGGGTGAGCACGCGGTGGGCGTCGTCGAACGCGTCGAGCAGGGCGACCGCCCGGGTCAGGCCCGACCGCGTCTCCCCTGCCCGCCGGGTGGACATGCCCGCACGGTACGCCGGTCTTCCGTTCAACGGAAGATCCCTCGGACAGCAGAACCGGCCTCCGGCACTGTGTGGGAAACCTCGGTGATCGCGCGAGGAAGGGAGGCCATCCGTGGCCCGGTACGACGCGGTGGTTCTCGGCGGGGGCCACCACTCCACGATCATCGCGTGTTATCTGGCCCGGTCCGGCATGTCGGTCGCGGTGTTCGAGTCCTCCGGCCGCCTGGGCGGCGCGGCGATGAGCGGCACCGGCCCGCTGCGCGGATACACCATGAACCGGTACGCGCACTGGACCCGGTTCTACTCGCATCCCGCGTACGTCGATTTCGACCTGCACGCGGAGGGCCTGCGCTACGTGTTTCCCGAGGGGAACGAGGCGATGGTCTTCGACGACGCGACCGCGTTCGTCGGCTGGTCGGCGTACCGCGTCGTGGACGACCGCGGCACCCAGCGGGCGTGGCCCGAGGGCGTGGCCCGCACCGAGGCGGCGATCCGGGCCTTCTCCCCCGCCGACGCCGACACCTACCTGCGCCTGCACGAGGCGTACGCGACGACGTGGAAGGCGGCGTTCGGGGCGCAGCGATTCAGTCCGCCCACGCGGTACGGGGTGCCGGACGCGCTGGAGCGGTTGGTGGCCGACGGCGAGCTGCTGGAACCGGTGCACCAGGTGATGAGCCTGCGCCAGCTCGCGTACGACTTCTTCGAGTCGGACGAGCTGCGCACGCTGTTCCTGCGGGCGGCGACGACCTCGACCGGGGCGTACGCCGACGACGTACCGGGCCTGCAGGGCCTCGTCCACGTG
>NZ_DASTBH010000070.1:0-2273 GCF_035712165.1 Actinophytocola sp. | reverse complement strand
GATGTGCCGGACCCCGGACTCCGGCACGGTGATGCCATGATCGAGCTGCGAGACCTGACCAAACGATTCGGCGCCACGCTCGCGGTCGACGGACTGACCTTCGCCGTCCGGCCCGGAGAGGTGACCGGTTTCCTCGGCCCGAACGGCGCCGGCAAGTCCACCACCATGCGCGTCGTGCTCGGCCTGGATCTGCCCACCTCCGGCGCGGCGCTGGTCAACGGCCACCCCTACAACACCTTCCGGCGGCCGCTGTGCGAGGTGGGCGCATTACTCGACGCGAACGCGGTGCACGGCGGCCGCACCGCCTACAACCATCTGCGCTGCCTGGCTCGCAGCAACGGGATCGGCACCCGACGGGTCGTCGCGGTGCTCGAGCAGGTCGGCCTGGCCGGCGTCGCCGACAAGCGGGTCGGCGGGTTCTCCCTCGGCATGAAGCAACGCCTCGGCATCGCCGCCGCACTCCTCGGCGACCCTGCGGTGCTGCTGTTCGACGAACCGGTCAACGGGCTGGACCCGGAGGGCATCCGGTGGATCCGGGAGTTGATGCGCTCGCTCGCCGCGGAAGGGCGCACCGTGCTGATCTCCAGCCACCTGATGAGCGAGATGGCGCTCACCGCCGATCTGGTCATCGTGATCGGACGAGGTCGATTACTCGCCGAGACGCCGGTCGATGAGCTGGTGCGGCAGTTCCGCCGGGATGTGCTGGTGCGCTCGCCGCGATCCGCGGAACTGTCCGACGCGCTGGCCTCCGCGGGCGCCAGCGTGCGCGCCGAGCCGGCCGACGGGCTCGCCGTGACCGGCATCGAACCCGGACGCATCGCCGAACTGGCACTGGATCTCAGAATCCCGGTGCATGAGCTGACCCCACGCAACGCCTCACTGGAGGAGGCCTACCTGCAACTCACCGACGACAGCCTGGAGTACCGCACCACGGGAGGTGTCCGATGACGGACGTGATCGCCGCCGAGTTCCTGAAGATCCGCACGGTCCGGTCGACCTACGGGTTACTCGCCGTCATCGCCGGGCTGATGGTGACCGGGGTCGTCGTCGACTTCGCCATGGTCGCCGACTGGAATGGCTCAACGGCAGCGGAACAGGCACGGTTCGCCTCAGCCGACGCGCGGGTGATGGTCATCCCCTTCGCCCAGTTCATCCTGGGCGCGCTCGGCGCCTTGGCGGTGACCACCGAGTTCGGCACCGGCATGATCCGGCCCAGCCTGGCCGCGGTGCCGTCCCGATTAGCCATGGTCGCCGGCAAGACCGCGGTCGTGGGCGCGGTGGCCCTCGTGGCCGGAGAGGTCGCGGCGTTCGGTGCGTTCCTGCTCAGCTGGTCGGTCGCCGGGACCTATCCGGCGCCGCTGTGGACCTGGTCGTCGGTGTCCGACGCGGTCGGGCCGGTGTTCTGCTCCGGTCTGTCCGTCGCCGTCTGCGGGTTGGTGGGCCTCGGAATCGGCCTGGTCGTCCGGTCCACCGCCGGCGCGCTGGTCAGCCTGGGTGGGTTGCTGTTCGTCCTGCCGTCACTGGCGTTCTTCCTGCCGGAGCCGTGGGACACGCGGATCGCGGCGGTCATGTTGCCGAACCTGGCCTGGCAGTTCGAGGAGACCTCGGACACCTCGGTCCTGTCTCCGGGCGCCGCACTGCTGGCGATGGCCGCCTACGTCCTCGTAGCGGTGGGGGCGGGCGCGGTGGCGCTGGTCCGGCGGGATGCCTGAACCGACGGAAATGCCCCATCCGATGATCCGGACGGGGCATCGCCGAAACGAGAAACCAGTCGACCTACCGGCGGTCGAAGTGTTGCTGGGTCTGGACGTTGAGCTCGTCGAAGCGGACGTGCCTGGCCGAGTTGGTGCGCGGGTCGTTGAGCTCGACCACGTCAAGGCCCTTCACGATGTCGGAGCCGTAGATGAAGCCGTTGTACCAGTACACCGACCACTCGCCGCCGACCTCGGCCTCGGGCAGTGGGCCGCGCTCGAGGAAGCCGATCTCCCGTGGGTTGCGGGAGTCGGTGAAGTCCCACACCTGCATGCCGCCCTGGTACCAGGCCTGCACCATGATGTCCCTGCCCCGCACCGGGATCAGGGATCCGTTGTGCGCCACACAGTTCTCGGTTTCGGTCTGAAGCCGGGAGATCTTGAAGTAGCTGCGGAACTCCAGCCGCCGGTTGTCACCGGAACCCACGATGTCGTAGACACCGTCGGCACCGCGGAGCTGACCGATCTCCGCGTTGCAGGTGGCCGCGACGCCGCCACCGAGCTCATCGGTGAAGACGACCT
>NZ_DASTBH010000069.1:0-3644 GCF_035712165.1 Actinophytocola sp. | reverse complement strand
CACCGCCTCCCGACAGCGGTGGCGATGACAGCGGGATCTGAGGAGAGGCTCCGCCGGGCGGGAAACGGTCCCCTTCCACACCCGCCCGGCGGACCCGAAAGCACGACACTGCCGAAAGGGTGGACATGTGTCATGGACCGGTCCAGTACTGTTCTCGCCGACCGCGTTAGTGTCCGATTAGTCCGGGCAGGTGAGGGCAGGCGTGACGTTCCCAGGCTTGCGGTCGCGCAAGAAGCGCGACAGCGGTGGGCAGGAACCGCGCGCGCCGGGCGAGGACCTGATCCGTTTCCTCTACCAGGAGCACGGCCGCAGCGTGCTGGCCTATGCCACCCGGCTCACCGGGGACCGTGCCGCGGCCGAGGACGTGGTGCAGGAAACCCTGCTGCGCGCCTGGAAGCACGAGCAGGATCTCCGCAACGACACCAAGGGGTCGGTGCGGGGCTGGCTGCTCACCGTCGCCAGAAACATCGTCACCGACCGGGCACGGGCCAGGGCCGCCCGTCCCCAGGAGGTCGGGGAGCCGGTTGACGTCCCGGCCGTCGAACTCGACCACGCCGAGGCGGTGGTCAACTCGATGGCCGTACTCGGAGCCATGGACAAGCTATCCGTCGAGCACCGGGAGGTGCTGGTGGAGATGTACTACCGCGGTCGCACGGTCGCCGAAGCCGCCCAGGCCCTGGGCATCCCGGCCGGCACCGTGAAATCACGGTCCTATCACGCGTTACGAGCGCTCCGAACCGCACTCGCGGGCCGGGGCCCAGGGGAGGTGCCACGATGAGCTCGGTCGAACATGACCGCTCGCTGCTCGGCGCCTACGCGCTGGGCGCCCTCGACCCGCGCGAGGCGCAGGTGGTGCACGACCATCTCGTCGGGTGCGGCGAGTGCCGGCAGGAGGTCGCCGAACTGGCCGACCTGCGCACCGCGATGGATGTGGTGCCGCCGGAGGCCTTTCTGGACGGTCCACCCGAGAGCGACCTGCTGCTGCAACGCACGCTGCGCGCGGCGCGGACCGAGCACCTCAGCTTCGCCCGGCCGCAACCGGTCGAGCGGCGTTCGCCCGGCCGGCGGCTCGGTCTGGTCGCGGCCTCGTTCGTCGTGCTGATCGCGGTGGCGCTCGGCGCGGGATTCTTCGTCGGCCGGCAGACCGCGCCAGGTTCGGAGCCGGTCGCCGCGGCCAACGTCCGGCACGCGCAGGCGACCGACGCGGTGACCGGCGCGTCGCTCGCGGTCGACCTGACCCCGATGGAGGGCTGGGTCCGGGTGCACGTCTTCGCCAGCGGCATCCCGAAGGGCGAGCCCTGCGAGCTGTACATCGTGCCGCGCAGCGGCTCGCCGATCCTGGTCGGCGGCTGGCTGGTGGGCGAGAACGGCGCCCGCAACGGCACCAACCTGGACGGGTCGGCGCTGATCCGGCCGGGTGATGTGCAGTCGGTCGACGTGGTCACCACGGACGGCAAGAAGTACGTCTCGGTGCCGGTCTGAGTGCCCGTGTCATTACACGAGTACCGGTTCCGCAACGTGTGGTCGGTGGAGACGGCCGCGGCCCGGCTGTTCGGCGCGCTGGTGGATCTGGCCAACTATCCGGCCTGGTGGCCGGATGTCCGGGCGGTGGACCGGTTGGACGACGACACCGCCCAGGTGACCTGCCGCGCCCTGCTGCCCTACGCGCTGGTTTTCCGGTTGCACCGGGTCGAGCAGGACGAGCGGGCCGGGCGGCTCCGGGTGGGCATCTCCGGTGATCTCGAGGGGTTCTGCGAGGGGGTCGTGGCCCCCGGCAGTCCGGGCCGGGCGACGCTCGCGATCTCCCAGCGGGTCGTGGTCAACAAGTCGCTGCTGCGCCGGCTGGCCCCGGTCGCCCGCCCGCTGTTCCGCGCCAACCACGCCGTGATGATGCGCCGCGGCCAGCGCGGACTGCGCGCCTACCTGGCCGGTTCGGGTGCCGAGTGATCACTGGTGGTAACGCTCAATCCCGTTGGCCGCTCCTTGTGCGCTCTGCACAGCAACCGGGCCGGTGATCCTTGCCGTTCGGTGACAAAACGAGCATCGTGACTTCATGGTGACGGTCGAACCGGTCGAGGAGGTCGCGCCGCTCGAGCCCACCGGTCTCGTCGCGGCGCTCAACAGTCGGCTGGACGAGGTCGCGGAGCGCTGGGTGTCGCACATCGTGGCCAAGAACTCCGGCTATCTGGACAACGCGCTGATCTCGCTGCCCGACCTGCGCCGGACCTGCCGGGACAACGCCGCGGCGGTGCTGCGGTTGCTGGCCGGCGAGCCGACCGCGGGTGGTGACCCGCTCGGCGTGGTCCGGGCGAGCGCCCGCCGCGCGGCCGAGCGCGGCATTCCGCTCGACTCGCTGCTGCGGTCCTACCGGCTGGGTGGGCTCGCGCTGTGGGAGGAGCTCGCGGTCTGCGCTCCCCGGTCCGACCGGGAGCTGGTCGACGTGGCCAGCGCACTGTGGCTGATCATCGATGAGGTGTCGGCGGAGTTCGCCACCTGCTACCACTACCACCGCACCGAGCTTGAGCTGCTGCGGATGGCCGAGCAGCGCCGGCGGGTCATGGTGGACGAGCTGCTGCGCGGCCGGGGGCGGGAGGGCGGCTTCGCCGAGGAGGCCGCGGTCAAGCTTGATCTCCCGGCGGACAGCGCGTACCTGGTGGTCGCCGTCGAGCCGACGCCGACCGGCCGGCCGGGGGTGGAGATGCCGGCCGAGACGCTGACCGCCGGCGGCTTCCGTTCGGTCTGGCAGGTCAGCGGCGAGCTGCTGGTGGGGCTGGTCGCACTGGAACGGTCCACTCCGGACGCGGCGTTGCGCCGGCTGCGGCCGGCGATGCGCGGCCGGGGCGGTGTCGGCCCGGTGGTGACCGGACTCGGCCAGGTCGACGAGGGCCACCAGCTCGCGGCCGTCGCCCTGGCCACGCTGCCCGCCGGCAAGCCGGGACTGGCCACACTGGAGGATCATCTGCCGGAGGCGCTGCTGGTCCGCTCGCCCGACCTGGGCGAGATGCTGGTCCGGGAGCTGCTCGGTCCGGTGCTCGACCTGCCCGGCAAGGAGGGCACCTACCTGCTCACCACGCTGGCGGTGTGGATCGACACCAACTGCTCGGTTGCGCACACCGCCACCCGGCTGTACTGCCATCGCAACACCGTGCTGAACCGGCTCAACCGCCTGGAGGGACTGCTCGGCCGCCCGCTCAAGGGGCGGGCGACGTTCGTGGCCGTGTCGCTGGCGCTCACTGCCTGGGAGCTCGGCCTGCGGGGTGAGGGTCGGCCGCGGTGAGAAGCACCATGCAGGACGCTCCGCTGACGGTGGCCCGGATGCTGCGGTACGGGTCGACCGTGCACGCCGACGCCCGGGTCCGGACCTGGACCGGCGCCGGCGCCCGGTCCCGGTCCTACGGCGAGGTGGGCGCGCGCTGCGCCCGGCTGGCGGGCGCGCTGCGCACCCTCGGGGTCACCGGCGACCAGCGGGTCGGCACGTTCATGTGGAACAACGCCGAGCACCTGGAGGCCTACCTCGCGGTGCCGGCGATGGGGGCCGTGCTGCACACGATCAACCTGCGGTTCTCGAAGCACCAGCTGGTGTACACGATCAACCACGCCGAGGACCGGGTGATCCTGGTCGACGAGACCGCGTTGCCCCGGTT
>NZ_DASTBH010000068.1:0-14439 GCF_035712165.1 Actinophytocola sp. | reverse complement strand
AGCACGGCCGGCCGGGCACCGTGCTGCACGGGTGGGCCCTCGGCGCCGCGGCCGAGGAGTCGTTCGACACCGCGCAGGCGCACGGTTTCCACGCGGCGCGGGCCCTGGCCGGCGCGCTCGCCGTCGCCGAACAGGCCGGTGCGGTCGAGCTGGTGTTCCTCACGCCGGGCACCGTGGAAGCGACCGGGGGCGACCTTCGCCATCCCGAACACGGCACCCTGACCGGTCTCGGCCCGGTGATCGGGCAGGAGGTGCCCAACATCACCTGCCGGCTGGTCGACATCGACGTCCCCGGCTGCGCCGCCGCCCACGGTGGGCTCGCCGCGCTCGCCGCCGAGGTGGTGGCCGAGGCGTGCACCGGGATCACGGACCAGGTGGCGCTGCGCCGGACGGACCGCTGGGTGCAGACCTTCGAGCGGATCCGGCTGGACGAGGTGCCGCGCGAGCGGCGGCCGCTCGCCGACGGCGCGACCGTGCTGATCACCGGCGGGCTCGGCGACGTCGGCGTCCTGCTCGCCGAGCACCTTGCCAGCACCCGGGGTTGCCAGCTGGTGCTCACCGTCCGCACGCCGTTGCCGCCGGAGGAGGGCTGGCCGGCCTGGCTGGCCGAGCACCCGCACGACGACCGGGCCAGCCGGCACATCCGCACCGTGCAACGGTTGCGCGAGCACGGGGTGGCGGTACTGGCCCTGGCCGCCGACGTCGGCGACCCGGAGCAGATGGCCGCGGTGGTGTGCCAGGCACGGCAACGCTTCGGGCGGATCGACGCGGTGATCCACGGGGCCGGTGTGTCCGACGCGCGGTACTTCGGCCTGGCCGCCGAGATGACCGACGCGCAGTGCCAGGCCCACTTCGCGGCCAAGATCGGCGGACTCTGGGTGCTCGACGAGGTGCTCGGCGAGACCGACGCCCCGGTGCGGATGACCGTGTCCTCGCTGTCCTCCGTCCTCGGTGGACTCGGGTTCGCCGCCTACTCCGCCGCGAACTCCGGGATGGACGCCTACGCGCGAACCACCGCCGGACGATGGCTGTCCGTCAACTGGGAGGGGTGGGGCCTGCGGGACGAGGAGGACCACCCGATGCCGGCCACCACCATCAAGGAGTACTGGATGCGCCCGGACGAGGGCGTCGAGATCTTCGAGCGCGCGCTCGCGGTGGCCGGCCGGGTGAGCCAGCTGGTGGTCTCCAGCGGGCCGCTGCTGCCCCGGCTGGCCCAGTGGACCGGCGTGGCGGAGGTCCGGGAGAGCGAAGCGGTGCAGCAGCGGCACCCGCGCCCGCCGCTGTCCACCCCGTACGAGCCCCCGGCGCCCGGCCACGAGTCCGCCATCGCCGAACTGTGGTGCGAGGTGCTCGGCATCGACCGGATCGGGGCCAACGACAACTTCTTCGAGCTGGGCGGCCATTCGTTGACCGCGGTCCGGCTGATGGGCCGGATCCGGGTCGGCTACGGCGGAGTCCCGATCGCCGCCGTGATCGAGCACCCGACGGTACGGGAGCTCAGCAAGGTCGTGGCCGGCGCCAACGCGATCGACAAGGAGTAAGCGATGACCGTGGTAGGAGTGGTCGGCGCCGGGATCATGGGCGCTGGTGTCGCGCAGAACCTCGCGCAGAGCGGACATGCGGTCCGGCTGGTGGACATCAGCGCCGACGCGGTGGCTTCCGCGCTGGAACGTATCGAGCTGAACTGCCGGATGAGCCGGATGCTCGGCGGGCCCGCGGTGGACGCCGGCGAGGTGCTCGCCGCGATCACGGCCGGCACCGGGCTCGACCTGCTGGCCGACGCCGAGGTCGTGATCGAGAACATCCCCGAGGACGAGTCGCTCAAGCATGAGCTCTACCGCCGGCTCGACGCGGTCTGCCAGCCCGGCTGCGTTTTCGTCGCCAACACCTCGGCGATCCCGATCACCCGGATCGGCTCGTGGACCGGGCGGCCGGAACAGGTCGTCGGCGTGCACTTCATGAACCCGGTGCCGATGAAGCCGGCCGTGGAGCTCATTCCCGGCCACCACTCCTCGGCGCAGGCGCTGGCCACGGTGCGTGAGCTGCTGGCGTCGATGGACAAGAAGCCGATCGACGTCAACGACTCCTGCGGGTTCATCTCCAACCGGGTCTCGCACGTCTTCATGAACGAGGCCGCGTACCTGGTGTATGAGGGCGTCGCCACGGCCGAGGCCGTCGACGAGGTGTTCCGCAGCTGCTTCGGGCATCCGATGGGTCCACTCGAGACACTCGACCTGATCGGCGTGGACACCGTCCTGCAGAGTATCGAGGTGCTCCACGAGCACTTCGCCGACAGTAAGTACCGCCCGTGTCCGCTGCTCAAGCAGATGGTCGACGCCGGGCTGCTCGGGCGGAAGTCGGGCGAGGGTTTCTACCGTCACGGCCCCGACTCACGAGGACCGGCCGATCGTGCCGGCCGGAACGGCCATCTCGCCGCGGTCCGGTCCGGATCCGAAAACTGAGGAGGTTGTAGAGACCATGTCCGACACCGCACGTGCCGACCTGCGCCGGTTCATCACGGCGAAGTATCCGGCCATCGAGCTCACCGACGACCAGGACATCTTCGCTCTGGGCTTCGTGAACTCGCTGTTCGCGATGGAGCTGGTGATGTTCGTCGAGAAGACGTTCGGCACCCAGATCCCCAACGACGAGCTCAGGCTGGACCACTTCCGCTCGGTGAACGCGATGGTGCAACTGGTGCACCGGCTCAACGCACCCACCAGCCAGGCGTCCAACGCCTGACCGACGCCACCCCGGGAGACGCACCATGAGCACCGCCATGAGCCTCGACCCCGAGGCCGTCCTCGCCGACGTGCGGACGTTCGTCGACGACGAGGTCGTACCGCACGCCGAGGAGTTCGACCGCACCGAGCGGCTGCCGCGGTCCCTGCTGGACCGGGTCGGCCAGCTGGGCCTGTGGGCGCCCTTCCTCTCCGTCGACATCGGCGGTGCCGGACTGGACATGGTCACGCTGGGCCGGATCCACGAGGAGGTCGGCCGGGGCTGTTCCGGGCTGCGCAGCATGTTGACCGTGCACGGCATGGTGTCGTGGTCGGTCGGCCGCTGGGGCAGCGCCGAGCAGCGCGACCGCTGGCTGGCGCCGCTGATCTCGGGGGACACCTTCGGGGTGTTCTGTCTGTCCGAACCGGACAGTGGCAGCGACGCGACGGCGGCCGGCACCCTCGCCGAGGCCGACGGGTCCGGCTGGGTCATCAACGGGCACAAGAAGTGGATCACCGGCGGCCAGGTCGCCGACCTGCTGCTGGTGTTCGCCCGCACGGGTCCCGGCATGAGCGCCTTCCTGGTGCCCAGCCAGACGCCCGGGGTGGAGATCACGCCGATTCCCAACATGCTCGGCACCCGGTCGAGCATGATCGCCGAGATCGTGCTGCGGGATGTCCGGGTCGGCGCCGAGGCGATGATCGGCCCGCCGGGCTGGGCGGCCGGCACCGTGATGACCGGTGCGCTCGACCTGGGGCGTTACAGCGTCGCCTGCGGCTCGGTCGGTATCGTCCAAGCCTGCCTGGACGCCTGCGTCGCCTACACCTCGCGCCGAACTGTCCATGATGGACGTTTGCGTGACCTGCAGCTGATCCGCCGAAAGATCAGCGACATGGTCACCAGCGCCCGCGCGGCCCGCCTGCTGTGCGAGCACGCCGGCCGGCTCAAGGACGCCGGGGACCCGGCCACGATCATGGCCACCTGGGTGGCGAAGTACCACGCGTCGACCGCCGCCACCGCCGCGGCCAGCGATGCCGTACAGATCCACGGCGCCAACGGATGCAGCCCCGACTATCCGGCGGCCCGGCTCTACCGGGACTCCAAGATCATGGAAATCATCGAGGGCAGCACCGAGATTCAGCAGACCACGATCGCCGAAGAAGCCTACCGGGAGGTGGCGTGATGACCGACGAACGTGCGCAGGCCCTGGCCAAGCGCGGCCGGATCAAGTGCGTGGTGTGGGATCTGGACAACACGCTGTGGGACGGCACGCTGCTGGAAGGTGGCGAGGTCACCGTGCGCCCGGAGGTCGTCGCAGAGATCCGCCGGCTCGACGACATCGGCATCCTGCACTCGATCGCCAGCAAGAACGACTACGACGCGGCGATGGCCCGGCTGCGGGCGGAGGGGCTCGACGAGTACTTCCTCTACCCGCAGATCAACTGGAACCCGAAGTCCGCCTCGATCGAACAGATCGCGAAGTCCATCAACATCGGGATCGACGCGCTCGCGTTCGTCGACGACCAGCCGTTCGAGCGGGCCGAGGTGGAGCACGCGCATCCCTCGGTGATCACGGTGGACGCGCTGGAGGTCGACACGGTGCTGAAGAACCCGGCGTTCGAGCCGCGGTTCGTCACCGACGAGTCCAAGCTGCGCCGGCTCATGTACCGCGGCGACGTCGAACGCAACCGGCAGGAGCAGGAGTACCAGGGCACCAGCGAGGAGTTCCTGGCCACGCTGGACATGCACTTCACCATCCGGCCGGCCCAGCTGGAGGACCTGCGGCGCGCGGAGGAACTGACCGTGCGCACCAACCAGCTCAACTCCACCGGCCGCACCTACTCCTACGAGGAGTTGGACGAGCTGCGGCAGTCTCCGGACCACCTGCTGCTGGTCGCCTCGCTCACCGACCGCTACGGCAGCTACGGCACGATCGGCCTGGCACTGGCCGAGTGCGGCCGGCCGGCCTGGCACCTGCGCATGTTGCTGATGTCCTGCCGGGTGATGGCCCGCGGCGTCGGCACGGTGCTGCTCAACCACCTGATGTCGTTGGCCAAGGCGGACGGCGCGGTGTTCCGCGCGGACTTCGTCGAGACCGGGCGCAACCGGGTGATGTACGTGACCTTCGCCTTCGCCGGCTTCACCGAGGTGGAACGCGACGGCGCACAGCTGGTGCTGGAGTCCGACCTCGAGCGAATCCAGGGCTTTCCGGACTATCTGACCGTGAACCTGGGATGAGCGCCGGGTCGGGCAGGCACGCGAGGAGCGGAAGATGAGGGCTGTGAGCTGGTTGGGGCGGCCGCCGCCGGGCCTGGCGGGGCTGCATCCCAACACGACGAGGGCGACCCTGCAGGTGCTTGCCATCGCCCTGCCGCGCATGTTGCGCAACACGCTGCTGCCCGGCCTGACGTTCCTGGCCGGTTCGGCGGCGCTCGGTGTCGAGATCGGCGCGGTGCTCGCCTGCCTGACCGCCGCGGGGCTGTTCCTGGTCGACCGGCGGGCCGGGCGCGCCGGCTTCATCGCCGCCCTGGTGATGGTGTTCGTGTTCATGTCCGCCGCGGCCGCCGTGATCTCCCGCAGCCTGGCGTTGTTCTTCGTGCCCGTGGCCGGGGTGGACCTGCTGATGGGCAGCTACACCATGGTGAGCGTCCTCATCGGACGCCCGCTGTTCGCCTCGGCCACCCCCGACTTCCTGTCGCTGTCACCGTGGGTGCGGGACACCGAGATCTACCGGCGCACCGCCCGCGACGCGACCGTGCTGGCCGGCTGCTACTTCCTGCTGCGTGCGGTGTTCCGGCTGGCCGCGTTCATCTGGCTGCCGCCGGGCGCCTTCATCGCGGTGACGATTGCCGGCGAGATCGTCGGCGACATCCTGGTCGTCGGTCTGGCGGTCCGGATGAACATCCGGCGCCTGCGCCCGATCGGCACAGGCCCTGCCCCGGTGCACGGAGAGGTGTGGATATGACCGGAAAATCGCAAGCAGTGCAAGGAACCCGATGGCTGCCGCTCGGCGAGCCGACGCTGACCCGGCCCCGGCTGTTCTGCTTCCCCCACGCGGGCGCCAGCGCCGCGGCCTACGGTGGCTGGCAACGGGTTGCCGGTGACCAGATCGCGGTGTGCCCGGTCCAACCGCCCGGGCGGGCCGAGCGGTACCGGGTCCCCGCCTACCACGACGTCGATGCCTTCGTCGACGACCTGGTCACCGACCTCGGTCACCAGTTCACCGGACACTACGCGCTGTTCGGCCACAGCATGGGCGCGCTGGTGGCCTACGAGCTGGCCCGCCGGCTGCAGGCGAACGGCGCCCCGGCGCCGGTCCACCTGTTCGTGTCCGGCCGGACCGCGCCCCACCTGGCCGAGACCCGGACCCGGCTTCGCGACCTGCCGGTGGACCGGCTCGTGCACGAACTGCGCCGCATGGGCGGCACGCCGGACATGCTGCTGCGCGACCGTGAACTGCTCGAGGCGTTCCTTCCGTTGCTGCGCGCGGATTTCTCGGTCAACGAGACCTATCGCTACCAACCGCACCTGCCGCTGGCCATTCCGCTGACCGCGTTCGGCGGACAGTCCGACCCGCGGGCCGAGGAGTGGGAGATGCGGGAGTGGGCCACGCACACCAGTGCGCGGTTCCAGTGCCGGATGTACCCCGGCGGGCACTTCTTCACCGAGGAGCACACCGCGGACGTGCTCGGCGTCATGCGATCGGAACTGCTCTGCACCGCACCTCTGTCGTGAGGCTCCGGACAAGTCGATCGAAGTGGGGGACGAGCGATGACCATCCTGCAGCCGGCTGAGATCGACCCCATCGAACCCGCCGCGCCGCCTGCGCCCCGGTCCCGGGTGCGGTTCGCCTGGTACGCCTACGACTGGGCGAACTCGGTGTTCACCACCATCGTCACGTCGATGTTCTTCGGTCCCTACCTGACCGGGATCACCAAGGACGCGGCGGACCCGGCCGGGTTCGTCCACCCGCTGGGGCTGCCGGTTCGCGCCGAGTCGTTCTACCCGTTCCTCGTCGCGCTGTCGTTGATCCTGCAGGTGCTCGTGCTGCCGGCGGCCGGCGCTCTGGCCCACCGGGTGCCGAGGAACCGGCTGCTCGGCGCCCTGGCGGTGTTCGGTGGCACGGCCACGGTCGGGCTGGCGCTGGTGTCGCACCTGAGCTTTCTGGCCGGCGGTCTGCTGTTCGTGGCGGCCACGCTGGCGTTGGGCGCCTCGGTCGTCGTCTACGACACGTACCTGCCCGAGATCGCCGCGCCGCCGGACCGGGCCGACGTGTCCTCCCGGGGCGCCGCGGCCGGCTACCTCGGCACCGTGGTGCTCCTGGTGGTCAGCATCTCGGTGGTGCTGGCCCGGGACTCCCTTGGCCTGTCCGAGGACGCTGCGGCGTCGGTCTGCCTGATGCTCGCCGGGCTGTGGTGGGCCGGGTTCAGCCTGCTGCCGGCGCGGGTGCTGCCGGGCACGGTGATCCGCACCGAACAGGGCGGCGCCGGATTGGGGGAGTTCCGCCGAATGTGGACCGAGTTGGTCCGGCCAACCGCCACCTCAGGGGACCGTGACGGCACCCAGCCACAATCCACCGGACCTCGCACCCGTTCCCCGGAACGCGACAACCGCAAAAAACCCCGGAGAGGCGGCGCGGCCGTGTTCCTGGTGGCGTTCCTCCTCTACAACAGCGCGATCCTGGTGATCAGCAGCCAGGGCACCACGTTCGTCACCGAGGAGTTGGCGGTCTCCCAGGATCTGCTGGTGCTCGGGGTGCTTCTGGTCAGCATGGTCGCGGTGCTGGGCACCATGCTCGGCGGGCGGCTGGCCAGCCGGTTCGGCGCGCCGGTCATCCTGTTGGCCAGCCTCGCGGTGTGGCTGGTGGTGGTCGGCCTGCAGGTGACCGTGCGGCCCGGCGCGATGGCCGTCCTGGTCCTGATCGGCATCCTGGTCGGCCTGGTGAACGGCACCAGCTATGCGTTGTCGCGCGCGGTGTTCGCCAACCTCACGCCGGCCGGCCGCAGCGCCGAGTACTTCAGCCTGTTCGAGATCGTCAACCGCAGCCTGGGCGCGTTCGGCGTGATCCTGTTCGGAGCGGTGGTCCAGATCACCGGGAACTACCGGCTGGCCATCGGCACGATGTCGGTGCTGTTCCTCGGCGGCGCGGCGCTGCTGGTCGTGGCGGTCGTGCGCGCCGTCCCGGAATCCCTTGCGGTAGGCGGTGGTCGAGATGACTGAACCACTTCGGGTGCTGCTGACCGAGTCGGTCAGCGCTTCGGCGCGGGAGATGGTGACCGTGCTGACCCGGCAGGGCCACGCGGTGGGCGTGCTGGAACCCCGGCGGGACGGGCTGCTGTCGGTCACCCGCCGGGTCCGCTGGCGCCACCCCGTCCCCGCCTTCGGGTCCGACCCGGTCGGCTACCTCACCGCGCTGGTGGAGGTGCTGCGCCGGCAGCACTACGACCTGGTCCTGCCCACGCACGAGCAGATCGCGGTGCTGGCCCGGTATCCGGGGGAGTTGGCCGGTCTCGGCGTCGCGGTCGCCGTACCGCCCTTCGAGTCCCTTGCCAGGGTGCAGAACAAGGCGGAGGCGGTGCGCCTGCTGACCGGTCTGGGCGTGCCCCAGCCGGACACCGAGGTGGTGAGCTCGGCCGGCGAGCTGCGCGCGACCGGCGAGTTTCCTTGCTACGTCAAGCTTCCGGTGGCGACGGGCAGCCGGGGGGTGTGGCTCGTCGACGGGCCGCGAACCCTGCACCAGGTCGCCGACCGGCCCGAGGTGATCGACACCTTCGGGCGCGGCTGGCCGGTTCTGGTGCAACGGCCGGTGACCGGCTCGTTCGTGTTGATGCAGACGGTCTTCGACCAGGGTGAGCTGGTGGCCGCGCACGCCGTGCGCCGGGTGCACGAGGGCGTGCAGGGCAGCGCCGCCGCCAAGGAGTCGGTCAGCCTGCCGCGGCTGCGGGAGCATCTCGCCGCGCTCGGCGCCGAGCTCCGCTGGCACGGTGCGCTGTCCGTGGACGCGATCATCGGTCCGGACGGCGTCGCCCGCGTGATCGACATCAACCCCCGGCTGGTGGAGCCGGTCAACGCCGAGCTTGCCGGGGCCGACCTGGTCGGCCGGCTGCTGGCGGTCTCGCGCGGGGACCGGCCCGTGCCGGCGCCCCCCGGGCGGACCGGCGTGCGGACCCACATGGCCCTGATGGCCGTGCTGCGCCACGGCGAGCTCGGCCACCGTCGCCGGGACGTCGCCGCCGAACTGTGGAACGTCCTGACCGGGCGGGGGCGCTATGCCGGCAGCACCGAGGAACTGCTGCCCGCCCGGTGGGATCCGCCGGCCGCCCTGCCGCTGCTGGTCGTGTCCGCCATGTTGCTGGTGAACCCGCGGCTGTGGCTGAGGATCGCCGGGGCGACACCCTCCGGGATGGTGCTCAGCCCGGATGCCTGGCAGCAGCTCGGGTCCGGCAACCGGCAACGGTCCATCCCGGACTGAGCGTTTCCGTAGTCGAGTGGCGCCCGTGCGCGACGGGCGCCACTCAACCATGTTCGAAAGACCGGTTTCCCGCGCATTTCCGTGGTGCGCGCCTCATGGTTGTGCGGTAGTTCTCCAGACAGTCGTCTGATGTACTCACCCGTCCCTCGTGGATTCTTCATGTGCCGGGCACTGACCAGGTACTTTGCTCCGCTGTGCGGGGTGCGGGCGGCCGGCCGGCCCGAATTGGCCGGGGTTTCGTCCGAGCGGCCCGGCGTGTGACCATGATCCCGCGCCAGATGCGACCGACGAGAACGGTATCTAGGGGTGAGAATCGATGCGCTTTCGCTTACTTGGTTCATTAGAGGTCTTTGATGAGGACCGGCAGTTGGATTTGGGTGGTTGGGTGCAACGGGCCGTTCTCGGTTACCTGCTGCTGCACGCCAACCACGTGGTTCCGACGAGCCGGATGCTGCGTGCCCTGTGGGACGGCCAACCCCCCTTGACGGCTCGCAAGATGGTGCAGAACGCCGTCTCCGCCATCCGGCGGATGCTGGCGGCCAGCAGCGACGACTCGGCGACGCTGCTCACCCACCCACCGGGGTACCGGTTGCAGGTCGACCCCGACTCCGTTGACATCCACTACTTCCGGCGGCTGGTCGACCAGGGCCGCACCGCGCTGGCGGCCGGTTCGCTCGGGCGCGGGACGAGCCTGCTCCGGGAGGCGCTGGCGCTCTGGCAGGGCCGGGCGTTGGCCGATCTGGTGGAGCGCGGGACCACCTGGTCGGAGCTGGTGGCCATGGAGAACGAGCGGCTGCTCGCGCTCGAGGACTGCTTCGACGCGGAGCTCGAATGCGGACGGCACCGCGAGATCACTCCGGAACTGGAGGTGCTGACCGAGTCCGAACCGCTGCGGGAACGGCTGTGCATGCAGTTCATGCTCGCGCTGTACCGGTCCGGCCGGCAGGCCGACGCGCTCACCATCTACCGGCGCACCCGGGCCGCTCTGGTCGACGACCTCGGAATCGAGCCGGGCCGGGAGCTGCAGCGGCTGCAACACATGATTCTCGAACACGACGCTTCTATTCAGGCGCCGATGCTGGTGGCGTGAATTGACGCCCGGTTACTTCAGGATGGGCTGTCCGTAGAACGGTCAGGCGTGCTGTCCAACTCGCCGCGGGGCATACTGAAATCGTCCAGTCGGCTGCATTTTGGATGCAATAGTGGATGGGCAGTGTCTGACAATGTTGCGAACCGAGCTGATCCGGCCGCTGCCCGAACTGCTGCTGGCACACGCCGAGCGTCTGGGGGCCAAGATCGCGTTCGCCGATGACCGGCGGGCGGTGAGCTACGCGCAGTTGCAGTGCCGCACTGCGCGACTCGCCGGACACCTCGCCGAGCTGGGGGTGTACCCGGGCGACCGGGTGGTGATCTGTCTCGGCAACAGTGTCGACCTGGTGGAGAGCGCGATCGCGGTCCTGCGGGCCGGTGCGATCGGGGTGCCGGTCAGTCCCGGATGGACGGACGCCGAACTGGCCCACGTACTCGACGACAGCGGCGCCGAACTCGTGCTCACCGGTGCGGCGCACCTCGACCAGGTGACCCGCCTGCTGGCGGACCGGCCGCGGCTGCGCGTGGTGCGCGCCGAGAGCTTCGGCGACCTGGCGGAGACCGAACCGGCGAGCCCGGCGTCGGACGACCTCCAACTCGACGACCTGGCCTTCCTCAACTACACGCCGGGAACGACCGGACCGCCCAAGGGAGTCCTGTCCAGCCAGCGCAATGCGCTGTGGACGGTCGCGGCCTGTTACGCACCCGTGCTCGGCCTCTCGGCCGACGACCGGATCCTGTCCGCGCTGCCGTTGTCCGACCACATCGGACACGGCCTCGGGATGCTCGGCGTGATCGCGGTCGGCGCCACCGCGCGGATCACCGGCGGCCGGTCCCCGGAGGAACTGCTGACCGCGCTGGCCGCCGACCGGTGCACGGTCGTGGTCGCGACGCAGGCGACCTGTGCGGGGCTGGTGGAGGCGGCACCGGACGGTGCACCGCACCGGCCCCGGCTGGGTCTGGTCGCCGGCGCGTCCGGCGAACACCTGGCATCGTCCTTTGTGGAGCGTTTCGGAGCGCCGCTGGTGGACTGCTACGGCAGCACCGAGACCTGCGGACCGGTCGCGGTCGGCGGCCCGGCGGCGGGCCTGCCGGTGCCCGGGTTGAGCGTGCGCCTCGTGGATCCGGAGACCGGGGTCGACGTCGGCTCCGGCCGGGCCGGCGAGGTGTGGGTGAGCGGGCCGAACGTGATGGCCGGCGGATACCACAACCTGCCCGCGCTGACGGCGTCCGTGCTGCGCGACGGGTGGTACCGCACCGGCGATCTGGCCCGCCGCGACGAGTCGGGACATCTCACGGTCACCGGCCGGGTCGCGGACCTGATCGTGCGCGACGGGGAGCGCACGAACCCGCGGCTGATCGAGGACGCCCTGCGCGCGGTCCCCGGGGTGGCGGACGTGGCGGTGGTCGGCCGGCCGCACCCGGAGTCGGGCGAGGTGCCGGTGGCGTTCGTGGTGGCGGGCCCGGTCGGGCCCGCGCCGGACCGGCTGATCGCGGTGTGCCGGCAGCGGTTGCGGGATTCCCAGCTACCCCAGGAGATCTATCAGGTCGGCGAGTTGCCTCGGGACGGTTCGGGCCGGCTGCGCCGCCGCGAACTGCTCGACCGGCCGGCCCGGCTGCTCGCCGTGCCGGACCGGTACGAGTCACTGTTCCGGCTCGACTGGGAGCCGCTGTCCACCGGGCCCGGCGACGGTGCGGTGCCGGGGCCGGACGTGGCGGTGCTGGAGGTGGCCGCCGGCGATGCCGACCCGGGGCGCGATGTGCTTCGGGACACCGCTGATCTGCTGTGGGCCTGGCTCGGTGGCGACCGGCCGGCGACCTCCCGGCTGGTCGTGCTGACCCGCCACGGCGTCTGTGCCGGACCGGACGACGGCGCCCCGGATCCGCTGCACGCGGCGGTGACCGGACTGCTGCGATCCGCGCAGACCGAGCACCCCGACCGGTTGACCCTGGTGGACCTGGACAGCGCGGAGTCCTCGGCCGGCGCGTTGCCGGTCGCGATCGCGTCCGGCGAGCCGTTGCTCGCCGTGCGCTCCGGCGTGGTGCTGCGACCCCGGCTGATCCGGGTCGCCGCCGCCGCACGCCCGCTTCCGCCGTTCGACCCGGGCGAGACCGTGGTGGTCGCCGATGCCGGTGGCCACCACGATGGCGCCACCATCGCCGAGCACCTGGTGACCAGCCACCAGGTCCGGCACCTGCTGCTGATCGGCCCGCCCGGGGGTGACCCGGGCGCCCTGGGCGACCGGTTGACCGGTCTGGGCGCCGGCGTCTCGGTCGCCGGTTGCGACCTGGCCGATCGGGACGCGCTGGCGGCCGTGCTGGCGGACCACCGGATCACCGGCGTGGTGTACGCGGCACCCGGCGCCGCCGGCCCGTCCATTGTGGAGGGACTGCGCAACCTGGACGAGCTCACCGCGGGTCACGACGTGTCGGCGTTCGTGGTGATCACGGCGGCGGCCGACGCGCTGGGCGCCGCCGGCCGCAGTGACCACGGCGCGACCGCCGCCGGGCTGGAGGCGCTGGTCCTGGACCGGGTCGCGCGGGGTCTGCCGGCGGTGTCGGTCGCGTGGCACGACGCGGTGGGAGCCCCGGAACTGCCCGGCGTCACGGCACTGTCCGCCCGGGAGGCCATGGCGATGCTCGACGCCGCGCTGGCGGCCGGCGCCCCCGGCTTCGTCGCCCTGCGGCACTCCACCGGATCCCCGGCGGCCGGCGGGTCGGCGCCCGCTCCCATTCTGCTGCACCAACTCGTCGGCGCGCCCGCGCGCCGCACCGGGCCGGAGGCCGCGGCGCTCGATGCGATGCGCAGGCGGCTGCTGGCCGTACCCGACGCCGAACGGGAGACCGTGCTGCTGGACCTGGTGCGATCCGCGGTCGCGGACGTGCTGGAAGCCGGCGCGCCCGGCGGGTTCGGCGCCGACCGCGCCTTCTCCGACGCGGGCTTCACCTCGCTGACCGCGGTGGAACTGCGCAACGGGTTGAACCTGGCCACCGGGCTGCGGCTGCCGGCGACGGTGGTGTTCGACTACCCGACGCCGCGGTCGCTGGCCCGGTACCTGCGGTCGGAGTTGATCGGGGCGCCTGCCGAGGAGCCACGGGAGACCGACCCGGCCGGTGCGCCGTCGGCCGACCCGATCGTGATCGTGGGGATGGGCTGCCGGCTGCCGGGCGGCATCGGATCTCCGGACGACCTGTGGCGCGTGGTGGATGACCGCGTCGACGCGGTGTCGGACTTCCCGGCCGATCGGGGCTGGGACGTGGCGGCGTTGTTCGACCCGGATCCCGACCGGCTGGGCAGGACCTACGCCCGGCGGGGCGGGTTCGTCGCCGACGCGGGCGGCTTCGACGCGGAGTTCTTCGGGATCTCGCCGCGTGAGGCGCTGGCGATGGACCCGCAGCAGCGGCTGCTCCTCGAAGTGTCGTGGGAGGCGCTGGAGCACGCCGGGATCGACCCGAAGTCGTTGCACGGCAGCCGAACCGGCGTGTTCACCGGCATCGCCGCACACCACTACGGCGAGGGCGCGGACCGCGGGCCGGCGGGCGTCGAGGGACACGTGCTGATCGGCAACTCGTGCAGCGTGGCCTCCGGCCGGGTGGCCTACGCGCTCGGGCTGGAAGGTCCGGCGCTGTCGATCGACACGGCGTGCTCGTCCTCGCTGGTGGCGTTGCACGTTGCGGTGCAGGCGTTGCGGCGGGGGGAGTGCTCGCTGGCGCTGGCCGGTGGGGTGACGGTGATGTCGACGCCGGAGGTGTTCGTCGAGTTCTCCCGGCAGCGCGGCCTGTCCGCCGATGGCCGGTGCCGGCCGTTCGCGGCCGCCGCGGACGGCACCGGTTGGGCGGAAGGCGTCGCGGTCCTGCTGCTGGAGCGGCTGTCGGACGCGCGGCGGTTGGGGCATCGGGTGTTGGCGGTGGTGCGGGGTTCGGCGGTGAACCAGGATGGTGCGTCGAATGGGTTGACGGCGCCGAATGGGCCGTCGCAGCAGCGGGTGATTCGGGCGGCGTTGGCGGATGCCGGGTTGTCGGCCGGGGACGTCGATGTGGTGGAGGCGCACGGTACCGGGACGACGTTGGGGGACCCGATCGAGGCGCAGGCGATCTTGGCGACGTATGGCCAGGACCGGCCGGAGGGCCGGCCGGTGTGGTTGGGGTCGATCAAG
>NZ_DASTBH010000067.1:0-14496 GCF_035712165.1 Actinophytocola sp. | reverse complement strand
GGCCGCTTCAGGAACTCGACGAGGTCGCCTACCTCAGGTTCGCCAGCGTCTACCGCTCGTTCTCCTCCATCGAGGACTTCGAGAAGGAGATCGCGGACCTACGGGCCACGGATACCGACACTCGCTGAAGGATTCGGTTCCCGCACAACGGGGTCGCGTGGAGCCAGTGGACGAAATCAACCAGATGGATCGGGATGAGTGGAGAGGTCATGACTGAAACCGTCGGGACACCGGCGGCAGGGCGCCGCGCGAAAGTGAACGCGTCGCGTCTGGGCGTGCGGCGGGTGTACACGACCGAGGGCGTGCACCCCTACGACGAGGTCATCTGGGAACACCGCGACGTGGTGATGACCAACTGGCGCGACGGCACCGTGAACTTCGAGCAGCGCGGCGTCGAGTTTCCCGAGTTCTGGTCGGTCAACGCCACGAACATCGTGACCAGCAAGTACTTCCGCGGCGCCGTGGGCACGCCGGTTCGCGAGCACTCGCTCAAGCAGTTGATCGACCGGGTCGTGCAGGCCTACGTCGCCGCCGGCACCGCGCACGGCTACTTCGCCGCACCCGCTGACGCGGAGATCTTCGAGCACGAGCTGACCTGGATGCTGCTGCACCAGTTGTTCAGCTTCAACTCCCCGGTCTGGTTCAACGTCGGCACCAACTCCCCGCAGCAGGTGTCCGCCTGCTTCATCCTCGCCGTCGACGACACCATGGACTCGATCCTCAACTGGTACCGCGAGGAGGGGCTGATCTTCAAGGGCGGCTCGGGCGCGGGGCTCAACCTGTCCCGGATCCGGTCCTCCAAGGAACTGCTCTCCTCTGGCGGCACGGCGTCCGGGCCGGTGTCGTTCATGCGCGGCGCGGACGCGAGCGCGGGGACGATCAAGTCCGGCGGGGCCACCCGGCGCGCCGCCAAGATGGTCGTGCTGGACGTCGACCACCCCGACATCGAGCAGTTCATCGAGACCAAGGCGCGCGAGGAGGACAAGATCCGCGCGTTGCGGGACGCCGGGTTCGACATGGATCTCGGCGGCTCCGACATCACCTCGGTGCAGTACCAGAACGCCAACAACTCGGTCCGGGTCTCCGACGAGTTCATGCGCGCGGTGGAGTCCGACGGTGAGTTCGGGCTCAAGGCCCGGCAGACCGGCATGGTGCTGGAGACGGTCCAGGCCAAGGGCCTGTTCGGCAAGCTGGCTAAGGCCGCCTGGGAGTGCGCCGACCCCGGGGTCCAGTACGACGACACGATCAACGACTGGCACACCTGCCCGGAGTCCGGCCGGATCACCGCCTCCAACCCGTGCAGCGAGTACCTGCACCTGGACAACTCCAGCTGCAACCTGGCCTCGCTGAACCTGTTGAAGTTCCTGCGCACGGACGGCACGTTCGACGGCGAGCGGTTCGTCCGCGCGGTGGAGCTGATCATCACCGCGATGGACATCTCGATCTGCTTCGCGGACTTCCCGACCGAGCCGATCGCCGACACCACAAGGAAGTTCCGCCAGCTCGGCATCGGCTACGCCAACCTGGGCGCGCTGTTGATGGCGACCGGCCACGCCTACGACTCCGAAGGCGGCCGGGCGCTGGCGGCGGCGATCAC
Organism: Actinophytocola sp.; assembly: GCF_035712165.1. Classification (GTDB taxonomy): domain Bacteria; phylum Actinomycetota; class Actinomycetes; order Mycobacteriales; family Pseudonocardiaceae; genus DASYTH01. The sequence goes on along the minus strand of NZ_DASTBH010000067.1, from coordinate 12,899 downwards.
CTCGTTGATGACCGGCACCGCATACCGCCGGTCGGCCGAGCTGGCCGGCGCGGTCGGCCCGTACGAGGGTTACGCGCGCAACGCCGAGCCGCACCAGCGGGTGATGCGCAAGCACGCGGCGGCCAACGACCTGATCCGCACCTACGGCACCGACGACGCCGCGGTGCAGCGGCTGGCCACCAAGGAGTGGCAGCGCGGCCAGGAGATCGGCGCCCGCAACGGCTGGCGCAACGCCCAGGCGAGCGTCCTGGCCCCGACCGGCACCATCGGCCTGATGATGGACTGCGACACCACCGGCGTGGAGCCGGACCTGGCGCTGGTCAAGTTCAAGAAGCTGGTCGGCGGCGGGTCGATGCAGATCGTCAACCAGACCGTGCCGCGCGCCCTGAAGTCGTTGGGCTACCAGGACGAGCAGGTCGAGGCGATCGTCGAGTACATCGCCGAGCACGGGCACGTGGTGGACGCGCCGGGGCTGCGCCGGGAGCACTACGAGGTGTTCGACTGCGCCATGGGCGTGCGGTCCATCGCGCCGATGGGCCACGTGCGGATGATGGCCGCGGTGCAGCCGTTCATCTCGGGCGCGATCTCCAAGACGGTGAACATGCCGGAGTCGGCCACCGTGGCCGACATCGAGGAGATCTACTTCCAGGGTTGGAAGCTCGGTCTCAAGGCGCTGGCCATCTACCGCGACAACTGCAAGGTCGGACAGCCGCTCTCGGCCGGCAAGAACGCCAAGAAGGCCGCGGAGCCCGAGCCGGTGATCGAGTACCGCCCGGTGCGCAGGCGGTTGCCGAAGAAGCGCCCCAGCCAGACGGTGTCCTTCACGGTCGGCGGCGCCGAGGGTTACCTGACCGCCGGGTCCTACCCGGACGACGGGCTCGGCGAGGTCTTCGTCAAGCTGGGCAAGCAGGGCTCCACGCTGGCCGGCGTGATGGACGCCTTCTCCATGTCGATCTCGGTGGGTCTGCAGTACGGGATCCCGCTGGAGTTCTACGTCCAGAAGTTCTCCAACCTGCGGTTCGAGCCGGCCGGCATGACCGACGACCCGGACGTCCGTATCGCCACCAGCGTGCTCGACTACCTGTTCCGCCGGCTGGCGCTGGACTATCTGCCCTACGACAAGCGTGCCCAGCTCGGCATCTTCACCGCCGACGAGCGCACCGCCCAGGTCAACGGTGACTACGCCGGACCGTCCGAGGTGGACATCGAGGGCCTGCGGACGTCGGTGGAAGCCGGCCCCCAGCCAGCCGTCCCGGCATCGTCCACGTCGGACCCGAAGGCCAAACCCCACAGCTCCACGGAGTTGCTCGAACTGCACCTCGGCAAGGCCGCCGACGCCCCGCTCTGCATGACCTGCGGCACGAAGATGCGCCCCGCCGGTTCCTGCTACGTCTGCGAGGGCTGCGGCTCCACCTCCGGCTGCAGCTAGCCGGTGAATTCGACGTCAGCGCGTGGCCCGGTTCGGGCCACGCGCTGACGTTTTTCGATCGCCGGCCGAAAGGGAATTGACGACGCGCCAGCCGTCCTGGATGATGAAATCAATAACGAGGAGTTGGGAGCGGTCCAGTGAGCACGTGGCAGCCAGAATCGCGACGCTGTGCGCGGCGTGGTGCGGCTCGCCCTGCGTATGCCCTGGTCGTTGACTCGCGACCGAGCCGCCGGGCCGAGCCGTCGTTGCCCGGCAGCCTGGGCTCCCCGCCCTGACGTGGAATTCGTCGAGGTTTAGGGAGCCGCCCATCGGGAAACCGATTCGGGCGGCTCTCGTTATTCGCGCACCCTTTTGTGGTGCATTCTTCGAAATCATTTACCCCTGTGGCTCAGTGGACAGAGCGCCGCGCTACGAACGCGGAGATCCCAGGTTCGAATCCTGGCTGGGGTACCGGGTGCGAGGGGCACTGGCGACCCCGCCTGATTTGGGATCAGGAGTCACCGCGTTCGACTCGCGGGCATCCGACTGCAGCGCGTTGGTCCAGCGGAACGGACTCCCGGCTCTCACCCGGGCGACGCGGGTTCGACTCCCGTACGCGCTACGACTTGCCCCTGTGGTCCAACGGACACGACGCCGGCTTCCGGAGCCGGAGACGCAGGTTCGACTCCTGCTGGGGGTACCCGGCCTTCACGAAACCTCCACACCAGGCACCCAACGCGTGGTCGCGTCCAGCCGTCCTGCGGTGAGACGACGGGAGGAGTCGGCGTGCGAGTGGGGTGGGTCCAGGAGTTCGAGGCGGCGGCGGAGCGGCGGCGGTCGGCCGGTGATCCGGACTGGGCGCGCGGGGCGTGTCTGGATGCGGCGGTGGCGGCCAGCGTGCAGCGGTTCCAGGTGGGGGAGTCGGGGGACGGGCGGAACCTGATCGCCAAGGCGGAGGCCGGCGGCGACGCGGACTATGCCGCGGCGGTGCGGTTGTTCGTCGCGGAGGAGCAGAACCATGCGCGGCTGCTGGGGGAGTTGCTGGCGGCGGCGAACGTCCCGACGATCCGCGGACACTGGAGCGACACGGTGTTCGTCCGGCTGCGACGCGCGTTGGGGCTTCGGTTGGAGCTGATGGTGCTGCTGATCGCCGAGGTGATCGCGCTGCGCTACTACCGGGCGCTGCGGGACGGCGCCACCGACCACCTCACCGCGGACGTGGCCGGGCGGATCCTCGCCGACGAGGAGCGGCACGTGCCGTTTCACTGCCTGCGGCTGCGGGCCGCCTTCGCCGAAACGCCGGGACCGGTCCGCGCGCTGGTGACCGGATGCTGGCGGGTCCTGCTGCTCGGCACCGCGATCACGGTCGCCGCCGACCACGGTCGCGCACTGCGCGTGCTGGGGGTGAGCCGGCGGGCGTTCGTCGCCGGCGTGCTCCGCGGGTTCTCCGCCGCCGTCTCCGGGGTGACCGCACCGGCATGACCGCACGGCATGGCTGGCATGCGCAGCCGCCGCTGGTGCGCGGGCGGCCCGCCGGGTCAGGATCTGCCGATGCTGTTCGGACTGTTCGGAATCAACATGGACGCACTCGCCGCCGATCCGGCCGCGGCGGTGCGGGTCGCCAAGGCCGCCGAGGAGGCGGGCTGGGAGAGCGTGTGGACCGGTGAGCACTACGTGCTGCCCGACCCGTGGGCCGAGCCGAGTCCGGCCAAGCCGGACCGGCCGATGCTCGATCCGTTCGTCGCGCTCACCAACGTCGCCGCGCACACTTCGCGCCTGCTGATCGGCACCGGCCTGACCGTGCTGCCCTACCACCAACCGCTGGTGCTGGCCAAGAAGGTCGCCTCGGTGGACCGGGTCTCCGGCGGCCGGTTCCAGTTCGGCGTCGGCGTCGGCTACCTGCCGCACGAGTTCGACGCGCTGGGCGTGCCCATGGCCGACCGGGGCGGTCGCACCCTGGACTGCCTGGAGGCGATGCGAGCCGTGTGGAACACCGCGCCCGCCGCGCACGAGGGCCGGTACACCCGGTTCGCCGGCGTGCGGGCCGAACCGCGGCCGCTGCAGCTGCCCACCCCGCCGCTGCACTTCGGCGGCGGGGTGGCCGCGACCTTTCGGCGGGCGGTGGCCCAGGGCCGCGGCTGGTTCGGCTTCGCGCTCGACCTCGACGCCACCGAGCGGGCCGTCGCCGCGCTGCGCCGCGCCGAACGCGAGCACGCCCGGCCGCCCGGCCTCGGACCGCTGGAGATCACGGTCACGCCGGACCCGCGGCTGCCGTTCGACGACGACACGGTCGCCGCGTTCGCCGGCCTCGGCGTCACCCGGCTCGTCCCGCTGCCGCCCGCCCGCTCCCGCGACGACCCGGACCAGATCATCCGGTTCGTGCGCCAACGCGGCCCGGGTGACTGAGGTTGCCCTCACCAGGTGCGGAAGTTCCGTATGCTGGCGGGGTGCTCCGCGGACGGCCGTGGAGCTTTGTCGAATCTGAGGCATGACGTGACCGACGAGGACCGCGGGCCGCAGTACCCGCCGCTGCCTCCGCGGACCGTCGTGCTGCCGCCGGCCGCCACGATCATCTCCAGCAGCGCGCGCGACCGGCGCAACTCGCCGCTGCGGCTGATCGGCGTGTTCGGCCTGGTGCTCGCGTTCGTGGCGGCCATCGCCCTGCTCGGCCGGCCCGACCTGCTGGACGGCCGGGAGGTGATCGCCGGTACCCCGGTCGCCGCCGAGGGTCAGCTCGCCGCACCGGCCACCCGTGGGTCCACCCCGGCCACGCCGGGCGCCCCGGCCAAGCCGCGCGCGGTCTTCGAGCTGCAGACCAACCCGCTGCTCGCCGACGGCATCGGCTTGCCGCAGGTCACCTGCCAGCTGCCGGGCATGGCGCGCGACGCGGAGAAGCTGCGGGCCTACTACCAGGCGGCGATCGCCTGCCTGGACGAGGCGTGGAAACCGGTGCTCGGGCAGGTCAACGAGCCGTTCACCTCGCCGAAGCTGGAGATCCAGGCGGGCCGCAGCCTGTGCGGCGACGCGCCGCCGGCCAACGAGGCCACCGCCTACTACTGCAGCGGCGGCCGGGTGATCTTCATGCCCACCGACCGGTTGCTCAGCCAGGCCGGGCTCAGCCAGGCCGCGCACCTGGCGGTGCTCGCCCACGAGTACGGCCATCACGTGCAGGCACTCAGCGGGATCCTCAACGCCGCCTACGACAAGGGCGAGGCGTTCGGAAAGGACTCCCCGGAGAAGCTCGAGCTGACCCGGCGCGCGGAGCTGCAGGCCAACTGCTTCTCCGGGATGTTCATCGCGAGCGTGGCCGGGCGCGGTTCGGTGAGCGCGAAGCTGGCCCGGCAGGCCGCGGACAGCTTCCGCGACACCGTCGCCGACAACTCGCACGGCTCGGTCAAGCACCAGGTCAAGTGGGGCCGCGCCGGCTACGACACCAACAAGACCGCCGCCTGCAACACCTGGCTCGCCCCGCCCACCGAAGTCAGTTAGACCGCCACGCGAGCAGTTCCTCGGCCGACCTGGTGTTGATCACGCGCTCGGCCGGCACACCGCACTCCTCGGCCCGGGCGCAGCCGTAGGGCTGCCAGAACAGCTGACCGGGGGCGTGCGCGTCGCTGTCGATGGAGAACACGCAGTCCAGCTCCAGCGCCAGCCGCAGCAGCCGGCGTGGCGGGTCCAGCCGGTCCGGCCGTGAGTTGATCTCCACGGCCACCCCGTTGTTGTGGCAGGCGGCGAACACGGCCTCGGCGTCGAAGGTCGACTCCGGCCGCGGCCGCCCGGCGACCTTGCGGCCGGTGCAGTGCCCGAGCACGTCGGTGTGCGGGTTCTCGACCGCGGTCAGCATCCGCTCGGTCATCTCGGCGGAGGGCATCCGCAGCTCCGAGTGCACGCTGGCCACGACGATGTCCAGCCGCTCGAGCAGCTCGGGCTCCTGGTCGAGCCGGCCGTCGGACAGGATGTCGACCTCGATCCCGGTCAGGATGCGAAACGGGGCCAGCTCGGCGTTCAGCTCGGCCACGACGTCCAGCTGGCGGCGCAGCCGGTCAGCGGACAGGCCGTTGGCCACGGTCAGCCGGGGAGAGTGATCGGTGAGCACGATCCACTCGTGCCCGAGCGCGGCGGCCGCCTCGGCCATCTCGCGGATCGGGCTGCCGCCGTCCGACCAGTCGGAGTGGGTGTGACAGTCGCCACGGAGCGCGGCCTGCAGCGCCGACCCGCCGCCGTCGGGCACCAGCGGCGCGACGCCGCGCTCGGTCAGCCGGGTGAGATAGGCGGGCTCGTCCCCGGCGGCCGCCTCGATGATCACCGCTGCGGTGGTCTTTCCGATCCCGGGCAGCGCGGTCAGCGTGCCGGCCCGCAGCCGCTGCTCCAGCTCACCGTCCGGCAGCCCGGCCACCACCGCCGCCGCCCGCCGGAACGCCTGCACCTTGTGCGTCGGCTCGCCGGCTCGTTCCAGGTACAGCGCGATCTGCTTCAGGGCTGTGACGGGCTCCACGTGCAATACCTACCATCCTACGGACGTGTGATCTCGTCCGGCGTCGGAGCGGTGACGGCGAGTGACCCCGACCGCCGAAAAGGCTGGTTTTCCCTGCCGTACCACCCTCTACCCGGAGTCCAGAGGCACGCGAGCACCATGGGGTTTGCTGTTGCATACGACCGTGATGCAGGATCGGGTAGTCGCGAGGACCTCCGCCTCGTATTCTGGGTAGTGACGCCCCCAGAGCGGGGTGCCCGCCGGGTCCGGCGGCAACCGTGATCACCCGGCGCCCGCGACCGCTGTGCCGGAGGAGGAACGATGCCACTCTCCGAGCACGAGCAGCGTTTGCTCGATCAGATCGAGCGCGCGCTCTATGCCGAGGATCCCAAGTTCGCCTCGACGGTTCGTGGCGCGCGACTGCGGCGCCCGTCCCGGCGTCGCCGGCTGCAGGGCATCGCCCTGTTCGTGCTCGGCGTAGCCCTGCTCGTCCTCGGCGTCGTGCTCCCGCTCAAGCCGGGTGGCGTCCCGGTGGTGAGCCTGCTCGGCTTCCTGGTGATGTTCTTCGGCGCGCTGCTGACCCTGACCGCCATCCGCCATGGCGATCAGGCGGAGGAGTCCGGCGGGGAGGCCGGCGGCGCCAGCAACGTCACGAAGCTGCGCCGGAGTTCCTTCTCGCAGCGGATGGAGGAGCGCTTCCGCAAGCGCTTCGACGAAGATCGTTAGGTAAAGCCTCCGTCAGGTCCATCACAGCGCGATCCGAAATCGAGCGCCATCGCCCTAGCATGCTGTGAAGACAACGTGGTCTGCCGATGCGTTGCTTCACACACGGGAAGGCGATCCACCGTGGCGTCTGATCTGCGAGTTCCCCTGTTCGCGCAATGGTCGCAGCTGCTGGAGCGGGCGACCAAGGTGGCCTCCGCGGCCTTCTTCGGTGACCGCCTGCGCAACCTGCACGAGGGGGCCTGGCAGGACTCGGGCGAGCCCTCGGCACTGCTCACCCCGGTCGACCAGACCAGTCTGGGCTACCTCTCCAAGATCGACGAGCGCACCGCGCTGGCGGCGGTGGCGCACGCCCACCGGCAGCACCAGGAGTGGGCCACGGTTCCGCTGGCCGAGCGCAAGGCCCGGGTGACCGCCGCCGTCGAGGCGATGACCGCCGCCCGGGACGACCTGGCGCTGCTGCTGGCCTGGGAGATCGGCAAGCCGTGGAAGCTGGCCTGTGCCGACGTGGACCGTGCGCTGGACGGGGTGCGCTGGTACCTCGACAACATCGAGCGGATGCTGACCACCGACGCCGACGGGCGGCCGTTCGACCGGCGGCCGTTGCCCGGGCCGGTCAGCAACATCGCGAGCTGGAACTACCCGATGAGCGTGCTGGTGCACGCCGAGTTGGTGCAGCTGTTGGCCGGCAACGCGGTGGTGGCCAAGACCCCGACCCAGGGCGGCGCGTTCTGCCTGACCGTGGCGCACGCCCTGATGCACGAGGCCGGGCTGCCGGTGACGCTGCTGTCCGGCGACGGGTCGACGCTGTCCTCGGCGCTGGTGCGCTCGGCTGAGATCGGCGCGCTGGCGTTCGTCGGTGGGCGGGACAACGGCGGGAAGGTGGCCGCTCAGCTGGTGGACACCGGCAAGCGGCACATGCTCGAGCAGGAGGGGCTCAACTGCTGGGGCATCTGGGAGTTCTCCGACTGGGACGGCCTGTCCGCGCACCTGCGCAAGGGTTTCGAGTACGCCAAGCAGCGGTGCACGGCCTACCCGCGGTTCGTGGTGCAGCGCAAGCTGGTCGACGAGTTCCTGGCCGCGTACCTGCCGGTGGTCTCGTCGGCCCGGTTCGGTCATCCGCTGGCGGCCGAAGTGGACGATGAGGAGCTGCCGCAGCTGGACTTCGGCCCGTTGATCTCCTCGGCGAAGGCGGCGGAGCTGCGCAAGAAGGTGGACGAGGCGCTGGGCCACGGCGCGATCCCGCTCTACCGCGGATCGCTTGCCCAGGGCCGGTTCCTGCCCGGGCAGGACACGTCGGCCTATGTCGCGCCGACCACGCTGCTGGCGCCGGCCGGGGCCAGCCGGCTGATGCACGAGGAGCCGTTCGGTCCGGTCGACACGATCGTCGTGGTGGACACCCAGGCCGAGTTGCTGGCGCAGATGAACGCCTCCAACGGCGCGCTGGTGGCCAGCATCGCCAGCGACGACGTCGAGCTGGCCGGCCGCCTCGCCGAGCACGTGCAGGCGTTCAAGGTCGGCGTGAACAAGCCGCGCTCCCGGGGCGACCGCGAGGAGCCGTTCGGCGGCCGCGGCGGTTCCTGGAAGGGCGCCTTCGTCGGCGGCGTCCACCTGGTCCACGCCGTCACCCAGGGCCCCACCGACGAACTCATCTACGGCAACTTCCCCAACTACAACCGCTACCCCGCCGTATAGCCCCCGCCGTTCCGACAGGAACGTTGCTTGCCTACTCGTCGGAAGCCGGGGGCGGCGGCGTGTCGGGCCTTGGCGTGCGGTGGGGGTGCAGGACGGAGCGCGGCAGGAAGCGGGAGCGCAGGTCGAGCGGGGCGGTCCGGCGCAGGCCGGCCACCAGGTTGTCGAACGCCTCGGCCAGCGCGGGGTCGGGCTCGGTGCGGGCGCTGTACCAGGAGCGTTCGACGGCGCCGACCACGGTGCGCAGCGCGCGTCTGCCGTCCTCGTCCAGGTCGTGCTCGCGGGCCAGCCGGCGGGCGGTCATCCGCACCGTCTCCGCGTCGACGATCTCCGCGCCCCGGTCCTGGGACTCGGCAAGCAACTCGGCCCAGGCGGCGGACGCGGCCGCCGGTAGGCCCTGCTGGACGGCGTGCCGGCGGGCCCGGCGGCGCCACTCCCGCACGAATCCCGGTGCGGCGGCGACGGTCAGCACGACGATCAGGGCGGACAGCCACCAGGAGACCAGCGCGGCGGCCAGCACCACGGTCAGCAGCCAGCACACCGCGGCGACCGGGATCAGCAGCCGGCGTCGCCGCGCGGCCAGCGGTCCGCCGGCGATCAGCGTCGCCAGCACGGTGATCAGTATCGCGACCACCGCGACCGCCGCGGCGGTCCAGCCGATCCACGGCGCGGCCTGCTGGTCCTGCTGCTGGCCGCCCGCCTCCCCGGCACCCGGGTCGGTCTTGTCGTTCGGGCTGGTCGGTTCGGCGGTGGCGGCGGAGCCGGCCGGCTCCGAGGTCTCGGTGGACGTGTCGTCGTTGGGGTCCGCGGTGGTGCCGGACTCGATGGCGTAGGGCGGGGTGTAGGTCCGGCCGTCGGCCAGCGGCGTCGAGTCGAACTGCACCCAGCCCTGACCACCGAAGTAGATCTCCACCCACGCGTGCGCGTCCTGGGTCGAGATCGAGCGGTAGTCGCCGACCAGGTAGCCGGCGGTGTAGCCGATGGCCACCCGGGAGGGCAGCCCGGCGGCCCTGGCCAGCAGCGCCAGCGCCGAGGCGTACTGCTCGCAGAAGCCCCGCTTGCTGCGGAACAGGAAGTCCTCCAGGGCTTCCTCGTCGCTGCCCTGCGCGGTCTTCACGTCATAGGTGAAGTCGTTGCCGTCGAAGTACCGCTCCAGCGCCCGGGCCTTGTCGAAGGGGTTGGACCGGCCCGCGGTCAGCTCGGTGGCCAGCTGCCGCACGCGCGGCTTGATCCCGTCGGCCTCCAGGTAGATCGGGTCGATGTCGTTGTAGCTGGTGCCGGCGACCCGTAGCTGGTCGGCGGTGGGCTGCGAGAGGTCCACGTCCTCGGCCATCCGCGTCAGCTTGCGCTTGCTCTCGCTGAACACCATGCCGCTGCGGTTGTCGTAGCGCATGGACGAGGGCAGGCCGGTCATCCGCACCGGCGTGCCGTAGACGCCGACGAACAGGTCCTCGTAGTCGAGCGGCTCGATGTCAATCCGGGTGGGCGGCCCGACGGTGCGGCTGCCGGGGGGCGCCGGTAGGCCGGAGCGTCGGGTGGCCGGAACCCCGGACGGCATGGTGGGTTGCAGGGAGAAGCCGCCGTTGTCGTCGAGCCGCGCCAGCGTCATCACCCGCATGTAGCGGGTGTCCTGACCGAGCCCACGGACCCGGAACAGCTCGCGGTTGGTGCCCTGGTCGAGCATGCCGCGCAGCTTGGTGAACGGCTGCAGGCCGAGGCCGCCACTGGCGCCGGACGGGCCGCCGAGGGGGAACTGGCCGACCGTGCCGATCACGGTGAAGGTCGAGCCGATGATCAGGGCCAGGACCAGCGCGGTGGACACCTGGGCCACCGGCGAGCCGACGCTGCCGTTGGTGCCGGGCATCGCCGGCCGGTTGCGCCACTGCTGGTGCCGGTGCGCGCCGTCCACGGCGAGCAGCAGCGCGAACGAGGCGGCGCCGAGCACGAACGACCACCACGGCAGCATCTGGTTGGACAGCGACGCCGGCACGGCGTAGACGCACAGCAGCACCAGACCGCACGCGGCCGGGGTGCCGGCGGCGACCGCGAGCGTGTCGACCAGGACGGCGACCAGCCCGATGGCGACCACCACGAGGCAGAGCACCGGCGCGGTGGGGTCGACCGGCGGCACGCCGGTCCGGACCACCTCGACCGAGCGGCCGAGCACCTCGCCGAGCTCGGAGAGCGCGGCCGGGCCGGGGAACATGCCGAGGATGCCGGAGTTGGTGAACAGGGCCACCAGCAGGCACAGCACGGCGAACATCTGGGCAAGGCCGACCACCAGCACCGGGGTGCGGATCGCCCGCAGTCCCAGGCCGGTCGCGGTCACCACGATCACGGCGACGCCCGCGTAGCCCAGCCAGCGCAGCCCGTCGATCACCCCGGACATCGCGGTGGCGGCGCACAGGGTGGTGAGCGCGGCGACGACCGGCGTCACGGTCATCGACCACTGCTGGGAGGTCATTCCGGACTCGGCCGGGGGAGTGCTCGGGGCGGGCCTGGGGGGTGCGATGGTCATTGTCCGGCTCCCGCGATCATCGTGTCGTCGCGTTTGAGTCCCGTGCGGCACAGGTTCGCCCAGACCCGGTTCATCGGAAGGTCGGGGGTCGCCACCGTCACGCCCCAGCCGGTGCCGCGCAGCAGCGTCAGCGAACCCTGCTGGTCGGAGTTGGCCTCGTCGCCGGAGCGCCAGGCGTCGACGTCGAGGAGCACGGCGAGGCTTCGGCTGCTGCGCCCGCGATGCCGCACCAGGGTGCCGAGCGAGTCGGCGCCGGCCGCACCGAGGATCGCGATGAGCTCCTGGCCGCCGGCCGGGTCGGACCGGCAGTCGATCTCGCGCTGGTTGGTCGGTTGCAGCGCGGCCAGCATGTCCAGCACCGCGTTGTCGTGGTGGGTGCCGTCCCCGGCGTCACCGACCAGCAGCTGGCCGCTTTCGGTGACCAGCCGGATCCGGTGTCCGTGCCGGTGCAGGTGCAGGCAGACGCTGGCAGCGAAGGAGATCGCCCATTCGAGGCTGGCCGACGCGCCGGAACCGCGGTGCGCGGCCACCCGGTGGTCGAGCATGATCGTGGTGCCGCCGCGCCAGGGCCGCTCCTCGACCCGCACCATCATCTCGTCCCGCTTGGCGGTGGACCGCCAGTGCACCTTTCGTAAGTCGTCGCCCTGCCGGTACGGGCGCACGATCGCGTCGTCCTCGCCCTGTCCGGCGTTGAGCCGCACCGACCCGTCGTCGCCGGAGCCCAGCCCGGAGCCACCGGGGACGCCGGCCAGCCGGACCACCCTGGGCACCACGATCAGCCGGGAGGTGTGCGCGAGCTCGCGGTCGAACTCGGCCAGGCCGAACGGGTCGGTGATGGTCGCCTTGAGCGGGCCGAGCTGTTGGATGCCGCGCAGCATCGGGTGCACGGTGTAGCGCAGCTGGGTGCCGGTGTGCCGGGGGAGATGCTCGATGACGAACCGCGGTTTGCCGCCGAGCGCGTAGGGCACGCCGTCCTGCATCAGCAGCCCGCCGGGCGTGAGCCGGCCGGTGCTGCGGATGTGCAGGGACACCTCGGCGCGGCCGCCGACCGGGACGCGCATCGGGGTGATCCGCCGCTCGGCGTGCAGGCCGACCTTGGCAACGGCGGTGAGGAAGCAGACCAGCAGCGGCAGGGCGATCACGAACGCCGCCACCCGCAGCAGGTCCCGTTCGGCCAGGAAGTACGAACAGAGCGCGGCGGCCAGTCCCGCCGCGAGCAGGCACCGGCCGCGGGTGGTCAGGCCGGACAGCGCGCCCCGCATGCGCGTTACCTGGTGCGCCGGTTCGGTGCCATTCCGGACACCCACTGGGCGGTCGGATCGAGCGCGCCTTGCGGCACCGGCACCCGCTGGATCAGGTTGCGGATCAGCTCGGCGGCCGAGCGGCGGCCGGCCTGGGCCTCGGCGGTGAGCACCAGCCGGTGCGCGAGCACGGGCATCGCGATGGCGTGGATGTCGTCCGGCACGACGAAGTCGCGGCCGGACAGCGCGGCCTGGGCCCGGGCGGCCCGCACCAGGTGCAGGGTGGACCGCGGCGAGGCGCCGATCCTGATCTCGGGCAGCCGGCGGGTGGCCGACACCAGCTCGACGGCGTAGCGCCGGACGTCGGCGGAGAGCTCGACCCTGCGCACGGTCTCGATCAGGCTGGTGATCTGGGCGGCGTCGGACACCGGTTGCAGGGTCTTGAGCGGGTCGGCGCCCGCGTGCTCCTCGATCATCGCGAGCTCGGCGTTCGGGTCCGGGTAGCCGATCGAGACGCGGGCGGTGAACCGGTCGCGCTGGGCTTCGGGCAGCGCGTAGGTGCCTTCCATCTCGATCGGGTTCTGGGTGGCGATCACCATGAACGGCGCCTGCAGCCGGTAGGTGTTGGTGTCGACGGTGACCTGTTCCTCCTCCATGCACTCCAGCAGCGCGGACTGGGTCTTGGGGGAGGCGCGGTTGATCTCGTCACCGACCACGATGTTGGCGAACACCGGGCCGGGCCGGAACTCGAAGTCGTTGGTCTGCCGGTTGAAGATCGACACCCCGGTCACGTCGCTGGGCAGCAGGTCGGGGGTGAACTGGATCCGGCTGACCGTGCAGTCG
>NZ_DASTBH010000066.1:0-6187 GCF_035712165.1 Actinophytocola sp. | reverse complement strand
GTTTGCCTGCAGGGTGGCCAGGACTCCGATCAGGGACACCGCCGCGGTGATCAGTACCCCGAGCAACGTCGCGTCCATCAGCCGTCCTCCTCGCCGGGATCCCTCGCCGGAATCCCTCGCCGGAATCCACAGTGCACCTATCCAGTCGCACCGCGCCTGCCGTATGTGACGGCTCGGCATCAGGGGCTGCCCGGGGTGACGAGGCCGGATTCGTAGGCGAGGACGACGAGTTGGGCGCGGTCGCGGGCGTGGAGTTTGGTCATCGCGCGGTTGATGTGGGTCTTGGCGGTGAGCGGCGTGATGACCATGCGGGCCGCGATCTGGTCGTTGGACAGGCCGTGCGCGACCAGGGTGACGGCCTCGCGTTCGCGGTTGGTCAACTCCTTGAGGCCGGTGGCGATGCCGGGCGGCCGGGTGAGGTAGCGGTTGATCAGTTTGCGGGTGATCGAGGGTGCGAGCAGGGCGTCACCGCGGGCGGCGACCCGGATGGCGTGCAGGAAGTCCTCGGGTTGGATGTCCTTGACCAGGAACCCGGCCGCGCCCGCGCGCAGCGCGTGGAACACGTACTCGTCCAGGCCGTAGTTGGTCAGGATGACGACGTGGACCGCGGCCAGGGCCGGGTCGGCGGCGATGCGCCGGGTGGTCTCGATGCCGTCCAGGACCGGCATCTGGATGTCGACGAGCGCGATGTCGGGCCGGTGGGCGCGAGCCAGCGCCAGGCCTTCGTGGCCGTCGGCGGCCTCGGCGACCACCTCGATGTCGTCCTCCGCGTCGAGCAGCGCGCGGAACCCGCTGCGGATGAGGGGCTGGTCGTCGACCAGCAGGACGGTGATCACGACGGCTGGTCCACGGGAAGTTCGGCGTGGACGGTGAAGCCGCCCTCGCCGCGCGGTGCGGCCCGGAGGTGACCGCCGAGGGCGGTGACCCGTTCGCGCATGCCGAGCAGCCCGACACCGGGGACCGGCGCGGTTTCCGGTGTGGTAGCACCGTCGTCGTCGACGCGGATGACCAGAGTGCCGGGCTGGTAGTCGATCCGGACCGACGCGGTGGTGGCGGCCGCGTGCCGGGCGATGTTGGTCAGCGACTCCTGCACGATCCGGTACGCGGTCCGGTCCACCGCGGCCGGCACCGCGTTGCGGTCGCCGCCGATCGTCAGCGTCGCCGCCAGCCCGCTCGTCCGGGCCCGGTCCACCAGTTCCGGGACGTGGTCGAGCCCGCGCGGCGGGTTCAGGTCGTCGTCCCGCAACGCCTCCAGGGTCGCCCGCAGTTCCCGGGACGCCTCCCGGCCGGCGTCCCGGATCGCCAGCAGTGCCTCCGGCACCGGTTCGCCGCGCCGCTGGGCCAGATGGACGGCCGCCTCGGCCTGCACCTTGATCACCGAGATCTGGTGGGTGAGCGAGTCGTGCAGTTCCCGCGCCAGGTGCAGCCGCTCCTCGCCGGCCCGCCGCCGCGCGGTCTCCTCCCGGGTGCGCTCGGCCTCGTCCGCCCGCTTCTCGGCCTGGCGCAGGGCTTCACCCGCCGCGCCGGCCGCGATCAGCCAGGCCAGTTCGAGGGCGCCGCGGGCCTGGGCGAACGCCTCGCCCGTGTCGTGCAGCCCGGAAGCCATGGCGGCCACGGGAAGCGCGGCCAGCATGAGCACGCTCACCGCGATCGTGCTCACCCGGTGTCCGGCCCGCACGGCGGCGTACACCGCGAACAGGTACGCGACGGCCGGTATGTCGAAACCGGCCGCCTGGTAACCCACCGCGCACAACCCGGTGCCGGCCAGCACCGGGACCGGCGCGCGGCGACGCGCGACCAGGGCCAGGCCGCTGCCCGCCAGCAACAGGTAGCCGAGCAGGTCGAGGTCGGTGGAGTCCCGGCGGGACAAGCCGGTGACCACCAGCGTCGCCGCCACGGCGACGGCGATCGCCCAGTCCGTGACCCGCCTGCCCATGCGCGCACCCTAACCGGATACCGGCCCGGACAAATCCCGCACCCGCAGTACTTTTCGGCGGCCTACCGCATCGGTGGCAGCGCGAACCGTCTGCGCTCGCCGGACGACCGGGGGTGCGCTTGCCGAGCAGGATCGTCCCATGTTGACAACCACCTTCGCCCTGGCCCTGCCGCCCGCCGCCGACTCCTACGGCCTGACCACCGGACGGTTCTGGGCCACCCTCGCCGCGCTGCTCGGCCTGGCCGGCGCGATCATCGGCGGTCGCGCCCTGGCCCGCTCCGCCACCCGCACCGGTCGACGGGGCGCCGTCCTGGCCCTGGCAGCCGGTCTGGTCAGCGTCGTCATCGGCGGCGTCGTGGTGGCCGCCGCCGACGGCGGCCCCGGCAAGGGCTATGGAGTGGTCGGCGGTTGGGTGGCCCTGGCGGCCGGCGGGATCGCCACGGTCCTCGCCGGGCTGGCGCTGTCCCGCGCCCGCCGCACGGTCTGAACCGACCCGCGCGTCATTCGTCGTCGGAGGCTCGGGTGTCGCGCGGCGGCAGGAACGGTTCCTCGTCCGGCTGGCCGGCCTCGAGTTGGCGGCCGCGGATCAGCTCGGCGTCGAGTTCGGCGCCGAGCAGGATCGCGACGTTGGACAGCCACAGCCAGACCAGGAACACGATCACGCCGGCCAGCGAGCCGTAGGTCTTGTTGTAGGAGCCGAAGTTGGCGATGTAGAGGGCGAAGCCGACCGAGGCCAGCGCCCAGATCGCGACGGCGAGCAGGCCGCCCGGACTGACCCAGCGGAAGCCCGGCAGCCGCACGTTCGGCGAGACCCAGTAGAGCAGCGCGAACACCAGGCTGACCAGGAGCGCGATCACCGGCCATTTGGCGATCTCCCAGATCAGCACGCCGGTCGAGCCGATGCCGAGCAGCTGGCCGATGCGGTCGGCCAGGGCGCCGGTGGCGATCACGCCGACCGCGCAGGCGGTGAGCAGCACGACGACGACGAGCGTGATGCCCAGGCGCAGCGGCCAGGTCTTCCACACCGGCCGGCCTTCCTCCACCTCGTAGATCGCGTTGCTGGCCCGGATGAAGGACGCCACGTAGCCGGAGGCCGACCACAGCGCCAGAGCGAGGCCGAAGATCGCGATCGGGCTGGCGACGGTGCGCGCGGACTGCAGTTGCGCCACGACGTCGAGCAGCAGGTCCCGGCCCTGCCCGGGCACCAGTTGGGTGATGGTGTCGGTGACCGTCCGGGTGGCCGACGGGCCGAGCATGCCGAGCACCGCGATCAGCACCACCAGCATGGGGAAGATCGACATCACCGACCGGTAGGTCAGTGCCGCGGCCCAGTCGCCGAGGTTGTCGTCGTTGAACTCCCGGAACGTGCGGCGCAGCACCCCCCACCAGGATCGGCGGGACAGGTCGGTAGGACCCTTGGGCACGGTGGCGACGGACATGGCTCCCGACTACCCGGTGCCGCCGGATCCATACCTCCTCCGTTTAGCGCGTCGGACCGGGGGAACGCCTCCGGTCACGAAACCCCGAGACGAAGAGGTGTGCGATGAAGGCGGTCACGTGGCACGGCAAGCGGGACGTCCGGGTGGACACCGTGCCCGATCCGGCCATCAAGGAGCCGACCGACGTGATCATCAAGGTCACCTCGACCGGCATCTGCGGGTCGGACCTGCACCTCTACGAGCTGTTCGGGCCGTTCCTCGCCGAGGGCGACATCCTCGGCCACGAGCCGATGGGGGTGGTGCAGGAGGTCGGTTCCGAGGTCACCGAGGTGGTGCCGGGCGACCGGGTGGTCGTGCCGTTCAACGTCTCCTGCGGCACCTGCTTCATGTGCGGCCAGGGCCTGCAGTCCCAGTGCGAGACGACCCAGATGCGCGAGACCGGCATGGGCGCCAGCCTGTTCGGCTACACCAGCCTGTACGGCGCGGTGCCCGGCGGGCAGGCGGAGTACCTGCGGGTCCCGTTCGGCAACACGCTGCCGATCAAGGTCCCGCAGGGTCCGCCGGACGACCGGTTCGTCTACCTCTCCGACGTGTTGCCCACGGCCTGGCAGGCGGTCGAGTACGCCGGGATTCCGGCCGGCGGCAGCGTCGCGGTGCTCGGTCTGGGCCCGATCGGCGACATGTCCGCTCGCGTCGCGCTACACCGCGGCGCGGGCCAGGTGATCGGCGTCGATCTGGTGCCGGAGCGGCTCGCGCGGGCGAGGGCACGCGGGGTGCACACCCTCGACCTGCGCGAGCACCCGAACGACCTGGCCGACGTGATCCGCGAGCTGACCGACGGACGCGGGCCGGACACGGTGATCGACGCGGTCGGCATGGAGGCGCACGGCGCGCCGGCGGCCCGGATGGCCCAGGAGATGACCACGCTGCTGCCCGACGCGGTGGCGGGAAACCTGATGCGCCGGGCCGGGATCGACCGGCTGCACGCGCTGCGGCTGGCGATCGACGTGGTCCGGCGCGGCGGCACCATCTCGATCATCGGGGTGTACACGGGCATGCTCGACCCGATGCCGATGATGACGTTGTTCGACAAGCAGATCCAGCTCCGGATGGGCCAGGCCAACGTGTGGCGCTGGGTCCCGGACATCCTGCCGCTGCTGACCGACGAGGACCCGCTGGGCACCGAGTCGTTCGCCACCCACCATCTGCCGCTGGAGGCCGCGCCGCAGGCCTACGAGAACTTCCAGAAGAAGCAGGACGGTATGATCAAGACCGTGCTGCGACCCTGAACGGAAGGTCGTCGAGCGCCGCGCGCAGGTCGGGCAGATCCTCGTACACCGCCACCGCGCCGGCATCGCGCAGTTCGAACTCGCCGAACCCGCCGGTGAGCAGGCCGACACAGGGCAGCCCGGCGCGTTCGGCGGACTCGCAGTCCCAGACCGAGTCGCCGATGAGCACGGCGGGGCCGCCGCCGGCCCGCCGCAACGCGACCTCGAGCAGGTCCGGCGCGGGCTTGGTGTCGGACACGTCCCCGGCGCTGGTCCAGGCATCGGCCAGGGCACGCAGGTCGAGCAGGTCGAGGTAGTGCTCCACGTGGGCCGGATCCCCGGAACTGGCCAGTGCCACCCGCCAGCCGCGACCGGCCGCGGCGGCCACCAGGTCGTGGGCCCCGGCGAAGCCGCGCACCTCGGGGAGCATCGGCTCGTAGCGTTCCTTCCACGCCGCCCGGACCTCGTCGCCGAGCCGGTTCTCGACGTCGTCGCCGGCCACCCGCGCGACCAGCCGGTCGCCGCCCATGCCGATGGCGCGGTGGATGCGCCAGACCGGCACGGTGACGTCGTAGCGCTGGAATGCCTGGAACCAGGCGATCGCGTGGTGGTAGTTGCTGTCCACCAGGGTGCCGTCCACATCGAAGAGGACGGTCGGACTGTCCGGGTTGCTCACCGCGACGGGCTACCCGCCCTTACCGGACTCCAACCGGCCCGCCGGTCCGAGGGCTTCGGCCACATCGTCGGGACTGCGGTACCGGCGCGCCGGCAGGCGGTACAGCGTGCGGCGGGTGGTCGAGTCGAAGCCGTACACACCGGTGCACGCGATGATCTGCCACTTGTCCGCCGGGTAGGACAGGTCCTCCAAAACGGCCCGTAGATCCGGTTCCATACCTTCGGCTGCCCGATCTTCCGCCGCTCGAAACATCAAGTTCTGATGTCTGGAACAACTGTTGCGGAATGCAATAGAAGACCGGTGCAAATGTCAGCGCCCACGTACGTTATCTAATCGTTATGTGCGGATGCGGCACGGTGCGGGTAGCCCATACCGGATACGGGGAAGGAGCTGAACCACTGTGGCTGAACTGGTCGGCGACTACGTGTTGCGACGGCTGCGTGACTGGGGTGTGGAGCAGGTTTTCGCCTATCCGGGTGACGGCATCAACGGCATCGTGGCCGCGTTCGGTCGCTCCGACGACCGGCCGCGGTTCGTGCAGGCCCGGCACGAGGAGATGGCCGCGCTGGCCGCCGTGGGCTACGCGAAGTTCAGCGGCCGGGTGGGGGTGTGCCTGGCCACCTCCGGACCGGGCGCGATCCACCTGCTCAACGGCCTGTACGACGCCAAGCTCGACCACGTGCCGGTGGTGGCGATCGTGGGCCAGACCGCCCGCTCCGCGATGGGCGGCGCCTACCAGCAGGAGGTGGACCTGCAGGCCCTGTTCAAGGATGTGGCCAGCGACTACCTGGTCGAGGTGAACGTCGCCGAGCAGCTACCGAACGCGATCGACCGGGCGATACGCACCGCGCTGGCCCGGCGGGCGCCG
>NZ_DASTBH010000065.1:0-37953 GCF_035712165.1 Actinophytocola sp. | reverse complement strand
GATCGGCACCCGTCCGCTCGGCGCGGTGCGCACCCCGCTGCCCGTGACGCAGCCGACCGCGAGTGGGGAGAACCCGCCGAACGAGACCAAGGACACGGTGTTCGACGGCAGCGATCAGACCAAGTGGCTGACCCGGACCCGGACCGGCTGGGTCGCCGGGCAACTCGCCGAACCGCTCGCGGTGAACGGATACGCGCTCACGTCGGCGAACGACGCCGCCGGGCGCGACCCGAAGGACTGGGCCCTGCAGGGGTCCGCGGACGGGCAGACCTGGACGGACCTGGACACCCAGACCAACCAGACGGTCGCCGAGCGATTCCAAACCAAACGGTACGATTTCACCAACACCCAGGCGTACCGGCACTATCGGCTCAACATCACCGCGAACGCGGGCGAACCGCTGATCCAGCTCGCCGAGCTGCGCCTGTTCGCCGGCGACCCGACCCCGCCACCGCCACCCGGCATCAACCAGTCCGTGGTCAACCTCGTGGACCGCCAGCACCCGGCGAACAAGGGCCTGCCGCTGAACCTGACCAGGTCGGATCGTTGGTACAACTGGGATCCGAACCCGATCGGCACCGTGCACACGGTCGCGCAGGTCGAGGAGCGGCATTACACCCCCGGTCCGGGCGCCAACGGCCCGTTCCACCCGGTTTCCTGGTGCCGCGACTACGAGGGCGGCCGGTCCTTCTACACCGGCATGGGACACACCGAGGGCAGCTACCGCGAGGCCCCGTTCCGCAGCCACCTCACCGGCGCGCTGCGCTGGACGACCGGCCTGGTGCGCGGCGACTGCCAGGCCACGATCGCGGCCAACTACAAGATCGAGCGGCTGACCACGGCCAACCAGGCCGGCCAGCTCGACCAGATCGGCGAGCCGCACGGCCTGACCATCACACCGGACGGCGCGGTGTTCTACGTCGGCAAGGCGGCCTGTGCCGGCAACGCCGTTCCCCAGCCGAACAACTGGACCAACCCCGCCATCGGCCTCGGTTGCGGCACGATCCACCGCTGGGACCCGCACACCAAGCAGGTCAAGCTGCTGACCACGTTGCCGGTCATGGGTAACCGGGGCAGCGGCGACGAACTGGTCAAGAACGAGGAGGGTCTGCTCGGGCTCGTGCCCGACCCGCGCTTCCTGCAGAACGGTTGGCTCTACGCCTACTGGATGCCGCAGGACACCGTGGACCGGGTCACCCGGATCGGCAAGCGCACGATCTCGCGGTTCAGCTACGACTTCGCCAACCAGACGATCGATCAGGCGACCCGCCGCGACCTGCTGCAGTGGAACACCCAGACGCACAGCTGCTGCCATGCCGGCGGCGGAATGTCCTTCGACGCCAACGGAAACCTCTACATCGGCTCCGGTGACAGCAACTCCTCGCAGGGTTCGATGGGCTACTCGGGGAACAACTGGACCCAGGAGTGGATGGGCACCTCGTTCCAGGACGCCCGCCGCACCGCCGGGAACACCAACGACCTCAACGGGAAGATCCTGCGCATCCACCCGGAGCCGGACGCCAGCTACACGATCCCGGACGGCAACCTGTTCCCGGAGGCACAGGACCCGGGGAACAAGACCCGGCCGGAGATCTACGTGATGGGCGTGCGCAACATCTCGCGGCTGGCCATCGACCCGGTGCACCAGTGGCTGACCGCCGCCTGGGTGGGGCCGGACGCCACCGCGCCCAGCCCGGAACTGGGCCCGGCCAAGTACGAGCACGCGACCATCATCACCTCGGCGGGCAACCAGGGTTGGCCGTACTGCATGGGCAACCGGCAGCCCTACCGGGACCGCAGCAACACCGACGCCACGGTCCTGACCGGCTGGTACGACTGCGACAACCCGAAGAACACCTCACCGCGCAACACCGGCCTGGTCGACCTGCCGCCGGTGCGGGACAACATGATCTGGTACTCGCCGGACGGCGGTGGCCCGGTCTTCCCGATGCGCCCGGACGGCAGCGGAATCCCCACCTACAGCGCGGCCCAGGCCACCTACACCCAGCCGTACCTGCGCGGCGGCTGCCAGGCGATCATGAACGGCCCGACGTACCACCGCTCGCTGGTGAACGTGAACAGCGGGGTGGCCTGGCCGGCCTACTGGGAGGACAAGTGGTTCATCGCTGACGAGTGCAACGCGGCCAACCGGGTCGCGGTGACCGTCGACCCGGCCGGGGTGGCGCAGGCGGCCCCGCCCGCGTTCGCCGAGTCGCTGCGGGCGATCATCCCCGGCGGCGGCGCGGCCGACCGGCTGCAGAGTTGGATGGACGCCAAGTTCGGGCCGGACGGCGCGCTGTACCTGCTCGACTACGGCGGCGGGTTCTTCACGTTGCACGCCAACCAGAAGCTGATCCGGGTCACCTACCAGGGCGGGGCGGCCACACCGGCGCCCACCGCGTCGGCGGTCGGGCTGCACAACCGGCCGCTGACGGTCGCCTTCACCGGCACGAAGTCCGGCGGCGTGTCCTACCAGTGGGACTTCGGTGACGGCGGCACGTCCACCGAGCCGAACCCGCGGCACGACTATGCGCGGGTCGGTTCCTACACCGCCACGCTGACCGTCACCTACGCCGACGGCGAGCGGGCCACGACCCGGATCCCGGTCACCGTCGGGTGTGCGGTGACCGACTCCCGGCAGACCGTCTGGATCGGCGACACCGACACCGGTGTGGCCAACCGGAGCGCCGGCCAGGGCTGCACGGTCAATGACCTGATCGACGACGAGGGCGTCTGGCCCGACCATGGCAGCTTCGTGCGGCACGTCACCGAGGTGACCGACGCGCTGGTCGCCGACGGCGTGCTGACCGGCCGCGAGCGGGGCACCCTGACCCGGGTGGCGGCTTCGTCGACCATCGGCAACCCCGGCACCACCGGGTACGAGTCGATCTTCGACGGGACGGCCGAGTCGCTGGCCGGGTGGGCGCAGGCGCCGTCCGGGTCGTTCTCGATCCAGCCGGACGGCTCGCTGCGGTCCAGCGGCGGGCTCGGCATGCTCTGGTACGCGCGCAAGGAGTTCGCCGACTTCTCCGTGCGGCTGCAGTTCCGGGACTCCGCGCCGGAGGCGGTCCGGGCCAACAGCGGCGTGTTCACCCGGTTCCCGGATCCGCGTACCCCGCTGGCCGAGCGCCCGCCGGACAGTTGCGGCACCGTCGGCAACGCCCGAACGTCGCAGGCCTGGGTGGCGATCTACTGCGGCCACGAGATCCAGATCTACGACGGGGACACCGGTGAGCCGCAGAAGACCGGCTCGGTCTACAACTTCGACCCCGTCGGGTTGGAGCAGTCCGGCGCCACCCCGAAGGGCCAGTGGAGCAACTACGAGATCCGGGTGGTCGGCCAGCACTACACGATCATCCGCAACGGCGTGGTAATCAACGAGTTCGACAACACGCCGGGCAAGCAGTCGTCCCGGGCCGGGGATCCGCCGACCGATCTGCGGCAGTTCCTCAGCGGCTTCATCGGTCTGCAGAACCACGGAACCAACGACCTGATCGACTTCCGCAACATCCGGGTGCGGCCGCTGTGACGGCGCGTCGGATGGTCGCGACCGCGCTGGGCGCGGCGCTGGTGGCAGCGCTGCTGTTCGCCGTGCCCAGTTCGGCCGTGGCGGCGCAGATCCTGACCTGGACGGCGAACGACAGCACCACGCAGTACGCCTCGACGCCGGCCACGGCGGTCGCCGGCCCGACCACGATCGTGTTCGAGAACAGCGCGGCCACCGGCAACACCACCGGGATGCCGCACACGTTGACCTTCGACACCTCGACGCCGGGCTACAACCACGATGTGTCGCTGAACATCCTGGCCAACCCGTTCGACGCCAACGGCGGGCGGCACGAGGCGCAGGTGACCCTGACCGCGGGCCGGTACCGGTACTTCTGCGCGATTCCCGGCCACAGCACCATGGTCGGCGAGTTCACGGTGACCCCGGGCGGCGGCGGGGACACCACCCCGCCGGACGTGTCGGCGACGGTGGCGGGGGAGCGGGACCCGGCCGGCAACTTTGTCGGCAGCGCCACGGTGACGGTCACGGCGACGGATGCCGGGTCCGGGGTGGCGTCGGTGGAGTATCACCTCGACGGTGGTCCGTGGACGTCGTACGGCGGGCCGGTGGTGGTGACCGGGTTGGGCGCGCACATGGTGCACTACCGGGCCACCGACACCGCCGGCAACACCGCGCCGGAGGAGATGGTGTCGTTCACCGTGGTGGCGCCTCCGGTGCAAGACACCACGCCGCCGGAGGTTTCGGCGGCGGTGTCCGGTGAGCAGGATCCGTCCGGCGGCTATGTCGGCGCCGCCACGGTGACGGTCACCGCGACCGACGCCGGGTCCGGTGTGGACAGTGTGGCCTACGAGGTCGACGGCACCGGGTTCCGGCCCTACACCGGTCCGGTGCTCGTGTCGGCGGCCGGTGACCACACGGTGCGGTACCGGGCCACCGACCGGGCCGGGAACACCTCCGCGATCGGGTCGGTGTCGTTCCGGGTCGTCGAGCCCGGCCCGGTGGACACCACCCCGCCGGACGTGTCGGCCACGGTGGCGGGGGAGCGGGACCCGTCCGGCAACTTTGTCGGCAGCGCCACGGTGACGGTCACGGCGACGGATGCCGGGTCCGGGGTGGCGTCGGTGGAGTATCACCTCGACGGTGGTCCGTGGACGCCGTACGGCGGGCCGGTGGTGGTGACCGGGTTGGGCGCGCACATGGTGCACTACCGGGCCACCGACACCGCCGGCAACACCGCGCCGGAGGAGATGGTGTCGTTCACCGTCGTCGGTTCCGGATCCGACGCCTGCCCCGACTCCGACCTGCGGCCCACCGTGATCATCGGCACGGAGGACACCGGGGTGGCCAACGTGGACACCGGAACCGGCTGCACCATCAACGACCTGATCGACGAGGACGCCGACTACGCCGACCACGCGGCGTTCGTCCGGCACACCGATGACGTCACCGAGGCGCTGACCGTGGGCGGCGTTCTCACCCGCAGGGACAAGGGAACCATCGTGCGCGCGGCCGCACGGTCCGATATCGGCAACTGACGAGCGAGGAGACGCGACAATGCAGAGACACACCACCGCTGCGCTCACCGCGAGCGTGCTGGTCGCCGTGTCGATGGTGCTGGCCGCACCCACCTCCGGCGCCGACCTGGTCACCCACTGCGTCGGCAGCGGCGGGGCCGTGACGGTGCCCGGGGACCTTCTGGTGCCGGCCGGAGAGTCCTGCACGCTCGACGGCACCACGGTCACCGGCACCGTCCGGGTGGCCTCCGGCAGCAACCTGGTGGTCACCGGCGGCACGTTCCGCGGTCAGGTCCAGGTCGCCCTCGACGGTTACCTCGATGCCACCGACACCACCGTCGACGGGCAGATCGTGTTGGCGCCCGGCGGTTTCGGCCTGTTCCTCCGGGACAGCCGCACCGGCGCCGTCACCCTCCAACCCAAGGGCGACACCGGCATCGAGGGCTTCCTGTTCGTCGACGACTCCACGATCGCGGGCGACGTGACCTCGGCCGTCGGCGAGTTCAGCCTGATCGGCGTGGAGGTCACCGGCAACCTCGGCACCGACGGCGCCTACTACACCGACCTGATCGACTCCTTCGTCGACGGAACCCTGTCGGTCCGCAACAACGCCACCGGCAGCGTCGTCTGCGGCAGCGCCGTGCACGGCACGGCCGCCTTCAGCGCAAACCGGGGCGGCATCCAACTCGGCCCGAACGGAAACCTGGACAGTTGTGCATCCGGCGGCTACTTCGCCCGCGACGTCACCATCGCCAACACCACCGGCCGCACCGTCGTCGACGACAACATCATCAACGGTCGGCTCGTGCTGACGGCCAACACCCCGACCGCCGAAGTCGCCGCCAACAACCGGATCCGCGGCGGCATCACCGGCGACCACACCACCCCCGCAACCGCCCGCGCCGCCACCACCACCCCGCGAACCCACGACACCCCGCGCGCCGAGGACCGTCGCACCGCCGCCGTCCAGGCGGCGGCGGAGGCGGGCCGGGCCCGGCTGTAGAGCCGATCCGGCACCGTTCCGGAAGGCGTGTACGGCGGGCGGGGCCGCGCGAAGCGCGGCCCCGCCGGCCGTCCTGCCCGCACCCGCCGCGGGAATAGGCTGCTGGGATGACGCGGGTCGACGAGGCTGTGGCGCTGCAGGTTGCCTTGGCGCCCAGCGTGATCCGCACCGGCCCGGTGGGGTTCACGCCAAGGATCGTGGCCGGGCTGGATGTGGCGTACGGGGCGGGCGGGGACCGGGTGGCGGCGGCGGTCGCCTGTGTGGATCTGACCACGCTGTCGGTCGTGGACCATGCGGTGGTGCTCGATGTGGCCGAGTTTCCCTACGTGCCGGGACTGTTCGCGTTCCGGGAGTTGCCGCCGTTGCTCAAGGCGTTGGCGGAGCTGGGATCCGCACCGGATCTGCTGGTGTGTGACGGGCAGGGGCTGGCCCATCCGCGACGGTTCGGACTGGCCTGCCATGCCGGGGTGGTGACCGGCCTGCCGTCGATCGGGGTCGGCAAGCAGGCGCTCGGTCGGTATGACCCGCCCGGGCCGGACCGGGGGGACTGGACCGACCTGACGGATGGCGGCGAGGTGGTCGGCCGGGCGCTGCGTACCCAGGCCGGGGTCAAGCCGGTCTTCGTCTCCATTGGACACCGGATCGACCTCGACCTGGCCACCGAGGTGGTGCTGCGGCTCAGCCCGAGGTTCCGGCTGCCGGAGGCCATCCGCGCCGCCGACCGGCTTGGCCGGCAGGCGCTTCGGTCGGCCTGACCGGTCTCACCGGGGAGCGCCGGCCAGGGCCTTGGGTTCCGGCTGTTCGTCGGTGCGCAGGGCGGCGCCCTCGACGTCGAGGGTGGGCAGCCAGCGCAGCGAGCGGGGTAGCCACCAGGCGCGCTCGCCGAGCAGGGTGAGTGCGGCCGGGACCAGGATCATGCGGACCACGAAGGCGTCGATGAAGATGCCGATGGCCAGGGCGAAGGCGATCGACTTGATGGTCGCCTCACCCGCCGGGACGAAGCCGGCGAACACCGACAGCATGATCAGCGCCGCGGTGACCACCACCGGGCCGGCCTGCCGGAACCCGGTGACGATCGAGCCGTGTGGCGTGGCCCCGCGGTGGTGCGCCTCGTGCATCCGGGAGACCAGGAAGATCTGGTAGTCCATGGCGAGGCCGAACAGGATGCCGATGACCAGGATCGGGGTCAGGCTGATCAGCGGCCCGGTGCTGTCCAGGTTGACGGCATCGCCGAGCCAGCCCCACTGGAACACCGCGACGGTCGCACCGAGCGAGGCGCCGATGGTGAGCAGGAAGCCGAGCACCCCGACCAGCGGCACCAGCAGCGAGCGGAACACCAGCACGAGCAGGACCAGGGCGAGACCCACGACCAGGGCGAGGTAGATCGGCAGGGCGTGGTCGAGTGAGACGGCCACGTCCACGCTGACCGCGGTGGCGCCGGTGACCGCCACCCTCGCGCCGTCCACAGTGGACAATTGGTTGCGCAGGTCGGTGACCAGCCGTTCGGTGTCCGGGCTGGTCGGGCCGGTCTTCGGGATGACCGTGACCATGGCGGCGGTGCCGTCGGCGTTGGGCCGCGGCGGGGTCACCAGCGCGACCCCGTCCAGCGTGCCGATCGGCGCGGCGGACCGGGTTGCGGCCCCCACCGCGTCGGCGCCCTCGAACAGGACGATCAGCGGACCGTTGAACCCCGGGCCGAAGCCGTCGGCGAGCAGCCGCTCGGCGCGCTCCTGCGTGCTGCCCGGCGCGGGGGTCTGCACCAGCGTGGTCTGCAGCGCGGCGGCGGGCGCGGCGATCGCGCCCAGGGCCAGCACGCAGATCAGCAGCGCGGTGCGGGGCCGGCGGGTGACCAGGCCGACCCAACCCCGGAAGAAGCCGCGCTCGGCCGGCTCGGCAGGCGCGGCGCGTTCGGCACGGCGCAGCATGCGCCGCCCGAGGTAGCTCAGCACCGCCGGGACCAGCGTCACGGCGATCAGCACGGCGACGACGATGGTCGCGGCGGCCGCGATGCCCATCTGGGTCAGGAACGGAATGCCGACCACGGACAGGCCGACCAGGGCGATGACGACGGTGAGCCCGGCGGTGACGACGGCCGAGCCCGCAGTGCCCACGGCGATGGCGACCGCGGTGCCGACGTCCGAACCGTGCCGCAACTCCTGGCGGTAGCGGTTGATGATGAACAGCGCGTAGTCGATCCCCACGGCCAGCCCCAGCATCGCGGCCAGGGTGGGGGTGGTGGACTGCAGGTCCATGAACCCGCTGGCGATCGTGATGCCCAGGGTGCCGATGCCCACGCCGACGGTCGCGGTCAGCAGGTTCATCCCGGCCGCGACGAGCGAGCCGTAGGTCAGCGCCAGGATGACCAGCGCGAGGATCACGCCGACCGCCTCGGCGGCGCCGCCCACCTCCGGGACCTCGTGCACGGCTTCGCCGGTGACCTCGGCGGTCAGGCCGCCGGTCCGCGCGGCGCCCACGGTGTTCAGCAGCGCGGTGCGCGCCTCGTCGGTGACCTCGCCGGCCACCGCGGTGTAGGTGACGGTGCTGTAGGCGGTGCTCCGGTCGGCGTTGACCGCCGGCGCGGCCGGGTCGAGCGGGTTGCTGGCCGAGGCGACGCCGGGCAGCTCGGCCAGATCGGCCACCAGCTCGCCGACGGCCTTGGCGTGCGCCGGATCGGTCAGCGGCGTCCCGTCGGTCGACTTGACCACGACGCGGGCCGTGGCGCCGCCGGACCCGAACTCGGCCTTGATCCGGTCCAGGGCGGTGGTGGACTCCTGGCCCGGAATGTTGACGGCGCCGGACATCTGGCCGGAAAGCGTCGCCGCGCCGACCGCCGCGCCGATCAGCACCGCCAGCCACACCAGGACGACCAGCAGCCGGCGCCGGTGCGCGCCGAAACCGATCCGGTACAACAGCTTCGCCATGAAATCAGGCCTCCACCTGGTCGTCGGACTGTGGCCGGGGGTGGCCGAGGGCGTCGAAACACGTAGCGATGATCTTGGGTCGCCAGCCGGTCTTGTCGCCGGCCCGGTTGGCGGTGATGGTCAGCACGGCCATCGCGCTCAGCGCGCCGATGACCCGGATGGCCCGCTCGGACCGGTCGTCGAGGTCGACGGCGAACAGTTCGGGCAGCATCAGCTCGTCGCCGTTGTCGGTCGGGCTGTCGTGCGGCGCGTTGACCGCCCGGAACATCAGCGCCACCAGTCCGGGCCGGTCGAGCGCGATGTCGGTGAGCAGTTCGAGCACCTGCCGGTCCCGAACCGGTCCGGGCGGAAGGGCGCGGACGTGCTCGAGCACCCGCCTGCTGTGGTCCCTGCCGAGCTGCCGGGCGGCCTGGAACAGGGCTTCCTTGCTCGGGAAGTGGTGCAGCAGCCCGGCTTTGGACAGGCCGGCGGCGTCCGCGAGGGACTTCAGCGAGGTCTGCTCGAACCCGTGCTGGGCGAACAGTCCGGCGGCGCGGTCGAGGATGTCCTCGTCGACCTGATGCCGGTACACACGTGCCATACCGTCGACAGTATCAATTTACCGACCGATTCGGTCGGTTTACCTACCGAATCGGTCGGTGGTCTTGGTCACCTGTGCCGTTGGTCCCGGCGGGGCACCAGCCGGGTGGCGGGCAGGTCGGGCGCCGGCAGCCGGTCGCCCGGATAGCCGTCCACCTGGCCGAACCGCTCGGACCCGGCCTGCCACTCGTCCCGGAACCGGGCGATCTCCTCATGGCTGCGTCCGACGAAGTTCCACCACATGACCAGGTCCTCCCCCAGCGGCGTGCCGCCGAGCAGGATGACCCGGCCGGGCTCGGGACCCGGGTTGACCAGGGTCAACTGCTCGACGCCGGGTTCGAGGTAGCCGAGCTGGCCGCCGGAGCACGGCGTGCCGGCCACGTCGACCTCGCCGGTGTCAGCCAGCACGCCGTGTTCGAAGGCCGGGTCCAGGTCGAGGGTCAGCCGGGCGGACGGCGGCAGGGTGAGCTCGGCGCCGAGCAGCGGGGTGAACGTGGGCACCGGCGCCCGCCGGCCGCCGAGGCTGCCGAGAAACACCCGCACGGTGACGCCGCCCAGGTCGACCGGCTCGGGTTCGTAGTGCTGGAAGTCGCCGGGGGTGTCCCGGTGCGCGTCGGGCAGCGCGATCCACAGCTGCACCCCGTGCAGGACCGAGGTGTCGGGTGTGGACAGCTCGGAGTGGCAGATCCCGTGGCCGGCGGTCATCAGGTTGAGCTGCCCGGGCCGGACCGGGGCCACGGTGCCCAGGCTGTCCCGGTGCTCCAGTTCCCCGCTGAACAGCCAGCTGACCGTCTGCAGCCCGGTGTGCGGGTGCGGCGGGACCCGCATGCCGCCGGTGACCGCCACGTCGTCCGGGCCGTAGTGGTCGA
The DNA here is from genome assembly GCF_035712165.1 of Actinophytocola sp. GTDB lineage: Bacteria > Actinomycetota > Actinomycetes > Mycobacteriales > Pseudonocardiaceae > DASYTH01. Next base: position 27,559 of record NZ_DASTBH010000065.1, on the reverse strand, counting down.
CGAAGCACCAGGCGCCGATCAGCGACCGGGTGCGCTGCGGCAGGGTGCGGCGGACCGGCATGGCCCGGACCCCGCCGAGCGGGACGCTGCGCGGCTCGAGCACCTCGACCGCGGCCGCCCCGGTGCCCGGTCCGCGCCGGCACATGACGGCCGCCGGCCGGGCCTCCGTGTTACTCACCGGACCATGGTGCGCGGTCGGGGGTGGCGCTGCCGCCTGCGGCCAGCCGCATGAGATCGGTGTCGGTGTCGATCTCCAGCTCGGTGCCGCCCGCGCTGCCGAACTGGTGCTGGTAGCGGCGCCAGCTCTGGTCCCGGACCTGCCGGGCGAAGCCGCTGTCCATCAGCAGGACGAGCTCCAGGGCGGCCCGGTCGACGCGCTCGGTGAGGGCCGGGTCGCTCCAGTCCTCGGTGGCGGCGAACAACGAGGTCGGCACGACCATGCTGCGCAGGAAGGCGAACAGCGACCGGAGCTGCTCGTCGACCACCAGGGCGTGCCGGGCGGTTCCGGCGGTGGCGGCGAGCACCACCGGGGTGGCGATCAGCAGGTCGTTGTCCAGCACCTGGAAGAACGAGGTGAGCAGGCCGCTGGGCCCGGCCTTGTAGACCGGGGTGGCCACGATCAGCCCGTCGGCCTCGGCCAGCACGGTGATCGCCGCCCGCAGCCCGGCTTCGACGTGCCCGGAGACCAGCGCGGCGGTGGTCTCGGCGGCCAGCTCGCGCAGCTCGATGACCCGCACGGCGGCCTGGCGCTCGCGCTCGGCGGCCAGCGTCGTGACCCGCTGCGCCGTGCGGTCGGCCAGCAACCGGGTCGAGGAGGGGTCACTGGTCCCGGCCGAGACGACCACGACCTGGAAGGTGTTCATGAACTGGGATCCTTGTCGGTGCCGGGCCCGTCGTGGGCGAGTTTGCGACAGATCGTTTCCAGCCGGCGCAGCTCGCCGGCGTCCAGCTCGCCGGACAGCGCCCTGGCCACGCTGCGGGCGTGCCGCCGGCCGACCTGGCGCTGCAGGTCCCGGCCGGCGGCGGTGAGCGAGAGCCGAACGCCGCGCCGGTCGGCGGGGTCGGTGTGCCGGCACAGCAGCCCGCGCTCGACCAGCCGGTCCACCAGCCGGGACAGTGCCGGTTGGGACAGCAGCACGTGCCGGTGCAGCTCGCCGATGCGCTGCGGGTGCGGGCACTTGGACAGCGTGTAGAGCACGTCGTACTCCCGCATGGACAGCCCCTGCCAGATGTCCTCGGCCGCGAACCGCTTGATCAGCGCGGCGTGCGCGGACAGCAGCGCCTCCCAGGCGTCGTTGGCGGTGGTGGTCATCACAGCGTGGGGTAGGTCGTCTCGACGGCCGGATCGCTGTCCTGGTACGGCGCGGAACCGGTCGTGTTGTCGCCGCGGTTGGCGTTGGGCCGCGGCGCCCTGGCCGGCTTGTCGCCGTACTTGGCGTGCACCAGGCCGGCGTGCGTCGGCGCGTCCGCCGCCTCCGGGTCGCGCCGGGCGGCCAACTCCCGGCGCAGCACCGGCACGACCTCCTCGCCGAGCAGGTCCAGCTGGTCCAGCACGGTCTTCAGCGGTAGGCCGGCGTGGTCGATCAGGAACAGCTGGCGCTGGTAGTCGCCGAAATGTTCTTGGAAGGTCAGGGTTTTGTCGATGACCTCCTGGGGACTGCCCACCGACAGCGGGGTCGCCGCCATGAAGTCCTCCAGCGCCGGACCGTGCCCGTAGACCGGAGCCTCGTTGAAGTAGGGCCGGAACTCCCGGACGGCGTCCTGCGAGCGCCGGGCGATGTAGGCCTGGCCGCCCAACCCGACGATCGCCTGCTTCTCGGTGCCGTGGCCGTAGTGCGCGAAGCGCTGGCGGTAGAACCCGACCAGCCGCATGAAGTGCTCCTTGGGCCAGAAGATGTGGTTGGCGAAGAACCCGTCGCCGTAGTACGCGGCCTGCTCGGCGATCTCCGGGGTGCGGATCGAGCCGTGCCACACGAACGGCGGCACGTCGTCCAGCGGCCGCGGGGTCGAGGTGAAGCCCTGCAGCGGGGTGCGGAACCGGCCTTCCCAGTCCACCACGTCGTTGCGCCACAAGGTGTGCAGCAGGTTGTAGTTCTCCAGCGCCAGCGGCAGGCCGTGCCGGATGTCCTGGCCGAACCACGGGTACACCGGGGCGGTGTTGCCCCGGCCCATCATCAGGTCCAGCCGGCCCTTCGCCAGGTGCTGCAGCATCGCGTACTCCTCGGCGATGCGCACCGGGTCGTTGGTGGTGATCAGCGTCGTCGCGGTGGACATGATCAGCTTCGTGGTGCGCGCCGCGATGTAGGCGAGCAGGGTGGTCGGCGCGGAGGAGAAGAAGGGCGGGTTGTGGTGCTCGCCGATGGCGAAGACGTCCAGGCCGACCTCCTCGGTCTTCTCCGCGATCCGCACGATCGCCTCGATCCGCTCCGCCTCGGTCGGGGTCTCCCCGGACACCGGGTCGCGCGTGATGTCGCTCACCGAGAGCACACCGAACTGCACGGCACGCCACCTTTCGTTGTATGCGTTTGCATCTATCACAACAGGGTGGCACACCCGGTTATTCCCGCCCCGCCGAGTACTTGGCCGGTGCGCGCCCCGGGGTGCGGTGATCGTCCGCGGGCAATTATGCCGACCATTAGCAAGATTTTGCCCTACAAATATCGGTAACCGTTGCCGCAACAAAACGATTGAAGTTACGTCCATTTTTCGTCGGCAAGAAAGGGCGTACTCATGTTACGCAGAGCAGTATCAGGCGCAATATTATGCGCGATTTCGCTCGTTTTCGCGACTTTTTCACCGGTCGTCGCGACCGCTGGTCCGTCCGGTGGCGTGGAGCTCGCTGAGCTCCCCGGCTCGACCAGGAGCCAGGCGTTCGCCGTCAACGCGGCAGGCGTCCTGGTCGGTGTGTCCGGCACGGACGCGGGGGAGTACGCCGTGCGGTGGGCTTCGAACGGCACGCTCAGCCAGTTGCCGATGCCGCCGGGTGCGATGTGGAGCGACGCGAGCGCGATCAACGACGCGGGCCTGATCGCGGGCAACATCGACCTCCAGGCGGCATGGTGGAGCCCAGCGGGCGCGGTCACCCTGCTTCCCGTGCCCAACGGGTTCTCCGGCAGCTACGTGGAGGCGGTCAACGCCGACGGGGTCATGGTGGGCGACGCGCTGCGCGGCTCCAGCGGCAACTACGGAGCCATCCGCTGGACCACCGGCGGGACCGCCACCGAGCTCGCCATGCTGCCGAACGCGCATTCCGCGCATGCCACGGCGATCAACGCGAGCGGATTCATCACCGGCTACGTCGACGTCGGACCCGCCCGGCACGCGGTCCGGTGGGCACCCGACGGGACGATCACCGATCTCGGTGTTCTTCCCGGCGCGAACCTCGCCATTGTTTGGGGAATCAACGACGCCGGCATCATGGTGGGCGCCGCGCTGACCGGCGAGGGTCCCCAGGCCGTGCGATGGGCGGTCGACGGCACGGCCACGGTTCTCGGCATGCTCCCGAACGGCACCGAGGCCCGGGCCATCTCGGTCAACACCGGCGGCACGATCGTCGGCGACGTGACCCTGTCGGACCAGCGGCACGCGACTCGCTGGTCCAAGCAGGGTGCGGTCACCGACCTGGGCGTGCCGCCGGGCCGCGTCGCCAGTTCCGCCTACGCGATCAACGACACCGGCGTCGTCGCCGGATACTCCATCGACGTCAACGACAATCCGCACGCCACCCGGTGGTGACGAGCAGCCGTCGCACGGCGCCCGGGTCGCGGAGCACCTGCAGTTCCGCGTCCGGGGCGTGCTGGGCGACGGCGGCCAGGACCACCGGGAGGCTGCGCCGCCGGTAACCCACCAGCCAGCGCCAGAAGGCCAGGTTCTCCCGGGAGCGGCGCAGGGCGCGCCAGGCGCATCGCCAGAGCGGGAAGTCCAGCACGATCACGGTGTCGGCGGCCCGCAGCCGCACCGCGAGCACGTCGTACGGCCCGAGATCGCCGTCGAGGATCCACCGCTTCGCACCGGTCAGTTCGAGCTGGACCTCGACCCACCGGTCCTTGGGCAGGGGGTCGAGCTCCGGAGTCCAGAACCGCTTGTCCAGCTCGATCACCGGGAGCGACCAGGCGAGGCCGAGCCGGGCGGCGAGCGTGGACTTGCCCGCGCCGCCCCGGCCGAGAATGACGACCCGGTTGTGCGCCCGGCGGGTCAGCATGATCCGGTTGTCATGGGGTTTGGCGGTAGAAGAGTTCGATGGCCAACTCGGCCAGGGTGACGTTGCGGGGGGTGCCGAAGACGGCGGTCAGCGAGATGAAGGAGTGCTCGGTGCCGTTGTGGCGGTAGCGGATCGGGACGGCCAGGTCGGCCGGGTCGCCCTCGGGTTCGTCCGGTGCGCCCGGGTAGCCGGACAGCTCGTGGTGCAGTGCGGTGAGGACCGGGTCACCGGTGTCGGCGGCCTGGCGGCGCAGCCGGGCCAGCAGGTGCGCCCGCCACTGGCCCAGGTTGACGATGCGGGCGGCCATGCCGTCCGGATGCAGGCTCAGGCGCAGCACGTTGACCGGCGGCGCGAGCAGTTCGGGCGCGGCGCCGTCGAGGAACAGCGCCACGGACTCGTTGGCGTCCACCAGGTTCCAGTGCCGGTCGACCACGACGGCGGGGTTGGGCTCGTGCGCGGTGAGCACCTCGCGCAGCGTGTCCCGGATGGACCCGAGCTCGGGCGTGTCCAGGCCACTGTCCGAGTAGGCCGGTGCGTACCCGCCGGCCAGCAGCAGGCTGTTGCGCTCCCGCAGTGGCACGTCCAGCTGCTCGGACAGGCGCATGATCATGTCGCTGGTCGGCCGGGACCGGCCGGTCTCCACGAAGCTCAGGTGCCGGGTGGAGATCTCCGCCCGGATGGCCAACTCCAGCTGGCTCAGCCGGCGGCGCTCCCGCCACGTGCGCAGCAGCGCTCCGACGGGACGGGTAGCGGTGCTCACAGCGGAACCGTAGGCCAGCGGCTGCCGCCCCGCCATTACCTCGCAGGTAATCGACACGCTGACCCGGCCGCGGTCAGGATCGGTGCCGTCAACCCCATCGCAGGGAAGGGAATCCCATGGACGCCAACGAACTCGTCAAGCGCTACCTCGACACCTGGAACGAGCGGGACGCCGAGGCCCGGCGGGCCGGGCTGGCCGAGATCTGGACGGACGGCGGCAGCTACGTCGATCCGCTTGCGGTGGCGCGGGGCCGCGACGCCATCGACGCCACGATCGCCGGGGCGCAGCAGATGTTCCCCGACCTGCGCTTCCGGCTGGCCGGAGTGGTGGACGCGCACCACAACCTGGCGCGGTTCACCTGGGAGCTGGGCCCCGACGGCGGGGAGGCCGTGGTGGTCGGCTTCGACGTGGCCGTGCTGTCCGAGGACGGCCGGCTCCGCGAGGTGCACGGGTTCCTGGACAAGGTCCCCGCTCACTAGTCTGGGGAGGTGACCGATCTCGCCGCATTCGCCGAACTGGTGCCTCTCGACCACGGCCTGTGTGTGGTCAACACCTTGCGGCGCAACGGGAGTGTCCAGTCCTCGGTGGTCAACGCCGGGGTGCTGGACCACCCGGTGCGCGCGCGGCAGGTGGTCGGGCTGGTCGCCATGGGCGGTTCGGTGAAGCTGCGTCATCTGCGGGCCGAGCCCCGGGTCACCATCGTCGCCCGCGCCGGCTGGCGCTGGGCGGCCGTCGAGGGCGACGCGGAGATCATCGGCCCGGACGACCCGCATCCGGATCTCGACGCCGAGGCGGTGCGGGTGCTGCTGCGCGAGATCTTCCGGTCCGCCGGCGGCACGCACGACGACTGGGACACCTATGACCGGGTGATGGCGCAGGAGCGCCGGGCCGCTGTGCTCGTCACGCCCCGCCGGGTGTACACGAACCCGGCCTGACCCTGGGAAAGGGGCACCGGCGATGAACGTGGTGTTGTGGGTCCTCGCGGGCCTGCTGGCGGCGGTGTTCCTCGCCACCGGGCTGGTGAAGCTGGTGCGGCCCAAGGAGAAGCTGGCCGCGTCGGGCATGGGCTGGACCGAGGACGTCAGCGCCGGCCAGGTGAAGGCGATCGGCGCGCTGGAGGTGCTGGCCGGGCTCGGCCTCGTGCTGCCCGGGCTCCTGGGCGTGGCGCCGGTCCTGGTGCCGCTGGCCGCGCTGGGACTGGTGCTGCTCATGGTCGGCGCCGTGATCGTGCACGGCCGCCGCGGCGAGCAGCAGATGATCGCCACCAACGTGGCCCTGCTCATCCTCGCCGGTGTGGTGGCCTGGGGCCGGTTCGGCTCCTGGCCACTGACCGGCTAGAAACCCGAGAGCACGTTCAGCACCGCCGCCAGGGCGCCGGTGAACCACGTCCTGGCGAGAGATCCCAGCGTCGGCCGGCCGCCGGTGTCGTCGCGGACGTAGCGGATCCCGGTGACCGCCTTGCCGAGCGTGGCGTGCAGCATCCGCTGCACGAAGACGCGGTGCAGGATCGACACGGCGATGAACGTGGCCGGCCCGGCGAGCAGGAGCAGGCCGAGTGAGACGTCCGGGACGCGGGAGACGGCGACGACCGCGACGACCGCGAAGTGCAGGTGCAGGAGCAGGTCGATGGCGACCGCGAGGCCCCAGCGCAGTGTGGTCGGCGACGGGTAGCGCGGGTCGTCCTTGCCGCCGTGCTTCTCCGGCAGCACGGCGCCCGGTGGCGGGCCGTACTCGCGCAGCCGGCGCAGGTCCCGGCTGCGCACGGCGGTCAGCTCGAACGTCCTCTGCTTCTGCCGGGTGGCGACGGCAGCGGTGGCGGTGGTGGTCACGAGGACATCATGCCGCACTCAGGACACCCGCCGGCGCAGCCACCAGAAGCAGAACACCCCGAGGGTCAGCGTGGCGGCGAGGTAGATGCCGGTCTCGATCCACTGGAAGGGCCAGAACCGGGTGGGCGGGTGATAGCTGAGCTGTGCCCGGTAGCCGAGCCGGTTGAGCTCGGCCAGACAGTCCGACATGCCCTCGCCCCGGGGTGTGCAGGCGCCGTTGGCGGGACTCGGGATCCGCTCCACCGCGGTGCCGGAGGGATCGAGGATCCGGCTGGACAGCAGCCACCCACCCGGATCCGGGGCCTTGCCCTCCAGGCGGATGGTGTTGTCGTCCCGGGATATCGACAGACCGTCCAAAATGGACTCGGAGATCTCGACGGTGGCCTGGGTCGACGGCAGCAGGTAGGGCCGGACCAGAAACGGCATCGCCAGTTGCACGGCGACGAACACGGCCAGGGTGACGGCCATCGCCGGCAGCGTCCGGCGGATCAGCATCCCCACCACCACACCGAGCGCGAAGGCGAAGGCCGAGTAGCCGATCGGGACGATGCCGCGCGCGTCGAACACGAGCGACCCCAGCCGGGGGAAGTTCTCCGCGACCTGGTCGACGGTGCTGGACCACCAGGTCACCGCCACGCTGGCCAGCGCCGTGGCGGTCATCACCGCAAGGCCGATGAGCGTCAGCTTCACCGCCAGCCAGTGGGTGCGGGTGATGCTCTGGTTCCACACCAGGCGATGCGTCCCGGCCTCCAGTTCGCGGCTGATCAGCGGTGCCCCCCAGAACACGCCGATCACCGGCGGCAGCACCAGGATCGCCGCGGTGACACCGAGGAACGCGCCCTGGAGGTCGTCGTAGAAGCTGTTCAGGAAGTTGCCGCACTGCTCGCCGCAGGCGGCGATCCCGGTGGCGTACTCGCTGGCCAGTGCGGGCCCGGTGATGGCCAGGATGACGGCGAACGCGGCCAGTGCGCCGAACACCGCGAGCGCGGCGGTGCGGAACTGCCGCCAGGTCAACCAGATCATCGCTGGACCTCCAGGACCGGCCGGTAGTGGGCCCGCGCGGTGGTGTTCATGTAGGCCAGCACCAGGTCCTCCAGGCTGAGCTGGCTGACCGTCCACGCGGGATCGTGAATCGGGGTGTCGGTGCGCACGATGAACGTGCTCTGCCGGTCGGTGTGGCTGGCCGAGATGACCTGCTGTTCGGCCGGCAGCCGCTCCGGGTCACGGCGTGGGCCGGTGAGCCGGTGGTGGGTGGCCAGTAGCTCCTCGACCTCGCCTGCCACCTGGACCCGCGAGTCGACCAGGACGATCAGGTAGTCGCAGGCGCGTTCCAGGTCGGAGACCAGGTGCGAGGACAGCACCACGCTGAGCTCGTGCTCGACGGCCGCTTCGAGCAGGCCCTGCAGGAACTCGCGGCGGGCCAGCGGATCGAGCGCGGCGACCGGCTCGTCGAGCAGCAGCAGGTCGGGCCGCTTGGCGATGCCCAGGGTCAGGGCGAGTTGGGCGCGTTGGCCGCCGGAGAGTTTTCCGGCCCGCTGAGCGGGGTCGAGGCCGAGCCGCTCGATCCGCTGCCGGGCCAGTTCGGCGTCCCAGCCGGGGTTGAGCCGGGCGCCGAGGGTGAGATGGTCGGCGATGCTCAGGCTGGCGTAGCTGGGGGTGTCCTGGGCGACGAACCCGACCCTGGCCAGCTGCGCGGTGCTGGCGCCGGGCCGGCCGCCGAGCACCGTGATGGTGCCCGAGGTCGGCGGGAGCGCCCCGCTGGCCAGGTTGAGCAGGGTGGTCTTGCCGGCGCCGTTCGGGCCGACCAGCCCGACCACGTGCCCGGCCGGGACGTCCAACGTGCAGTCGGTCAGCGCCCAGTGCTTCCCGTACTTCTTGCCCAGGCCCCGGGCCTGTAGGACGGCGGTCATGCTATGTCCTCCCCAGCGGTGGTCCGAAAGGTCGTGAGGAACAACGCCTCGATGCTCTCGTCGTCGAGGCCGGCCCGGCGGGCCTTCGCCAGCCAGCGCCGCAGGTCCTGCCGCAGCGGCGCGTGCGCGGCGAGCGAGGAGTCGGCCAGGGTCACGGTGACGAACGTGCCGACCCCGGGCCGGGCGGCGACCAGGCCCTCGTGTTCGAGCTCCCGGTAGGCCTTCAGCACCGTGTTGGGGTTGATCGCCAGCCGGCCGACGACCTCCTTGACGGTGGGGAGCTGGTCGCCCGCGCGCAGCACGCCGAGTCGCAATGCCTGGCGCACCTGGCGAACCAGCTGCAGGTACGGCGAGACCCCGGACCGCTCGTCCAGATGAAACTCGATCACGTGCGGAGCTCCATTCATCTAGTTAACTAGCACTATAGTTGACTAGATGGACGAGCTGTCAACGGTCAGGCCGGGCGTCTGGTGAGGACGACCAGATACCGGCAGGCGTTGCGGCCGGGGTTCTCGTAGGTGCACGGGGCCGGCGGGCCGAGCCGCAGGCAGTCGCCGGGGTGCAGGTCGTGCACGGTCTCGCCTTCGTGGAAGCGCAGGTGTCCGGCCAGCACCCAGATGTGGTGATGGGCGAAGGTGTAGGTGTCGGCCGGAAAGGACGCCCGCGCGCGGCCCGGCAGTTCCACCTCGACCAGTTCGCTGGGACCGCCGGCCGCGGACACCGCCCGGCGCCGGTAGCCGGTTTCCGGGTCGGTCCAGGTGGGTTGGCGCTCGGCGCGGACCAGTCGCCCGCCGTCCCCCTCGGCCCGGGCCACCAGTTCGGACAGCGTCATGCCGAGGGCGCCGCACAGCCGGCCGAGCAGTGCGGCGGTGGGCTGCGCCTCGCCGCGTTCGACCTTGCCGATCATCGCCCGGGACACCCCGGACCGGTCGGCGAGGGCGCTGACCGACAGGTCGCGGGTCAGCCGGGCGGCCTGCACGGCCTCGGCGAGGGAGGTGGAGAACGGGTCGGACATGCCTGTCACTATAGCGGCGGATTACGTTACTATCGTCACCATGATCCGAGATGCCACGGACCGCGACGCCGGGGCCTGCGCGGCGATCTACGCCCCGTACGTCACCGGCACCGCGATCACCTTCGAGACCGAGCCGCCCTCCCCGGCTCAGATGGCCGAACGGATTGCCGCCGCCGCACGGACTCATGCCTGGGTGGTGTTGGAGGACTCGGGGCAGGTGGTCGGTTACGCCTACGGCGGCCCGTTCAAGACCCGCCCGGCCTACCGGTGGTCCTGCGAGGTCAGCGTGTACCTCGAACCCGGCCGCCGGCGAACCGGTGCCGGCAGCGCGCTCTACCGGGCGCTGTTCGACCGGTTGGCCACGCGCGGTTTTCGCACCGCCGTGGCCGGCATGACCCTGCCCAACGAGGCCAGTGTCGGCCTGCACCGCGCGCTGGGCTTCGAACCGGTCGGCACCTACCGCAGGATCGGTTGGAAACACGGCGCCTGGCACGACGTCGCCTGGACCCAACGAGCCATCGCCGCGGGCGACGACCCGCCGGCCGAACCCGCCTAGCCTTCCCCGTGGTTTACAGCGCCCTGGCCCAGGCGATGACGCGGTCGATGTGATCCCGGGTGAGGCCGATCATCGGGTCCGCGGTGACGAGCAGGGTGGGCCAGGCGCGATCCCCGGCCCAGCGATGGGCCTGCGGCGGGTGGATGTCGTCGACCCACGCCACCGGCCGGTCCCGGGCGTAGGCATCGATGCGCGTGACCTTCTCGCCGGCGTCGAACCGGCCCGACGGCATGACCACCACCGGCAGCGCCGCGATACCCAGCAGCGGGGCGAGCAACCGGTTGGCCGTGTCGTTCCAGCCGCTGGCCCAGGCGACGTCGGTGACCGTGCCGGCATCGGTGATCCAGGCGCCGTGCGCGGGATTGACCCGGACCGGTTGCTCGCCGGGGAAGAACGGGTGATCGGTGAACCCTGGCGGCGGATCGGCCGGGCCGTAGGGGTTGAGGACGCCGTCGACGTCCAGCAACAGCAATGCTCGGGTCACCGGACGATAATGGCCGAAAATGGACCGTCCCCGGCGCCAGCCACGAGGGGGAGTATGGCGGCGCACGGGGACGGAGATCGGGGGTCGATGCGGCGGTCGCCTCTCGGCGAGTGGAACGAACACGGCTCCAGCGGGTCGGTATTCCGTGACGTCGGGGGTTGCGGCCCGGGGGACTCAATCCGCATCGACCAATCTGTACAACGGCGGCACCCTTTCCCTAGTTCCGCCGGTTGAACCGATGTGCTGTGATGTGCGCCATTCCGTGCCAGCCGCACCGAATTGTCCACAATGGACGGCAATCGGCGTCCGCTGGCCCATCCGGCCCGCCCCGGCCTATGCTCGGGGGCGCTGTCTGGCCCCGTGCGGCGAAGGGAGATCGGGATGCGCGCCCACGATGTCATGACCAGCCCGGTGGTCACGGTCGAACCGGACACGCCGCTCAAGGCCGCCGCGGCCCTGCTGGCCGCCCGCGGGTTCACCGCGCTGCCGGTCCTGGACGCCGAGGAGCGCCTGGTCGGCATCGTCACCGAGGCCGACCTGATGCGCGGCCGCATCCCGTTCGACCCCCGGCACCATGACCCGGTCCCGCCGGCCGCGGAGCACGCCACGGTGGCCGACGTGATGTCCGCTCCGGTCATCTTCGCCAACCCCGGCACCGACCTCGCCGAACTGGCGGCGACCATGCTCGACTCCCGGCTGCGCAGCGTGCCGATCGTCGACGGCCATCGGCTGGTCGGCATCGTGACCCGCCGCGACCTCGTGCGCCTGACCGGCCGCGACGATGCCCTGATCGCCCGGGATGTCCGGCACCGCCTGGAAATCTACGGCGGCGGCCGGCGCTGGCGGGTCGAGGTGCGCGAGGGTGTGGTCACCATCGGCGACGAGTTCGACGACCCGACCGACCGGCACGCGGCCCGCAGGCTGGCCGAGGCCGTGCCCGGCGTGGTCCGCGCCGAGGTGTTTACCATGCCGGAGGCCGAACGAACCTGAGCGGCACGGGGGGATGGGGGAATGGCTGAGTTGGATCGCCCGGTGTCGTTCCGGGCCGGCACCGGCGAGTCGGTGGCGGCGCTGGTCGATGTGCTGGACGTGCAGGCGGCGTGGCCCGGCGTGCGGCGGTTGCGGGCCTGGGGCCGGGAGGTGCTCGGGCCCGGCCCGGGGGAGCGTGCCGTGGACGTGGGCGCCGGGACCGGTGAGGAGACGCAGGCGATGGCCGCCGCGGTCGGCCCGTCCGGCACCGCCATCGGGGTGGAACCGAACCCGGGGCTGCGCGAGGTTGCGGCCGGGCGCGCGGCCGCCGCCGGCTCCGCCGCGCGGTTCGTCGACGGGCTCGCCTACGCGCTGCCGTTCGACGACGCCAGTGTCGACGTGCTGCGCTGCGAACGGGTCTTCCAGCACCTCGACGAGCCGGACCGGGCCGCCGCGGAGATCGCCCGCGTGCTGCGGCCGGGCGGCCGGGCCCTGGTCGCCGACACCGACTGGGCCACCATGATCATCCATCCCGGCGCGCCGGACACGGTCGAGACCATCCGCCGGTTCTGGCTCGGCCGCTTCCCCAACCCGCTGTCCGGCCGCCGCCTCGGCGGCCAACTCACCGCCGCCGGACTGGCGGTCGCCGACGCCGGCTCACAGGCCATCATCCAGGACGCCACCGCCGCGGAGGACATGCTCACCCTCCTCGGCACCGTCGACGGCCTGCTCACCGCCGAGGCCCGCGAGGACCTCTTCGCCGACCTCCGCGCCGCCGCCCGGCGTGGCGACTTCCATTTCTCCGTCACCATGTTCGCCCTGCTGGCCCACAAACCCGGCGAGACGTGACCGACTGCGGGCCGGGCGCAGGCGCCCGGCCCGGGGTGGTCGCGGTTACCTCGCGGCGCAGGTGGGTGTGCTGCCGGGACCGGTGCCGGTGCCCTGGAAGCCGAACTCGGTTCGTTGCCCGGCGCCCAGGGAGCCGTTGAAGCTGACGTTGTCGAACCGGATCGTGCCGGTGGTGCCGGTGCGGGTGGAACTCCACGAGTTGGTGACGGTGCCGGCGGGGAGAGCCACGGTGACGGTCCAGCCGGTGATCGGTGCGGCGCCGGCGGTGACGGTGATGCTGGCGACGAAACCGCCCGTCCACTGGTTGAGCGAGACCGATGCCGAGCAGCCGTCCGGCGGGGGCGGCGGGCCCGTCGTGGTCGTGGTGGTGGTGGTTGTCGTCGTGGTTGTCGTGGTCGTCGTCGAGGTCGGGCCGTCGGAGAGGGTCGGTGTGGTCCAGTCCCGCCACTGGGCCAGGTTGCCGGCCTTGCGGCTGGAGATCCGGATCGTGCCGGGGGTGTTTCCGGTGCGCAGCAGGAACTTCTGGATGTTCTGCTGCAGCGGGGTGCGCCACTCCGGCCGGACGGCGCAGTGCGTGCCGTCCTGGATGTCGGACCAGTAGGTGATGTTGTCCACCGCGCCGAGCGCCCGGTAGATCTCCGCGCCGCCAAGGGCGGCAACGCTTCCGGACCGGGCGGCGAGCCAGTCGATGTGTGGGTTCTCCATGACGAACAGGCCGCGCGGCGCGATCATGCCGACCGTTTCGTGCGTGTCCACCGGCAGCGCGTTGGGGTTGCCGGTGAACGAGTTGAACGCGTCGCCCAGCCAGGGCTGCTCGCCGTAGGCACTGCTCAGCGGTTGGGCTCCGCTTTCCCCGGGAATGCCGCGCAGGATCGGCGCGCCGGCGCTGCCCGACTCGATCGGCATGGTCAGCGCGATGCGCTGGTCGAACGCGCCGACCACGAAGGCGCCCTTGCCGTACCGGGAGCATCCGGTGACCCCGGTGGCGTCCGCGCGCAGGATGTTGCCGCCGGACCGTTCGATGACGTCGATGATCCGGCTCACGCCCCACGCCCAGGCGACCAGCAGGCCGGTGCTGCTCGAGGATCCGTAGATGCTGTAGAACGCGCCCTGCTTGTTGTTTCGGGGCGTGCCTTCCCGGCCCACGGCGAGCGGGTCGTAGTTGATCACGGCGGCGCCCGAGGCGCGGATGGTGGCCGTGTCCGCACCGAACCCGCCGAGCACGACGACGGCCGGGAACGGCCCGGTGCCGCTGGGCAGTTGCACGCTGGCCGAGAAACTGGCGCTGCGACCCTGGTCGGACACGTTCACCGTGATGCCGGTGCTGGAGACGGTTCCGGTGACGCTCGCCGGTTGGGCGGGTTTCTGGCCGTAGACGGTCCGCTCCGCGAGCTCCTTGATCTCGGCCCGCCGGCAGCGCCAGTCGGACCTGCTCGTGATCCGGGTGCCGTTCAGCCGCAGGAACGGGTCGGGCAGCCGGGAGTTGGCCGGCGTGGAGCCGGGCACGGTCACCGGGCAGTCGGCGCCGTCGTCCTCGACGGCCGCGATGGTCACCGGGCCGCCTGCGTCCGCCTCGGCGGTGGTGGTCCGGGCTATCACCGTGGCCGCTCCGGCGACCGTGAGTGCCGCTACCGCCAGCGCGACGACCACCGGACGGATCCGGGGCCGGTCCGAGCTGATGATCACTGGGGCTCTCCTTCCGGGTGGTGATGGAGTCTCGGGCACCGAGACGGCAGCGCGCACATTCAGGAGACCGTGCTCGGAACGGGCGGGCATATCCCGCAATATTTCGAAAATGTTACGGAATAAGCGTAAGGCGATGCAGGGCGGAGCGTCAAGGACTGGTGACCGTGCGTGCCCATAGGCGATGGTGACGTGCGAAACCCTGTGCCGGATCGCACGCTCTGGCACCGAAAAGCTCGGAAATCTTTCCGAAAGTTTCGGCGGCAGTCCGACAACGCCATCTTCGTACAAATCCGACGATTCGAGCGATCCGGTGCCGAAAGACCCTTGGGCGGACACCGCGCCCGACGCAGAATGACCGTGCAGGCGCACGAGCGACGCGTGCGTCCTGGTGACCGGGTCAGTGGGAGCGTGAACAGGTCACCGCGCCCCCGCTGGCCGACGGAGCGTAACGGGTGGCGGACGATGGATTTCGGAATCGATCCCCAGCGGATCCCCTCGGTTCAGGACCGACATATCGGCCGGGTGGTGTCGATCGTGGAGGCGGTCACCGACGCCGAGGCGGGGCTGGGGATATCGGAACTCGCCCGGCGGGTCGACCTGGCCAAGACGACCGCCGCGCGGATGCTGACCGACCTGGTCGAACTCGGGATGTTGGACCGGGTGCACGAGGTGTACCTGCCGGGCCCGCGCCTGCTGGCCATGTCGCACCGGGTCGAGCCGCCCGGTGCGGCCGCGCGGCGCACGCTGGTCGCACCGCACCTGGCCCGGCTGCGCGACGAGACCGGGCTCGCCACCGCGTTCTCCACCCTGCGGTACGGCCGGGTGCGGGTCGAGTCGGTGTGCCACGTCTCGGCCTCGGCCGAGGCGCTCGCCGAGGTGCCACGCTGGCCACTGGCCCAGCACACCGGCAGCGGGAAGGTGCTGCTCGCCTTCACCCCGGAGGCCGAGGCGCTGCCGGTCGACCACCGGGACCGGGTTCCCTATCCGGACTACGTGGTCACCGACCCGGTCCGGCTCGCGGCGGAACTGGACCAGATCCGGCGCACCGGGCTGAACCACAGCGACAGCGAGTACGTGCCCGGGCTCAGCGCGGTCGCGGTTCCGGTGCTCGACCACCGGCATGGGCTCGCCGGGGTGCTCGCGGTGTGCGGCGGACACGACGAGGTTGTCCGCAAAGGGGTCCGCTCCTCGGTGCGGCGGGCCGCGGCGAACGCCGGCGCCGCACTGGGCGCCACTCTGCGTTAATGACGTTTTGGGGTTAATGTCCGGGATTATGGAGCCGCTGGCGGCCCTGATCCCGCCCGCATCTCCCTTCCCCTCCCGGATAAGCCCGTACGCCGCACAGGCCGAGCGGGAGGTGCGCGCGTATCTGCGCCGGTGCGGCCTGCTGCCGGGCGCGGGCGCGGCCGACTACTACTTCGGCAGCCGGCTCGGCTATCTCACCGCCCAGATCTACCCGGACGCCCTGCCTGACCGGCTGCCGATCGTCGCGCGCTGGTTCTGCGTCTGGACGATGTTCGACGACCAGTTGGAGAAGCTGCCCGACGAGCGCCCGGCGGCCGCGGTGCGCCTGGTGGCCGACGCGATG
The DNA here is from genome assembly GCF_035712165.1 of Actinophytocola sp. GTDB lineage: Bacteria > Actinomycetota > Actinomycetes > Mycobacteriales > Pseudonocardiaceae > DASYTH01. The sequence continues at coordinate 11,712 of NZ_DASTBH010000065.1, read as the reverse complement.
CTCACCTGGCTGGGTCTGCGGCTCGCGCCGCCGGATCCGCACGTGGTCCCGTTCCAGGCGGGTTTCGGGGGCGCCTGGGCGGACCTGCGGCGGCTCAGCTCACCGGTCTGGCAGCGGCGTTTCCTGACCCACACCGAGCAGTACCTGGACGGCTGCCTGTGGGAGGCGACGAACCGGTACACCGGCACGGTGCCCACGCTCAAGTCCTACATCGAACAGCGGCGCCGGTTCGGCGGAATCCGGGCGGCCATGGACCTCTCCGAGTTCGCCACCGGCTACGAACTGCCCGAGCGGGTGCACGACGACCCGCTGACCCAGGATCTGCTCGATGTGCTCGGCGACATCACGCTGTGGGGCAACGACCTGTTCTCCGTCGGCGTGGACGCCGAGGAGGGCAACGTCAGCAACCTCGTGTTCGTGCTGCAACGCCACCTGCGCTGCGGTGTCGACAATGCGGCCACGGCGGTGTCCCGGATGCTGGTGGGGCGGTTGCGCCTGCTGCGGCGGCTGGAGAGCCGGCTGCCCCGCTGCTGCGCCGCGCTGCGCCTCACTCCCACCCAGTGCCGGGACGTGGGCCGGTTCGTGGCCGGCATGCACACCTGGATCAGCGGCAACATCGCCTGGTCGCGGGACAACACCCGGTATCGCAGCTCGGCGCCCCGGGTCGGCGGGTCACAGCCGAACTTCCTGCTCGCCCTGGTGCCGGGCTGACCGGGCCGAACGCGGCAGCGGGACCAGGGTCAGCCGGCTGGGGCGGATCGTGGACACCGCGACCTCCCGGACCCGGCCCGGCCCCGGCGCGAACCGCCACCGCCCGGCCAGGGTCGCCACCACCACCGCCAGCTCCGTCCAGGCGAACGAGTGGCCGAGACACTTGCGGGTGCCCTCCAGGAACGGCATGAACGTGCCCCGCGGCCGGGCGTTCGCCGACTCCGGCAGCCAGCGGTCCACGTCGAACTCCTCCGGCCGCGGGTACAGCTCCGGGTCGTGGTGCAGCGCGTAGAGGCTGAACGCGAACTCGGTTCCGGTCGGGACCGGCACCCCGCCCAGGGTCACCGGGCGCAGCGCCCGCCGGGTGGACAGCCACGTGGCGCGGCGGCGCAGCACCTCACACAGCACCCGGTGGGTGTAGTGCAGCTCGTCGACCGCCTCGGCGGTCACGGGCGCGTCGCCGACCACGCGGTCGACCTCGCCGGCGACCCGGTCGGCCACCTCCGGCCGGTTGGCCAGCTCGTGCAGCGCCCAGGCCAGCGCCCCGCCGGTGGTCTCGGTGCCGGCGATCATGATGCTGATCAGCTCATCGCGCAGCTGCTCCGGACTCATGCCGTGCTCCGCGCCGGGGCCGGTCACGGTGTGCAGCCGGTGGATCGGGTCCGCCCGGCGGACCGGGGCTGCGGCGCACTGGTCCAGCAGCCGCTCGGTGATCGCGCGCACCTCGGCGACGGAGCGGTCGTAGCGGCGTTGGCCGGGCAACCGGCGGACCAGCCCGGGGGCGAACGCCCGCAGCAGCGCGCCCTGGATCAGCAGCCGCAGCTCCCGCAGCAGCGGGTCCTCGGCGCCCGGCGGCAGGCAGCCGGAGAACATCACGCCGGTGACGGTGCCGAAGGCCACCCGCAGCATCGCCTGGTCCACCCGCACCGGGCGGCCGGCGCGCCACTCCGCCGTGACCCGCAGCGCCGTCTCCCGCATGACCGGCACGTAGTCCCGGATCCGGGCGGCGGTGAACTCGGGCTGGATCAACCGGCGCTGGCGGCGGTGCAGCTCGCCGGCGGAGGTGATCAGCCCTTCGCCCAGGAACGCCTTGCCCTCGTCGAAGATGCTGCCCTTGTCGAACTCGCCGCCATGTTCGACCAGCAGCTCCCGAACCAGTGTCGGGCTGGTCACCACGTAGACCGGCCGGCCGCCGAAGTAGACCCGAACGAGGTCGCCGTGGGCGCGCAGCGAGCGCACGAAGGGCAGCCGCCGCAGGACGAGCGGGCCGAGATGGCCGAGCGCGGGAAGGCGGCCGGGAGCGGTGGGGACCGACTCGAGGGTCGCCGTCATGACCATTCCAGGAGGATCGGAGCCGGTGTCCGAATTTTAGGCCGCGGGGCCAGGTGACGCAGGGGCAGGCGGATCGCCCGTACCGGATGATCCGAGGTCGCCCACGGGTCAGGTACCCCGTTCGGGGGGTGCCCGCACCCAGGTTGGGGGAGTGGTCGGGCCCGGCCCGAGCGGGGCGAACTCACCCTGCACGGTTGATGCCCGGATGACCGGCGGCTGCAGATGATGCCTGCGACCCGGCGATCCGAGGCGGTGGCATGGCTAAGCAGATGTCTCTGGACCAGCAGACCCGCCAGGGGAGCAGCTGGCATTCGACCGATGTGTCCGACGTGGCGCAGCAGCTTGGGGTCGAACCGGAACGCGGCCTGAGCGCCGAGGAGGTGGGCAGCCGGCTCACCAAGTACGGCCCGAACCGGCTGGCAAGCGGGAAGAAGGAGTCGGCCTTCGCGGCGTTCATCCGCCAGTACCAGGACTTCATGCAGATCGTGCTGCTCGCGGCCGCGGTGATCAACCTCATCGTGACCGTCGATGTCGGCACCTCTCTGGTGCTGGCCGGGCTGACCGTGTTCAACGCCGTGGTCGGCCTGCGCCAGGAGGCCAAGGCGGAGGAGAGCGTCCGGGCGCTGGCTCAGATGCTCAAGACCATCGCCCGCGTGCGCCGCGACGGTGTGGCGATCGAGATCGACGCCGAACAGCTCGTGCCCGGCGACGTGGTGCTGATGGAGGCGGGCAACCTCGTCCCGGCCGACGGCCGGATCTTCGTGGCCGCGACGCTGGAGATCGAGGAAGCCGCGCTGACCGGGGAGAGCCTGCCGGTCGGCAAGTCGGTGGAGGCGGTCCCCGGGGACGAGGTGCCGCTCGGCGACCGGCTCTGCATGGCGTACATGAACACCTCGGTGACCCGCGGGCGCGGCGAGATGATCGTGACCGGGACCGGGATGAACACCGAGATCGGTCACATCGCCCACCTGCTGGCCGGCACCACCGCGGACAAGACGCCGCTGCAGAAGCAGCTGGACAGCCTGTCGAAGATCATCGCGACGATCGCGGGGATCGCGCTGGTGCTCGTCGTGCTGCTCGGGCTGATCCGCGGCGAGGCGTTCGACACGCTGTTCATCACCGGAGTGGCGCTGGCGGTCGCCGCCATCCCGACCGGACTGCCCGCGGTCGTGACCGCCCTGCTGTCCATCGGCACCCGGGAGATCGCCCGGCGCAACGCGATCGTGAAACGGCTGCCCGCGGTGGAGACCCTCGGCTCGACCTCGGTGATCTGCTCGGACAAGACCGGCACGCTCACGCTGAACAAGATGACCGCGCGCGAGTTGGTGATCCCCGGCCAGAACCGGTTCACCGTCACCGGCGAGGGCTACGAGACCATCGGCGAGATCAAGCACGTCGGCGGTGGGCAGCTGGATCTCGACCCGTACCTGCTGCCGATGGCCCTGTGCGCCGACGCGGTGCTGGACGGTCCGAACCTGATCGGCGACCCCACTGAGGGCGCGCTGATCGTGCTGGCGGCCAAGAACGGTCTGGACATCGACGAGACCCGGCACGCCTACCCCCGGGTGGCCGAGGTCCCGTTCGACTCCGACTACAAGTTCATGGCCACCTTCCACAAGATGATCGGTGCGCGGGGTGAGCCGGTGGTGCGCTGCTACGTCAAGGGCGCGCCGGACGTGCTGATCGCCCGCGGCAGCTCCTACCGGGAGCCGGACGGCACGATCCTGCCGATCACCGACGACAACCGGAACCTGGCCGTCGAAGCCAACGACCGCATCGCCGCCGCAGGGGAGCGGGTGATGGTGGTCGCACAACGCGACTTCGACCCGTCCACGTTCGACCCCGGCGCCAACCTGATCGACCAGGTTCGCGACCTCACCCTGCTGGCCATGGTCGGCATCGTCGACCCGCCCCGTCCGGAGGCCAAGGTCGCGATCGCCGAGTGTCGCTCGGCCGGCATCCGGGTTCGCATGATCACCGGAGACCACGCGACGACCGCCGGTGCGATCGCCCTGGAGCTGGGCATCGAGGGCCGGGCGATCACCGGGGCGCAGTTCGCCGCCATGAGCGACGAGGAACTGCTCGACCAGCTACCGCAGATCGGCGTGATCGCCAGGGTGGCACCGGAGGACAAGCTTCGGCTGGTCAAGCTGCTCAAGCGCAGCGGTGAGATCGTGGCCATGACCGGCGACGGGGTCAACGACGCTCCGGCCCTCAAGGGCGCCGACATCGGCGTGGCGATGGGAATCACCGGCACCGAGGTCTCCAAGCAGGCCGCCGTCATGATCCTCACCGACGACAACTTCGCCACCATCGTCAAGGCGGTCGCCTACGGCCGCGGCCTCTACGACAACCTGTTGAAGTACCTGCGGTTCCAGATGTCCACCCTGGTCGCCTACATCGCGATCTTCCTGGCCTCCGGCGTGCTGGGCATCGCGGGCGGGATTCCACTCAACCCGCTGCAGATCCTGTGGCTCAACATGGTCATCGACATCCCGATCGCGATCGCGCTCGGCTTCGACGAGGCCACGGCCGGACTCATGGCCCGAAAGCCCAGACCGGTCGGCGCGCCGGTGTTGTCGACGGCGAACTGGATCCGGCTGTGCATCCAGGGAGCCGTGATGACGGTGGGCGCCCTGGTCGCCTACCAGATCGGCGACGCGCACGGTGGTCCGGTCGTCGGAGCGACCGCCCTGCTGACCACGCTGTCGCTGTTCCACCTCGTCGTCGGGCTGATGTCGCGGGACCAGTACAACTCCATCTTCAACCGGGCGGCCATCCCTGCGGCCACCCAACTGCGCCGCTACGGCTTCGCCCTGCTGGCGATCATCTTGGCCACGACGTTCGCGCCGCTCGAGAAGATGCTCGACACCACCGAGCTGAACGTGAGCATGTGGTCGATCAGCATCGGGCTCGCGCTGTCGCTCGTGGTGATCGAGGAGCTGATCAAGCTGGCGATCCGGCATCGGGACCGCACCCATTCGGACACGTCCGTCACGGTGCCGAAATCCGGGCTGCGCGCGTCACCCGCGTAGAAACCAGTTCAAGCGAGGGAGAAACGACCGATGAGAGTCGTGGTCGCATTGGGGGGCAACGCGTTGCTCCGGCGGGGCGAGCCGATGACGGCTGACGCCCAGCGGCAGAACATCCGGTCGGCGGCGCCGATGCTGGCCTCGATCGCGCAACAGCACCAGCTGGTGCTGACGCACGGCAACGGCCCACAGGTCGGGCTGCTCGCCCTGCAGGCCTCCGCGTACTCCGAGGTCGAGGCGTTCCCGCTGGACATCCTGGACGCGCAGACCGAAGGCATGATCGGCTACGTGATCGAGCAGGAACTGGGCAACCTGCTGCCGATCGAGGTGCCGCTGGCGACGATCCTCACCATGATCGAGGTCGACCCGGCCGACCCGGCGTTCGGCAACCCGACCAAGTTCGTCGGCCCGATCTACGACAAGGCCAAGGCCGACACCCTGGCCGCCGAGAAGGGCTGGGTGTTCAAGGCCGACGGCCAGCACTGGCGGCGGGTGGTGCCGTCGCCGGAACCCCGGCGCATCTTCGAGATCCGGCCGATCCGGTGGCTGCTGGAGAAGGACGCCGTGGTGATCTGCGCCGGCGGCGGCGGCGTTCCGACCCGGTACAAGTCGGATGACGACCGGACCCTGGAGGGCGTGGAGGCGGTGATCGACAAGGACTTCGCGGGCGAGCTGCTGGCCCGGGAGGTCGACGCCGACCTCTATGTGATGGCGACCGACGTGGACGCCGTGTACCAGGACTGGGGCACCCCGGACCAGCGGCGGATCGACAAGGCGACCCCGGAGTCGTTGCGCGGCACGGCATTCCCGGCCGGATCCATGGGACCCAAGGTGGAGGCGGCGCTGCGGTTCACCGAGCACACCGGAAAGCGCGCGGCGATCGGCAGCCTGGCTCAGATCGAGGAGATCGTCGAGGGCACCGCCGGCACCCAGATCGTCCCGGCGCACGTGGCCAGCGCCTGACCCGACCGTCGCGGTCCTGACTCGAGTGGAGGGTGTGCCATGGCGGAGGGAACCAACACCGGGCTGCGCTGGGCGGTGATCGTGATCGCGGTCGTCGCGATCGTACTGCTGATCGCCTTCGCCAAGGGCCGGGCGCAGCGGGGCGAGCAGCAGCCGCACGCCATCGGCGGGTTAGCCGTGGCGGCGCAGCACAGCCAGTTCCATGTCTGACGAGGCGCCGCCAGCCGGACCGGTTCCGGACTCCGACGACGGCACCTCCAGCACGACCTCGGCCCCGCAGCCGAGGTCGCCTTCGCTGCTCGACGCGATCCTGCCGGTCATCGTGCTGGTCGCGATGCTCGCCTCGACGATCGCGCTGTTCGGGGTGGACGCCACGGACGGTCCGCTGCAGGTGGCGCTGTTCGTCAGCGCGGCGTTCGCGGCGCTGCTCGCGCTCAAGAACGGCTACACCGTGGCCGCGGTGGCCGACGCCGCGGTCGGAGGGGTCACCTCGGCCGTGGGGGCGATCTTCATCCTGCTCGCGGTCGGTGCGCTGATCGGCACCTGGAACATGGCCGGAACCATCCCGACGGTGGTGGACTACGGGCTGGCGCTGGTCAGCCCGACCTGGTTCTACCTGGCCACGGCGGTGGTCTGCGCCGTGGTCGGCATGGTCACCGGCAGCTCGTGGACCACGGCCGGGACGCTCGGCGTCGCGTTCGTCGGGATGGCGCAGGTGATGGGCGTGTCCACCGCGGCGGCGGCCGGAGCGGTGATCTGCGGCGCGTACTTCGGCGACAAGATGACCCCGCTGTCGGAGACCACGATCCTGGTGCCGAAACTGGTCGGGCGGGGGCTCACGGTCGGGACGCACGTGCGCAACATGTTCTGGACCGCGGGGCCCGCGCTGGGCATCAGCCTGGTGATCTTCCTGCTGCTCGGGATCTTCGCCGAGCCGTCCGGGGAGGTCAGCACCGCCGCGGCCGAGCAGGCCCTCGGGCAGGCGTTCAACCTCTCGGTCGTCAACCTGCTGCCTCTGGTGCTGCTCGTCGTGCTCGCGGCGCTGCGCTGCCCGCCGTTCCTCGCGATCCTCGGCTCGGCGCTGTTCGCCGGTGTGCTGGCGCCGTTCACCCAACCCGAGGCGGTGCGCGCCTTCGCCGACGACGCCGGGCTGGGCACGGGCGCGAGCGCGGTCAAAGCGATCTTCGCCGCGATGGGCAACGGGTTCGTCAGCCACTCCGGGGTTCCGGTCGTGGACGAACTGTTCTCCCGGGGCGGGATGACCAGCATGCTCACCACGGTCTGGCTGATCCTGGGCGCGTTGTCCTTCGCCGCCATCATGGAGCACGCCGGGTTCCTGCGGCGGCTGCTGGAACCCGTGGTGGCGCGGGCGACGTCCCGGGGCAAGCTGATCCTCGCGGTCAACGGCAGCGGCATCGGGCTCAACGTCATCGCCGGCGACCAGTACGTGGCCGACGTGTTGCCCAGCCGCATGTTCCGCGACGAGTTCGCCCGGCGCGGGCTGGCTCCGCAGGTGCTCTCCCGCGCGGTCGAGGACTCGGGCACCGTGACCTCGGTGCTGGTGCCGTGGAACACCTGCGGCGCCTACATTTCCGGGGTTCTCGGCGTCTCCACGGCGGCCTACCTGCCGTTCTGCTTCTTCAACCTGCTCAGCCCGATGCTGGACGTGCTGTACGGCTTCATCGGGTTCAAGGTGCCCAACAGCGCTCCCGAGGAGAAGGTGCCATGACCGAGACCGTCGAGACGCCCCCGGAGGAGCAGCAGCGCCGGCGCCGGTTCACGCTGCCCTCCGCGTACACGATCCTGTTCGCGCTGATCGTGCTCATGGCGATCGCGACCTGGCTCATCCCGGCCGGCGACTACGACACCGACGACGCGGGCAGCCCGGTTCCCGGGACGTACCACGAGGTCGACCCGAGCCCGCAGCGGATCGTGGTCGACTCGCTCACCGCGCCGATCAACGGGCTGTACGGCATCGAGGACGACACCGGGAACATCAGCTTCTACAACTCCGGGGTGCTCTTCGGCGCCATCGACGTCGCGCTGTTCATCATCGTGATCGGCGGCTTCCTCGGGGTGATCATGCGGACCGGGGCGATCCAGGCCGGCATCGGGCGGATGGTCGCCCGGCTGCGCGGCCGGGAGAAATGGATGATCCCGTTGCTGATGGGGGTGTTCGCGCTCGGCGGCACCACCTACGGGATGGCCGAGGAGAGCCTCGCGTTCTACGCGCTGGTGATCACGGTGATGGTCGCGGCCGGCTACGACACGCTGACCGCGGCCGCGATTCTGTTACTGGGCTGCGGAATCGGGGTGATCGGGTCGACGATCAACCCGTTCGCCACCGGTATCGCGTCGGGCTTCGCCGGCATCCCGATCAGCCAGGGTTTCCTGCTGCGGCTGGCGATTCTGGTGGTGAGCCTGGGCGTGGGCATCTGGTTCGTGATGCGCTATGCCGGGAAGGTCAAGGCGGACCCGTCCCGGTCCATGGTCTACGACCTGAAGGCCGACAACGACACCCGGTTCCAGCTGTCCGAGGCGGACGCCCCGGAGACGATGACCGGGCGGCACAAAGTGATCCTGGTCCTGTTCGCCCTGGCCTTCGGCGTGATGATGTACGGGGTGATTCCCTGGCAGGACATGGGAATCGGGCTACCGGTGCTCGGCTGGTGGTTCCCCGAGATGACCGCGTCGTTCCTGCTGTTCGCCATCCTCATCGGACTGATCGGCAAGATGCGCGAGTCCGAGCTGACCGAGTCGTTCGTCGCCGGCGCCCGCGACCTCCTCGGCGTCGCGCTGATCATCGGCATCGCCCGGGGCATCACCGTGGTCATGAACAACGGTCAGATCACCGACACCGTGCTGCACTGGGCCGAGCTCGCGCTGGGCGACGTCGGCACCACCGCATTCTCGATCGTGATGTACACCCTGTTCCTGCCCCTGTCGTTCCTGATCCCGTCCTCCTCGGGACTGGCCACCGTCGCCATGCCCATCATGGTGCCGCTGGCCGGCTTCGTCGGCGTCCCACAGGAACTGGTCGTGACGGCCTACCAGAGCGCCAACGGCCTGATGAACCTGTTCATCCCCACCTCGGCGGTCGTCATGGGCGGCCTGGCCATCGCCCGCGTCCCCTACGGCCGCTACCTCCGCTGGGTCTGGCCGCTCCTGATCGCCCTGGCCGCCATCAGCGTCCTCATGCTCACCCTGGGCGCCGCCCTCGCCTGACCTCGGTAGGTGGCGATGTCTTCGGTTGTCGCACCGCCGGCGAGCCTGGCACGTGAACGAGGGACTCGCCGGTCTGGAAATGGGGACTCGCGGGGGTTAGTCCAGGGGTGGGGTGCCGTGGGTGTGGAAGGTGTCGATGGTTTTGAGGCCCCAGGCCTGGCCTTTGGCGCGTTCGGCTTCGGTCCAGGTGATGAGCGGCCAGTCGGGGGCGAGGATGAGACGGGTCAGGGGGTTGCACAGCTCGATCCGGTTGCCGCCGGGTTCGTAGACGTACAGGAAGAACGTTTGCTGGATGGCGTGTTTGTGCGGACCCGTCTCGATGTGCACGTCGTTGTCCAGGCACAGGTCGGCGGCGCGGAGGATGTCTTCGCGGGTGTCGGTGGCGAAGGCGATGTGGTGCAGGCGGCCGTTGGCGCCGGACCGGTCCTCGGTGTAGACGATGTCGTAGGACTTGTGGGTGAAGGTGAGCCAGCGGGCGGAGACCTTGCCGGAGTCCAGCTGGATCTGTTCGGTGGGGCGGGCACCGAGCGTGTCCTCGAAGAACTCGACGTTGGGCAGGACGTCGGCGGCCAGGTAGTTGACGTGGTCGAGGCGGCGGACTCCGATGCCCTGGCGGGGCTTGGCCTGTGGCTGGTTCTTGAGGCCGGGGCGGAGGTGGGCGGGGGCCGAGTACCACTCGGTCTGGTGGTACAGCGCGATCTCGTGGCCATCGGGGTCGGCCGTGAGGTAGGTGGGGCCGGTGCCGGCGACACCGTCGATCCACCGGCCGGGGCGGCCGGCGGCCTCCAGGGCGGCGACGCGGCGGTGCAGGGCCTCGTCGCTGGCGGCGCGCAGGGTGGTGCGGCGCAGGCCGGAGGTGTGATGGCGGGTGACGATGACGCTGGTGCGCTCGTAGTTGTCGAACGTGCGCAGGAAGACCGAGCTTGCGGTGCGGGCGGTCTCGGTCAGGCCGAGGATCTCGGTGAAGAACCAGACCGTGGCGTCCAACTCGGGAGTGAGCAGCTCGACCTGACCGAGATGGGCGATGTCACCGAATGGCGCGGGAATGGGAGGCCTCCTTCAGTCGGGTCGGTCCCGGGTAGACGGTTCCGTCGAAGATCATGCGGGCGGTGCGCACGACCGTGGTTCGGACGACACCGCCGCCGGCGGCCGGGGCGATGCCCACGTCGAGGAAGCCGGTGGGGTGCTCGACGCGGACCGGTTCGCCGCCCGGAGCGGGCACCGCCACGTCGTGTGCCACGCTGCCGGGCAGCGCCGCGGCGGCGGCCACGCTGGCGGCGCCGAGCACGCCGATCGCCTGGTGCACCCGCAACGGGATGAAGCTCCGGGTGCCGAGCACACCGCCGCTGCCGGGCGGGGCGACGAGCACGATCTTGGGCACGGTGCTGGCCTCGAGGTCGGTGGCCAGACCCATGAGCGGAGCCGCCGCGGCCCGGATCCGGGCGACCCGCGCGGTGAGCCGGGAGTCGGCCTCCAGTTCGGCGGGGCTCTCCCGCCCGGTGCGGCCGAGGTCGGCGGCGCGGACCAGCACCGACGGCATGCCGTTGTCGATACAGGTGGCGTCCAGGCCGTCGAGCCGGTCGAGCACCCGGCCGGTCGGCAGCAGCGGAGCGCCGCTGGGCTCCAGGACGATCTCCACCGGGGCGGCCGTGCCGGGCACCCCGGACAGTTCGGTGTCGCCGTCGTAGCCGACCACGCCGCCCGGGGTGCGCACCCGCAGGGTGGCGAGCCCACCGGTGTTGACCATGCGGACCCGGACCTCGGTGCTGCCGTCCAGCGCCGGCACCAGCCCGCGTTCGATGGCGAACGGGCCGACCGCGGCCAGGATGTTGCCGCAGGTCTGCGCAGGCGAGACCACCGGCTCGTCCACCGCGACCTGGAGGAACAGGTAGTCCACGTCCGCGTCCGGCCCGGCCGCCTGCGCCACCACACCGACCTTGCTGGTCAGCGGATGCGCCCCGCCCAGCCCGTCGATCTGTCGCGGGTCCGGGCTGCCCATGATCCGCAACAGCAGTTCGTCGCGGTCCGCGCCGGCCGGCGGCAGGTCCGCGGCGAGCAGCAGGGCGCCCTTGGAGGTCCCGCCGCGCATCAGCGCGCACCGCACGCCGGTCACGACCCCACCTCGCTGTGGTCGCGGTAGACCACGCCGAGCCGGTCGAGCACCGCGCGCAGGCCGTAGCGGTCCAGGCCCAGCTCGCCGCGCTCGAACGCGGCGCGCGCGGCCGCCTCCTTCTCGACGCGGGCCGCCGAGGCCGCGACGGTGTCGCCGGCCGACCGGCGCGGCACGCACACCACGCCGTCGTCGTCGGCGACGATCACGTCCCCGGCCTCGATGCGCTGCCCGGCGATGACCACCGGCAGGTTCACCTGCCCGGCGGTGGCCTTGACCGTCCCCTGCGCGCTGACGTACCGGGACCAGACGCCGAACCCCATGGCGCGCAACGCGGTC
>NZ_DASTBH010000064.1:0-4689 GCF_035712165.1 Actinophytocola sp. | reverse complement strand
CGCCACCCGGTGCGACCTGCGCACCTCCCGGTTCACCAGCGCCCGCGGCCTGCTTTCCCTACGTGGAGCCATGATCAGCCCCGACCAGACCGTCGCGATCGCCGCCCTGATCGCCGCCGAAGCCGGCCTGATCGTGTCCGGGTGAGGTCCGGTCAGGGCTCGACCTCGAGGCAGGTGGTCGAGGCGGTAGAACACCTGGCTCCCGGTGTCGTGGCCGGCCGCCGCGTAGTCGGGGTGCGGCCAGAGCGGAAGGGTGTCGTGCCCGTCGGACTCCCACAGCGCGGCACCGCTGTCGTCGCCCCAGGTGCACGCCCACCCGTTGTCGATCAACTTCGTGGCGAAGTAGCGGTACCTGGTGCGGCCGTCGGCGGCGAGCAGGGCCGGGAACTCGTTGGGCAACAACGGCGGGATCCGTTCGGGTTGCCAGGTCACAGCGTGCCGTGGGCGAGGGTGCCGGCGGTGAGGGTGGCGCGGATCTCGAGGTCGGCGAGGTCGCTGGGGGGCACCCGGCGGGGGTCGGCGGCCAGGACGGTCAGGTCGGCGTGTTTGCCGGCGGTGACGGTGCCGAGATCGTTCTCCCAGTGGCAGGCGTGCGCCGCCTCGACGGTGTAGGCGCGCAGGGCGTCGTCGATGGTGATGGCCTCGGCCGGGCCGAGGGATTGGCCGGACGATGACGTCCGGGTGAGCATGAACTGCATGGCGCGCAGCGGGGCGCCCGGGGTGACCGGGCGGTCGGAGCTGCCGACCAGCCGGATGCCGTGGTCCAGAAAGGACCGGCCGCGGTAGAGCCACGGCGTGCGTTCCTCGCCCATGATCGAGGCGTAGTCGTCGCCGTAGTACCACAGGAAGCTGGGTTGCACGACGGCCGTGGCGCCGACCGCGGCGAAGCGGGCGAGCTGGTCCGGGCGGACCAGCCCGGCATGTTCGATGCGGTGCCGGGCCTCCGGACGCGGATGCGCCGCCTGCGCGTGTTCCAGGGCGTCGAGGGTCAGGTCGACGGCGCGGTCCCCGATCGCGTGGATCGCGAGCTGCCAGCCGGCGCGGTGGCCGTCGAGCACGTAGCCGCGGATCACGTCGGGGTCGGTGAAGAAGTCGCCGCTGTGGTCGTACCCGGTGTAGGGAGCGGTGAGCGCGGCGGTGCGTGGGCCCATGCCGCCGTCGGTGAACATCTTGATCGCGCCGATGACCAGCCGGTCGCCGCCGAACCCGGAGCGCAGGCCGAGGTCGAGACCGCGGGCGACTCCGTCGGATGCGTTGGTGGCCAACGGATGCAGCGCCTCGGCAGCCACCATCAGGCGGACCCGGATCGGCAGCCGGTGCTGCTCGGCGAGCAGTTGGAACGCGGCCGCCTCGGCCCCGCTGTAGCTGATCAGCCCGCCGTGCACGCCGATCCCGGCTTCGGCGGCGGCGACCACGCCCTCGGACAGGCAGGTGCGGCCGGCCGCCTCGATCGCGTCGGCGATCTCCGTGACCGGGTACGGATCGCGGACGCCGCGCACCGCCGTCATGCCGGCGTCCCCGAGCAGGCCGTGCTCGTGTGGGACACCGTCGCCGAGCCGGTCCAGCACGGCGGTGTTGACCACGCCGGCGTGACCGGACACGTGCACCAGCAACACCTGCCGGCCCTGGCTCACCGGGTCCAGATCGGCGGCGCCGAGGTCCCGGCCGAGCACCCGCTGGTCGTAGCCGTGGATCTCCACCCAGGCGCCGGGCGGGCTGGCCGCCACCCGGGATGCGACGACCGCGAGCACGTCGTCGATCCCGGTGCGCCCGGCGATCGTGGTCCCGGTCTGCTCGAGCCCGGCCCAGATCAGATGCACGTGCGCGTCGATGAACCCGGGCAGCACGGTCGCGCCCCGCAGGTCCACGACCTCCTTGGCGGGCAACGCCGAGACGGCCTCGTCCAGTCCGACGATCCGCCCGCGCCACACGCCGATCTCCCGCGCGGCCGGATACGCCGGATCCATGGTGATCACATTGGCGTTGACCAGCCGCAGGTCCAGCATCAGCCCTTGAACCCCGCCCGCCGCAAGGCATCCGCCATCGACCCGCCGGCGGGCTGGCGGTCCTGGCGCGGCTGCCGGTCCTGGCGGGGCTGCCGCGCCCGGTCCGCGCGCGGGCCGGGCTTCGCCTCGCGGGCGCCCGGCTCGTCGTCCAGCCGCAGGGTGAGCCCGATCCGCTTGCGCGCCACGTCCACCTCCAGCACCTTCACCCGGACCACGTCACCCGGCTTGACCACCTCCCGCGGGTCCTTGACGAACGTCCGCGACATGGCCGAGACGTGCACCAGCCCGTCCTGGTGCACCCCGACGTCCACGAACGCGCCGAACGCCGCCACGTTGGTGACCACGCCCTCCAGCACCATGCCGGGCCGCAGGTCGGCGATCTTCTCCACCCCCTCGGCGAAGGTCGCGGTCTTGAACGCCGGCCGCGGGTCCCGGCCCGGCTTCTCCAACTCGGCCAGGATGTCCGTCACGGTCGGCAGACCGAACGTCTCGTCCACAAAGGACTTCGCGTCGACCTTGCGGAGCACCGCGGTGTTGCCGATCAGCTTGCCCAGGTCGCCGCCGGTGGTCTGGAGAATGCGGCGCACCACCGGGTACGCCTCCGGGTGCACGGCCGAGGAGTCCAGCGGGTCCTCGCCGCCCGGGATGCGCAGGAAGCCCGCGCACTGCTCGAACGCCTTGGGGCCCAACCGGGGCACGTCCTTGAGCGACCGGCGGTTGCGGAACGGGCCGTTGCCGTCCCGGTGCAGGACGATCTGCGTGGCCAGGCCCTCCCCGATGCCGGACACCCTGGTCAGCAGCGGCACCGAGGCGGTGTTGACGTCCACGCCCACCGCGTTCACGCAGTCCTCGACCACCGCGTCGAGCGAGCGGGACAGCGTGGACTCCGGCAGATCGTGTTGGTACTGCCCGACTCCGATGGACTTCGGGTCGATCTTGACCAACTCCGCGAGCGGGTCCTGCAACCGGCGGGCGATGGACACCGCGCCGCGCAGCGACACGTCCAGCCCGGGCAGTTCGTGGGAGGCGTAGGCCGAGGCCGAGTACACCGAGGCGCCCGCCTCCGACACGACGATCTTGGTGAGCTTCGGGTTCAGCTTGATCAGGTCAGCGGCGAGCTTGTCGGTCTCCCGGGACGCGGTGCCGTTGCCGATCGCGATCAGCTCGACCCGATGCCGCTCGGCCAGCGCGGCGAGCACCGCAAGCGCCTCGTCCCAGCGCTGCTGCGGCTGGTGCGGGTAGATCGTCTCGGTGGCCACCACCTTGCCGGTGGCGTCCACCACCGCCACCTTGACCCCGGTGCGGAAGCCCGGGTCGAGGCCCATGGTCGGGCGGGTGCCGGCCGGCGCGGCGAGCAGCAGGTCGCGCAGGTTGGCGGCGAACACCCGGACCGCCTCCTCCTCGGCCGCCTGCCGCAACCGCATCCGCAGGTCGATGTCGAGCTTGATCAGGATGCGGCCGCGCCAGGCCAGCCGCACGGTGTCGAGCAGCCAGCGGTCGGCCGCCCGGCCCCGGTCGGCGATGCCGAAGTGGCCGGCGATGGTCCGCTCGTAGTCGCTCGGCCCGGCCGCGACGTCGTCCTCGCCGTCGTCCGGCCGCATCGTGAGCTCGAGGACCTCCTCCTTCTCACCGCGGAACATCGCCAGGATGCGGTGCGACGGGAGCTTGGTGTAGGGCTCGGACCAGTCGAAGTAGTCGGCGAACTTGGCGCCGGCCTCCTGTTTGCCGTCCCGCACCTTCGCCGCCAGCCGGCCGCCGGTCCACATCCGCTCGCGCAGGTCGCCGATCAGGTCGGCGTCCTCGGTGAACCGCTCGACCAGGATCGCCCGGGCGCCGTCCAGCGCGGCGGCGGCGTCGGCCACGCCCTTGTCGGTGTCGACGAACGCGGCGGCCTCGGTGCGCGGGTCGCGGGTCGGGTCGGCGAGCAGCGCCTCGGCCAGCGGCTGCAGGCCGGCCTCCCGGGCGATCTGCGCCTTGGTGCGGCGCTTGGGTTTGTACGGCAGGTAGATGTCCTCGAGCCGGGCCTTGGCGTCGGCCGCCATGATCCGCTCGGTCAGCTCGTCGGTGAGCTTGCCCTGCTCGCGGATCGACTCGAGGATCGCGGTCCGGCGCTCCTCCAGCTCACGCAGGTAACGCAGGCGTTCCTCGAGCGTGCGCAGCTGGGCGTCGTCGAGGCTGCCGGTGACCTCCTTGCGGTAGCGCGCGATGAACGGAACGGTGGCGCCGCCGTCGAGAAGCTCCACCGCCGACTGGACCTGCCGGTCGCGCACGCCGAGCTCGCCGGCGATGCGCTCATGAATCGACTGCACCCGAGCATTCTCTACGAGCCGGCGGCGCGCAGGCTTCTCGGGCGCAGATCTGTCCAGTGCTCCTCGACGTAGGCCAGGCAGGCGTCCCGGGTCTCCTCGCCGAACACCCGGGTCCAGCCGGCGGGCACCTCGGCGAAGGCGGGCCACAGCGAATGCTGGTCCTCGTCGTTGACCAGGACGAGGAAGCTGCCGTCCGGGTCGTCGAACGGGTTGGTGCTCATGAACGGATCCTCCGGTCGGGGTTGGCGACGGCCGCGCGCAGCACGGCCAGCAGGTCGTCGAGCAGCCGCTGGGCGGCGGCCCGGTCGTGCCGGTCGGTGGCGAAGGTGAGGTAGCAGTGCACCGGGCCGGGGCCGGGCGGCTGGTAGCAGCTC
>NZ_DASTBH010000063.1:0-2055 GCF_035712165.1 Actinophytocola sp. | reverse complement strand
TGGCATTGTGCGAGGAGGGTGACGAGGTTCTCTATCCGGACCCGGGGTTCCCGATGTATGCCTCGATCGCGGCGTTCTCGGGTGCCCGCCCGGTCCCGGTGCCGCTGCGCGAGGCGAACGGGTTCACCATCGATCCGGACGAGCTGGCCTCGCTGATCACCGATCGCAGCCGGCTGCTGATCCTCAACTCCCCGCACAACCCCTGCGGCAGCGCCTCGACCCCGGAGCAGCTCGAGGCCATCGCCGCCCTGGCCGTCCGCCACGATCTGGTGGTGCTCAGCGACGAGGTCTACTGGGCGCTCCGGACCGGTGGCACGCACCACAGCGTGCTGGACATCGACGGCATGGCCGAGCGGACCGTGCTGCTGGACGGGTGGTCCAAGACGTTCGCGATGACCGGTTGGCGGCTGGGCTTCGGGGTGTTCCCGCCGGCGCTGGTCGAACCGGTCACCCGGCTGGTGATCAACTCGGTGTCGTGCACCTCCGCGTTCAGCCAGCGGGCCGCGATCGCCGCACTGACCGGGCCCTGGGACGACGTCGACCGCATGGCGCGGAAGTTCCAGCAGCGGCGCGACGTCATCGTGGCCGGGCTCAACGCGATCCCCGGCGTGTCCTGCGTTGAACCCGGTGGCGCGTTCTACGCCTTTCCCAACGTGGGTGACCTCGCCATGTCCGCCGCGGCGCTGGCCGACCTGCTGTTGCAGCGATGCGGTGTGGCCTGCCTGCCGGGCACCGCGTTCGGCCGTTACGGGGCGGGCTACCTTCGGTTTTCCTACGCCACTTCGACGGACAACATCCGCGCCGCCCTGGCGGCCTTCCAGAACCTGGTGAGCGAGGTGCAGTCATGACCGAGTCGTCGATGTCGGTGCTGGTGACCCGTGCCCTGGTGCCCGAGGCGATGCAGGCCCTGGATGGCGGCTGCGAGGTGGATCTCTACGAGGGGCCGCCGGAGGCGATCCCGCGCGAGGAGCTGCTGCGCCGCGCCGCCGGCAAGGACGGGCTGCTCACGTTGCTGACCGAACGGGTCGACGCCGAGCTGCTGGACGCGGCCGGCCCGCAGCTGAAGATCGTGGCCAACCACGCGGTCGGCTTCGACAACGTCGACGTGCCGGCGTGCACCAGCCGCGGCGTGCTGGTCACCAACACCCCGGACGTGCTCACCGAGGCGACCGCCGACCTGGCCTGGTCGCTGATCCTGGCCTGCGTGCGCCGGGTGGCCGAGGGCGACCGGTTCCTGCGGTCACGCCGACCCTGGATCTGGGGCCCGAGCATGATGCTGGGCTACGACATGTACGGCAAGACCCTCGGCGTCGCCGGGTGCGGGCGGATCGGTCAGGCCGTTGCCCGCCGGGCCACCGGGTTCGGCATGCGGGTGATCTACCACGACCCGGTTCGGCTGCCCGAGGCCGTCGAACGCGAGCTCAACGTCGAGTGGTGTCCATTTGAGACACTGCTCGCCGAGTCGGACATCATCTCGGTGCACACGCCGCTGCTGCCGCAGACCCGGCACCTCTTCGGCGCCGACGCCTTCCGGCAGATGAAACCCACGGCCGTCCTGGTGAACACCGCACGCGGGCCCATCGTCGACGAGCCGGCCCTGGCCGAGGCCCTGCGCACCGGCGAAATCTTCGCCGCCGGCCTCGACGTCTACGAACGCGAGCCGCAGATCGAGGAAGCCTTGCTGGACCTGGACAACGTCACCCTCCTTCCGCACCTCGGCAGCGCAACCATAGAAACCCGCACCGCCATGGGCCTGCTCGCCGTGGAAAACCTGCTCGCCGGCATCACCAACAAACGCCCCCGCACCCTCGTCAACCCCGACGCGCTCCGGTGAGCCGGCCACGGGAAAGGTGAAAACCCGACACGTCCCGGCCGCAGGCCGGGACGTGTCGGGTGATTCGGTGAAAGGGTGGCTCAGTGTTGCCGGGGTGCGGAGTTGCCGTGCTCCTTGATGTTGTCCTTGGCGTCGTGGGCGTGGTTCTTGATGTCCTCGGCGGCCGAGCGGGTTTCGTCGGCCACGGTGGAGCCGGCGTCCTGTGCCGTCGCCTTGATGGA
>NZ_DASTBH010000062.1:0-7927 GCF_035712165.1 Actinophytocola sp. | reverse complement strand
GGCGAGTCGGGCCAGCCAGTTCCCGGTCTGCGGTTGCCGTAGCTGCCGGTCGGCCTGCTCGGCCAGGACCAGGTAGTAGCCGGCGTGCCGGGCCCGGGCGACCCGCTCGGCAGTCGGGCTGGCGGCCAGCCGCGCCGCGGCCCAGCGGCCGATCGTCTCCAGCAGCCGGTAGCGCGCTCCGGCCGCGGTGTGCTCGACCACGACCAGCGACTTGCCGGCCAGGTCGGCGAGCACGTCGATCGCGGCCGGGTCGTCCCACACCGCCTCCGCCGCGGCCAGCGTGAACCCGCCGGCGAACACCGCCAGCCGGCGGAACCGGTCCTGGGTCAGCGGGTCGAGCAGGTCGTAGCTCCACGCGATCGTGCTGTGCATGGCCTGGTGGTGCGGCCGGCCCGGATGTCCGGAAGTACGCAGCAGGGCCGGATCGTGCAGCCGGCCGGTGATCTCGGCGACGGTGAGCACCGTGGTGCGGGCCGCGGCCAGCTCGATGGCCAGCGGCAGCCCGTCCAGCCGGGCGCACAGCGCGGCGAGGTGTGCGGCGTCCCCGTCGCCGAGCGCCCGGACCGCGGAAACCGCCGCCCGGTCAAGGAAAAGTCGCACCGCGTCGTAATGGTGGAGCTCCGCAAGCACCAGCGCCGAACCGGTTGCCGGCGGCGTGGACAGCGGGGGCACCGGCCAGGCCAGCTCGCCCGGCACTCCGAGCACCTCGCGGCTGGTGGCCAGCACCCGAAGATCCGGGCAGGCTCGCAGCAGCGCGGCCAGCCGCTCGGCACAGGTGGCCACCACGTGTTCGCAGTTGTCCAGCACCAGCAGGGATTCGCCGCATGGCGCGTCGGCCGGCTCCAGTTCCCCGGCGACCAGGGCGGGGTCGGCCAGCGGTGCGAGGTCGACGAACCGCACGCCGCCGGGAAACCGGGCGCAGACCCGCTGCGCCACGGCGATCGCCAGCCGGGTCTTGCCGCAGCCGCCCACTCCGGTCAGGGTGACCAGCCGGCGCTGCCCGACCAGCTCGCTCAGCTCGGCGATCTCCGGTTCGCGGCCGATGAGTCTGGTCAGCGGGGCAGGCACTCCGCAGCAGACCGGCGCACCGCCGGAATGCGCCGCGACCGGGGCCGGGGCCGGGCCAGGCAGGTCCCGCCCGGCCAGGATCGCCGCTTCCAGCCGTTGCAGTCCGGCGCCGGGTTCCACACCGATCTCGGTGGCCAGCCGGGCCCGGGCCCGCCGGTATGCCGCCAGCGCCTCGCTCTGCCGTCCGGCCCGGTACAGCGCGAGCATCAGCAGCTCCCAGAGCCGTTCCCGCAACGGGTATCTGGCGACCAGCGACTCCAGCTCGGAGGTGGCGCGCGCGTGCCGGCCCAGCGCCAGCTCGGCGGTCAGCAGTTCCTCGGTGGCGCCCAGCCGCAGCTCGTGCAACCGGGTCGTCTCGGCGCGCACCCAGTCCCCGGCCGGGCAGCCGTCCAGCGCGTCACCGTGCCACAGCTCCAAGGCGGTGCGCAGGATTTCGGCGGCCGCGGCCGGGTCGGCCACGGTGCGGGCCCGGCCGAGCAGGTCCTCGAACAACCACACGTCGATCCGCTCGACCGGCACGGTGAGCGCGTATCCGGGTGATCTGGTCACCACCAGCTCACCGAACCCCCCGGCGAGCAGCCGGCGGCGCAGGTAGGCCACGTGCGCCCGCAGGGTCTTGGCCGCGCCCGGCGGTTGCTGGATGTCCCATAGCCCGTCGACCAGGGTGTCCCGGGAGACCACGTCCGGCGCCCGCAACGCCAGCGCGCCGATCAGCGTGCGCAGCCGCGGCCCGCCCAGCGGCGCGGTCCGCTCACCGTCGGCCACCTCGACCGGGCCGAGGACCCGAATCTGGATCGGCGCGGCGGTCATCACCCTCGGCTTCCCACTGGGGCGGTGCGGCGGGTCGAGGGTCGATGATACGCAGCGTGTGTCCGGCCGAACACTGTCCGTTCAGGCTAACTTGGCCGCCCGGATGGGCAGGCACGTCGCGTTAAGTAGGATTGCACGCGCGTAAAGTGTGAGCTTACACTCACGTCCGACAGAGCCGTCATGCCCGCTGAAAGGGCGGTGTCCTGATGGGAACCCTGGCTGGGCGCGGATTCGCCGTCGTGGCAACACTTCTGATGCTCGGGCTGGGCACCGCCTGCGAGGCGAAGTCGGGAACCGAGGACGCCGCGCCCGCCGCGGGCGGCGAGCCGATCGTGGTCGGCTCCACCCTGTCGCTGTCCGGCGCGTTCGCCGCCACCGGCGCCATTCACAAGATCGTCGGGGAGCAGTACGTGGACCGCCTCAACGCGGCCGGCGGTCTGCTCGGCCGGCCGGTGCGGTGGGTCGTCCGGGACGACGAGTCCGACCAGGCCAAGGTGAGCACCCTCTACGAACAGCTGATCAGCCAGGAGCAGGTGGACCTGATCATCGGTCCGTACGCCACCCCGAACATCCTCTCGGCGATGGCGGTGGCCCAACGGCACGGCTACCTGCTGCCGCAGCACACCTCGGTGCTGGCCCCGCTGATGACCTACGACTGCCAGTTCCCGGGCTGGTCGATCGGGCCCAAGCCCAACGAGTTCGTGCCCAACCAACTCTTCGACGCGGTGGCGAGCCTGCCCAGCCCGCCGCGGCGGGTCGCGATCGTGACCAACCAGAACGGGTCGACCGACTTCGTCTCCTACGGCGCGCAGGACGACCGCACCGGCGCGGTGTCGATCGCCAAACAGCGCGGGCTCGACGTCGTCGCCGAGATCCGGTACCCCCCGGCCACCACCGACTGGGCCCCGATCGCCGCCCAGATCCGGGACGCCGCACCGGATCTGGTGGTCAACAACGGCCTCGGGGTCGACCCGGTCAACCTGCTGCAGGCCATGGCCCAGCTGAACTACGAGCCACCGCTGATGTTCAGCCTGTTCCCCGCCCCGGGTCCGCCGCTCGGCCTCGGCGCCACCGCCGACGGGCTGCTGTCCGTCACCATGTTCGAACCCAACAGGTCCACTGTGGACAAACTGGGCCCGGACGCCGCGAAGATCGTCGAGGAGTACAAGAACCGGGCCGGAGCGGCGAAACTGCCCTACACCGTGTTCGAGACCCAGGCGGCCGCGTCCTGGACGGCCTGGGAGATCCTGACCGCCGCGGTCAAGGGCAGCAACGGGCTGGACCAGAAGGCGTTGTGCGAGCAGTTGCACCGCTCCGGAGCCGACACCACGTTCAACGGCCACCTGACCTTCGACCCGAACGTCAACAACTTCTGGCCGACCACCCAGGCCATCAAGCAGATCCAGAACAAGGACTGGGTGACGGTCTGGCCGGCCGACCGGGCCGCCGCCGCGCTGCGCGGGCCCAATTCGTGATCACGGTTCAGTCCGCGCTGACCGGCCTGCTGCTCGGTGGGCTGTACGCGTTGATGGCGGCCGGCGTCTCGATCACCTGGGGCGTGCTGCGGATCATCAACCTGGCGCACTTCGGCCTGATCCTGCTCAGCGCCTACCTCACCGTGCTGCTCGCCTCGGCGTGGGGAATGGACCCGATCCTGACCGTGGTCATCACCGGCCCGGCCATGTTCGTGGCCGGCGGGGCGCTGCAGTGGGCCTACGACCGGCTCGGTATCTCCGAACTGAACTCGCTGCTGGTGAGCTTCGGGCTGCTGATCATGACCGTGCAGGTGGTGAGCAACATCTTCAGCGCAGACTTTCGGCGGATGAGCGCCGAGGTCAACCCCTACGCCACCGCGTCGGTGGCGACCGGCCGGCTGGTCTTCCCGGTCACCACGCTGCTCGCGTTCCTCATCGCGGTCGCCGTGATCGGCGCGGCGCATCTGGTGCTGCGCGGCACCTTCCCGGGCCGGGCGCTGCGCGCGTTCGCCGAGGACCGGGGCATCGCCGGGGCGTTCGGAATCGACCACCGCACCCTGGGCACGCTGCTCGGCGCGGTCAGCGGGGCCACCGCCGCGGTCGCCGGAATGCTGTTCGCGCTGGCCAACGCGCTCACCCCGGCCGTCGCGTTCGAGTGGTTCGGCATCGTGTTCGCCGTGGTGATCCTGGGCGGCATCGGGCACCTGCTCGGCACGCTCGCCGCCGGGTTGCTGGTCGGCGCGCTCACCGGCGTGGTCTCGGTGCTGCTGTCCCCGGCCGCCGCGCCGCTGGTGCTGTTCGGCGCGATCGTGGTGGTGCTGCTGCTGCGGCCGCGCGGGCTGTTCGTCCGGACCGCGTCTTCCGCCACAGTCGATGCGGTGGTTCGGTCGGCTGGGCGGCCGGCTCAGCGGGATGGTCGGTCGTGATCGTGCGGGGACTGGCCGGGATCGCGCTCGCCGCAGGCGCGCTCGCGACCCTGTCGCTCTACCGGGAAACCCTGGGCGTGCCGATCTCCGTCCTGGCGCTGCTCACCACCATGCTGTTCTGGACGACCCAGGCGACCAGTTGGAACATCCTGTCCGGCTACAGCGGTTACTTCAGCTTCGGCCAGGCCGCCTACGTCGGCGTCGGCGCGTACACCACCGCCGTGCTGTTCGGCCGGCACCAGGTGGACTTCGGCCTGACCGTGCTGGTCGCGGCCGGGCTGTGCGCGGTGCTCGGCCTGGGCATCGGGGTGCTGGCGTTTCGGCTGCGGTCGCTGCGCGGCGAGATCTTCGCGCTGCTCACCCTGGCCGTGCCGTTCATCCTGGCCGCGCTGGCCCGGATCAACGGAGCGATCGACGGCGGCCAGGGGGTCGTCGTCGGCATCCCGGCGTTCCCCGCCGCGATCGGCCGGTTCCAGGATTTCCTCTACCTGGTCAACCTGGTGGTGGCCGGCCTGGCGGTCGCGGTGGCGTTCGTGATGGCCAACTCCCGGTCCGGATGGGCACTGGCGGCCATCCGGGACGCCGAGGACGTCGGTGAGGCGCTCGGCGTGGCGACCTTCCGGTACAAGCTGGTCGCACTGGTCGCCAGCGCGGTCATCGGCGGGGTCGGCGGCAGCATCTTCGCGCTGCAGATCGGTTTCGTGACGGTGGACAGCGTGTTCACGCTGACCGTCCCGCTGTTCGTGATCGTGATGAGCGTGCTGGGCGGGCGCACCCACTGGTTCGGGCCGGTGCTCGGCGCCGTGCTGGTGGTGCTGCTGCAGGACCGGCTCACCGCGGCCGATCTCGGTGGCTGGCAACTGGTCGTGCTCGGCGCGGTGCTGATCGTGGCGGTGCTGGTCGCGCCCGAGGGGATCTACGCCCGGCTGCGCGCGTTGCTGCCGGCGCGCCGCCACGCCGTCCCCGGGTCCGATGTGGACATCGCGGTGCCGGCGGCCGGCACGGATCGGGTGCTGGTCGAATGCGATGAGCTGTGCCGGAACTTCGGCGGTGTGCGGGCGGTGCGCGACCTCTCGTTGCGGATCCACGCGGGGGAACTGGTCGGCCTGGTCGGCCCGAACGGCTCAGGCAAGACGACGCTTGTCAATCTCCTGGCCGGCAGCCTGCGTCCCACCGGCGGCAGCGTGCGGATCGCCGGCCAGGACACCAGAACCCTGGCGCCGCACCGGATCGCGCACGTCGGGGTGGCCCGCACCTACCAGATCCCGCGCCCGTTCGCGTCCATGACGGTGCGCGACAACGTGGCGGTGGCGGTCATGTTCGGCCGGGTGCCGCGCAACCTCACCGAGGCCCGGCGCATCGCCGCCGGACACCTGGCCATGGTCGGGCTCGCCGGGCACGCCGACGCCTTCCCGGCAGCGCTCAACCTGCACCAGCGCCAGTTGCTGGAGATCGCCCGGGCGCTGGCCACCGCGCCCACCCTGCTGCTGCTCGACGAGGCGCTCGCCGGGCTCAACCCGGCGGAGATCGACGACGCGGTCGGGGTGATCCGCCGGATCCACGCCGCGGGCGTGTCCATCGTGATCGTGGAGCACCTGCTGCGCGTGGTGAAGGCGGTGGCCACCCGGGTCGTGGTGCTGGACCGTGGGTCCTGCCTGGCCGACGGCGATCCCGCCACCGTGCTCACCGACCCCGCGGTGGTGCGGGCCTACCTGGGGAAGCGGGCCCATGCTTGAGGTTCGGGACCTGGACGCCTACTACGGCGGCGCGCGGGCGCTGTGGAGCGTCTCGCTGGACGTAGCGGCCGGCGAGACGGTGAGCATCATCGGCCCGAACGGCGCCGGGAAGTCGACCATCGTCGCGGCCGTCGCGCGCCTGCACCGCAACGTGCGCGGCCGGGTCGCCGTCGATGGCGTGGACGTGCTTTCCCTGCCCCCGCACCGGATCTGCGACCGGGGTGTGGCGATCGTCCCCGAGGGCCGCCGGGTCTTCGGGCACATGTCGGTGCGGGACAACCTGTTCCTCGGCGCCTACCGGCGTCTCGCCCGCGCCGGCCATCGCGAGACGCTGGCGGAGGTCTACGCCCTGTTCCCCCGCCTGGCCGCCCGCTCCGCCCAACCGGCCGGCCGGCTTTCCGGTGGTGAACAGCAGATGCTCGCCATCGGCCGCGCGCTCATGGCCCGCCCCCGCCTGCTGCTGCTCGACGAACCCTCGCTGGGTCTGGCCCCGATCGTGATCGACGAGGTGTTCGAGGCGATCACCACGATCAACGCCCGCGGCGTCAGCGTTCTGTTGGTGGAACAGGACATCGACCGCGCCCTGGAGATCTCCGCCCGCGGCTACCTGCTCACCGAGGGCCGCATCATCGCCGAAGGCCCGGCCAGCACGCTGCGCGACCGCGACGACGTCCGCCGCAGCGTGCTGGGCATCTGACCGTCCGGGGGTTACGGCGCGAGTGGCACGCGGGCGGCGTAGACGGTCAGGGCGAACTCGTTGGACCCACCGGGTGACGGGATGCCGAACCGGCGCTCGACCAGGCCGGTCAGCGCACCGCACCCGTGTGCCCTGGGTACCGCGAACTCGTTGTCCCGCATGGCGAACCGCACCACCACCGGGTCCTGCGAGAGCACCTCGGGGCCGGCCGTGCGGACCGGGCGCAGGATGATCGGGTCCCGGTCGCTGCCGATGGTGCAGCCGCGGGGGAGCAGCGGTCCGCGCACGGCGAGCTTCAGGTGCTGCACGCCCATCCGGTCACCGACCGAGTGGAAGTCGGCGAACCCCGCGTACTCGAGTTGAAGGGCCAGCCGGTCCAGCGGATGCGGCACGCCGAGCAGCCCGCCGGGGACCGCGACCGGCTTGGCCCGCAGCGCCCCGAACACCTGCGCGTCCGGGCTTTCGGCGAAGGTCATCCGCAGGTCGTCGATCTGCAGCGCCGGTATCCGTCCGAACGCGAAGGTGCCGTGCGAGACCAGCACCTCGCAGCGCCACGCGGCCGGATCCGCGCCGTCCGGGACGGCCGGACAGTCGGCGTAGTCGAAGGTGGGCAACGGCTCGGCGGAGGCGACGGCCGGAACCGCGAGCGCGGCCGCGCCGGCCAGCGCCAGGGCCAGGATCGTTCGTTTCATGCCCCCAGAGTTCCGTGGCCGGATCCGATGATCATCCGGTAGATCCCTGACCCTGACCCTGAAACACAGGCTAGGTCAGCGGCAGCTAGGAGGCGATGTCCGCCAGGGCGTCGAGGACCGCGTCCGGGATGGTTCCGGTCGCCACGTCCGCCTCGGCGATGATCCTGGCGGCCCGGTCCCGGCGAACCTGGTAGTGCAGCCCGGTGATCGAGACTCCGGCCAGGTCCAGCACCGCCGACACGGGCAGCGGACGGATATCCCCGCTGCCGCCGACGTCCTCGATCCCATCCGGACGAGTGCGAACCTCCATCTCCGCGCCCCCTCGCCGTGGCATTTCCTGTCGATGCGGGCTATTACACCATCGGCATCCGCCATTTGCGGGGGTCAGAATGGCGCCGAATTTGACAGAGCTCGGCCATTCGTTCACGCAATTTCCGGGCACCCGCGGTGGCCCTGGCCGGGGGTGCGTTGCCGGGCCCGGATACCTAGTACTACTATGCATGGCGGTACTAGGGGTAAGGAG
>NZ_DASTBH010000061.1:0-2187 GCF_035712165.1 Actinophytocola sp. | reverse complement strand
AACCTCGCGCACGTCAGCGGCCGCTTCTTCTCCGTGGAGGGGCTGCACGTCGAGGCGGACGGGCTCGGCTCCTGGCACCAGCCCGTCCTCAACCAGCCGGAGATCGGCATCCTCGGCATCCTGGTGCGGGACGTCGGCGGCGTCCCGCACGCCCTCATGCAGGCCAAGATGGAGCCGGGCAACGTCAACAACCTGCAACTGTCGCCGACCGTCCAGGCCACCCGCAGCAACCACACGCGGGCCCACCGCGGCTCGAACACCCGCTATCTGGAGTACTTCCGCCGGCCGGGACCGGGGCGCACGCTGCTGGACACGCTCCAGTCCGAGCATGGCGCGTGGTTCTGGCAGAAGCGCAACCGCAACATGGTCGTCCAGGTCACCGGGGACGTGCCGGTGCACGACGACTACCGCTGGCTGCCGCTGCGACAGGTCCACCGGCTGCTGAAGGTGGACAACCTGGTCAACATGGACACCCGCTCGGTGCTGGCCTGCCTGCCCCCGTCCGCCGTCGGCGAGCACGTCCAGCCGCCGGCGGACCCGTTCACCGCGGCGCTGCACCGCTCGTACACCGGGCTCCGGCCCGGGCTGCACGCCATGGGCGAGGTGCTGAGCTGGTTCACCGAGGCGAAGACCCGCTGCGAGTGGACCGCCCGGCCGATCCCCCTGGCCCATGTACGGGACTGGTCGCGCACCGACGACGAGATCGCCGACGACGGCGGCGAGCGGTTCCGGATCGTGGCGGTACGGGTCCGGGCGGACAGCCGCGAGGTCAGCAACTGGACCCAGCCCCTGCTCGCGCCGCGCGGACAGGGGCTCGCGGCGTTCCTGGTCCGGCCGTTCGACGGCGTGCTGCACGTGCTGGTGCGGGCCCGCTCGGAGCCGGGCCTGCTGGAACTCGTCGAAATGGGACCGACCGTGCGGCTGCCCGCCGCCGGCGGTCCGGCGAGCGAGCCGTATGCCGGCGAGGCCGCCGCGGCGCCGTCGGGCCGGGTGCGGTTCGACGCCGTGCTGTCCGAGGAGGGCGGCCGCTTCCATCACGCGCTGACCCGGTACCGGGTGATCGAAGTGGCCGACGACTTCCCCGCCGACGTGCCGGACGACTTCCTGTGGCTGACCGTGCACCAGCTCATGCGGCTCGTGCGGCACGGCCGCTACCTCAACGTCGAAGCGCGCAGCCTGCTCGCCTGCCTGCACGGCCTGCGTGACGGGCTGCCAAGCGAATAGGCGGTGTGCTATGGAGATACTCGGTGACGGGTTCCTGGGCCGCAGCCTGCGACCGCTGGCGGGTTCCCATCCCGGCGTGCTGCTGTTGGCCCGCGGGGTGTCCACCACCCGGGAGGTACCGCGGTCGGCGTACGACCGCGAGGCCGCCATGGTCCGCGACCTGGTGAGGCACTGCCGGCGGGGGAACCTGCTGCTCGTCTTCCTGTCCACCGCATCGGCCGCGCTGTACGGGGCGCCGGGCTGCCCGGGTCGGGAGGACGCCGAGGTCGTCCCGTCATCGCCGTACGGCCGGCACAAGCTGGCGCTGGAGGGCGTCGTCCGCGAGTCCGGCGTCCGGCACCTGATCCTGCGGCTCAGCCACGTGGTGGGCCCGCACCAGCCGTCCCACCAGTTGCTGCCGTCCCTGGCCCGGTCCGTGGTCATCGGCACGGTCGAGATCCACCGTGGCGCGTACCGCGATCTGATCGGCGTGCCCGCCGTGCGGACGATCGTCGACGCGCTGCTCACCGCCGGGGTGTCCCAGGAGGTGGTCAACGTGGCGTCCGGCGTGCTCGTCACGATCGAGCAGATCGTCGACCACGTCGAGCTGCGGCTCGGCGTCACCGCGCGACGCGAGTTCGTGGACGCGCCGGCCCGCCACCCCGTCTCGGTGGAGAAGCTGCGCCGCCTGATACCCGACGTGGCCGACCTCGGATTCCAGCCCGGCTACTACCGCACCGTCATCGACCACTACCTGGAGGTGCCGTGAGATTGCTCGTCAGCGGTGGGGCCGGCTTCATCGGTTCCCACTACGTCCGGGGCGTCCTGGAAGGGCGGTACGGCGGCCCGGCCGCCACCGCGGTCACCGTCCTGGACAACCTCACGTACGCCGGCAACCTGGCCAACCTGCCGGTGGAGCACCCGCGACTGTGCTTCCTCCGGGGCGACATCAGCGACGCCCGGCTGCTGGCCGACGTGGTGCCC